>JAZRMF010000005.1:0-442046 GCA_045647355.1 Candidatus Enterousia sp.
TGGACAATAAATGGAGCGAAGACGATATATGCGGCATGGGCTAAGAACTGCACGACACCGAGCAACGGAACATGTAGTTTAAGTGTCACGACGGTAGGAGCGGTAGATTACACGACGACCTGTGACACAGGTTATACGATATCTGGTAATAATACAGCGACCCCGAGTTGCAGTGCGAACACGTATACAGTTGTGTATAATAAGAACAAGCCGTCGGTGGCGTCACACAATGTGTCTGGTACAACCGCGAATAGTACGCATACATATGATGTTGCAAAGAATTTAACGACTAATGGTTACAGCTTAACCGGATGGTCGTTCAGAGGCTGGTCAACAAGTGCAAGTGGTGAAAAAGAATATGATGATGAAGAATCGGTGATTAATTTGACGAGCACCAATGGCGCGACAGTGAACTTGTATGCTGTATGGGCACCTAACCATTATCGTATTACTTTGAACGATGCCGGTGGCAGTGGCGGTCAGGTTCATCAAAATAGCGCATGGGGTATGTACGAACGCTATGATAATTGCTATATCGCGGCGCAGGTGTTGAATAACACCGAACTGGAGGCTAGTCAGTGCCTGCGTACTATCCACGCAATGCCAACTAGACTGGGGTATGATTTTGGTGGATACTTTGTTGGACAAAATGGAGATGGCGAAGAAGTAATTGACGCTAATGGTACGGTAACGGATGTAACGAATTTGTTCTTGGCAGACAGCACAATTTATGCAAAATGGATAGCAAATACTTATACAATCGCGTATGACCTAAAAGGTGGCGCTGCGCCGTCTGGCAACAATGCATCTGATTTCATGCCAGTTGAATATATACAGGGGAGTGGCGCATCTTATATAGATACCGGTGTTGTGCCAACTATGAATACTGGTGTTTATATGCGTGCGGCTTTGACGACGATAAAGTCTTCGGATAATATCATCCTTGGTGCAACGAATGCTACGGCATTTGCGGGTGGAAATCCATTGTCTATTGATATATTCTCGGCGCGTACATTATTGCCACATGGTGGTAGTGGGTCGTCATATGCAGCAAATCAAGTTACAATAACAAATACCGTGAACACAGTGTACGATTATAAAATAAACTATATGAACAATGGCAAGGCATCTGTTAATACCACAGAAGTTAATCTTGGTGCTGTAACAGGTATGACGACGAAATCACTGCATGTGTTTAATTTGAATACAAGCACAGGGGGTACAAGTCAGTATGCAACAAATGGCGCAAAGGTGTATGGTTTGGTGTTAACCGAAGGTGCCACTGTGTCGCGTAATTATATCCCGGTTCGTCAGATTAGCACCAACAAATGTGGATTGTATGATACTATAAATAATACGTTTATAACCACAACAACCAGTACAGCGGTTCAGTGTCCGACGGTTAGTGCACGTCCAACAGCAGTGGCGTATGATGAGATATTCAATGTTGTGCAACCTACCCGTCCACATAGTACGTTTGCGGGGTGGAATATTACAAATATGGATACAACGACACACTATCATGGCGCGTCAAACAACAATATGACATCGTTCAATACTACCACGCTGGGGCCAACAACGTCTGTATATTTCAAGAGCTTGCATGCGTCGTCTGGAACGGTGCAGTTTACGGCGACATGGACATGTGATGCGGGGTATGCGCAAAACGCGGCTGGTACCGCATGTACAGCGAATACGTATACAATCACGTATGATCTGAATGATGTTAGCAGTTTGTCGAATCCGGCGCATGGTACAACTCATCCAGGTACGTATACAATAGAACAAACGGTTAATATTAGTAATCCAAGTATGACAGGGTATACATTTGCGGGGTGGACAGTAACAACGGCACCGACAGCGTGGGGTGCAGGGTCTTCGGCAAGTGGCGCAACAAGCTTTAAGATTGCTGCAGGCACATATGGTAACATTGCTTTTAAGGCACAATGGACGGCACAAACATCAACAGTGTTGTTAAAGAATGGTGATACAACGGTTGATACTGTGACTGCAACGTATGATGCGAACATGCCAGTCAAGAATACGAGCAATGCAAACTTGACCATGCCAACCAAGACAAAGGCTGTGTTCACGGGGTACTTTGATAATGCGTCCGCTGGGAACCAGTATTATACCAAGAGTCTGACCAGCTATCGTACATGGAACAAGACAGGTGATCAGAGTTTATATGCACACTTTGATGATTGTACCTGTACACCGGGCGCCAATGTGGCAAGTTGCAGTGCAACGGGCGTCAGCAGTAACAAGTGCGTATACACCTATACTTGTGAACCGGGTTATCATGTGAATGCCAGCAGTACGACGTATACTGGGACATTTACGGCAACGAATGCCGGTGTGGCAAGTAACACAAGTCCGGCATGTAATGTAACAAATTACAACATGAATTATACATGTAGTGATGATGAATTGGGTTATACATATGAAGGCACGGCGCCAACGACACAGACAGCACATTATTTGGCGGATGCACCGTTAAGTGCTACGTTACCGGGAATCGGGAACTGTCAAAAAGTATATGGTCAGGGAACATCGGATTATTGTGCGAATTGCTTTAACTTCCTTGGGTGGAGTGTTGATGCAGAGTCTAGAGCGTTAGGGCTAAGAGAAACGCATACAGATACAATAACAACGTGGGGTAAAACAGGTAATACTACATGGTGCAAGATTGCGGGCGTGAATGATGATTGGGGTAGTACAAGTGGTGCATGTGAAGGCTTTACCGATAGCACACCGTTTACGCTGCGTCCGGTTTATGAACCGAAAACATATACATTGTTATATGCCCATGCACCAAGTACGGGGCCAGACAGTGGTAATCGTCCAGGGACATATGTGTATACCGAAGGAAGGGATACCATTAGTGCGGCGGATTTGTCGTTGGCGCACGGACATTTTGATGGCTGGTGCAAGGATGATCCGGATATGCAGAACTGCACGGGTAGCACAGAGACATCTGTTGGGCCGCGTGACTTTGGCGATCATACATTCTATGCGAAATGGGCGTGCGATGCGGGATATTCGTTGTCGTATGATGCGAATGGAGATCCGATATGTACAGCGGTGTCAATAACATGCAGTGCCGGGTATTACTTGCCGTCAACTGGAACCAGCAGTGCGGATTGTACATCGTGTCCGGCGGGTAAGTATTGCCGTGGTGGAACATGGACGTATGATGGAACAGAAAAAGGCATTGATGGTAATGTTGGTGCAGGATATTATGCTGTTGGCGGATGCAAGGTTCAAAATCCATCAACAAGTAGTGATTATATTACTGGGGGTGAATGTGCGCCATGTGGTAGCAATTGGACCAGTAATGCGGGTGCCCAAGCACATACGGCGTGTTATAGAAATATTGTGTTGAATAAAAATGGTATGAGTGGAACGTTGACTTTGCCAAGTAATTCAGGGTGTAAGAGTATTGGTGGTGCAACGGGTTCAACGAATGACACATTGGTTGTATACTATAATACCACCTGTAAATTGCCAACAACTGTGCTGACTGGCACGGCGACGGGTACGACTTATACCAGTACAGGCAGTTGGGCAACAAGTGCTAATGCGGCATCCGGCTTTGTTACAACAATTAAAACGACCAGTACAAGTGCAACAATAACACGGTATGCAGGCAAGACATATACTTGTGCGGCGGGATATTACCTGACAGCAAATACCAATGGTGCATGCAGTGTTTGCACGGCGGGTAATTATTGTTTAGGTATAACGAATGTTTATTACAGCAGTAATGATCAAGGGTTGTCCGCTTGTCCGACCGGATATACGTTTGGTGGAACAGGTTTGTCGGCACAGAATCAGTGTAAGGCATCATGTGGCGCCGGTCAGTGTTTGCCGACAGCAAACGGTCAGTGCACGAATGCGGGTGCGGGTAATTGGTCCGCGGGTGGATTGGTTGCATATGGATCAACATTGGCGTGTAATGCATGTGCATCTGGTCTGACCACAATTGGGTACGGCCATGGTGCAGACGAAGCGGATGATTGTGGGCGTATATTACATGTTGGTGAAAACCATGTCTATCTGCGTAGTGGTGAAAAGACACATCCGTCGTTGCATGTCAAGATTGGTAATACGGTGTTCTATGGTAACATGTCGACGACCATGACGAATATGTCGGATGGTGTTAACCATAAGTTAAAGATGAAATACAATAATGCGACATATTCTGTTTATGATGACAGCGCACAGAATTGATATTAAAAGATAATAGTTTGACAAAAAAGATATTTTTTGTATAATTATAATTGAAACCAAAAGGATTTCGAATGAGTAAGAAACAAAAGATATTTTTACCTGTGGCTGTGGCTTCGTTAATAGCATGGTTAGTTAGTTGTCAAAAGGAACCTATCCCAGAACCGGAACCGGTTAATCCTGATGTTCCGACCGATACCATTACACCGGTAACCCCCGGGGATACAATTCCGGATATGCCGGGTGATACAATTTTGCCACCGGTTCCACCGATTGATACAATTCAACCCGGTGGCGACACGATAGTTCCGGGTCCTGGTGGGGATACAATTGTCCCAGGACCAGGCGGTGATACAATTGTGCCGGGTGGTGGTAAAGTTGCCAAATTTTATTATAATGGGGGAAATGATTTTCCGTCATTGGACACTATTCGGCGTTATGCAAACGATCCGGAATACGATTCTGTTTATATCAAATGGGGGGTGCCAGCTAATTATTGGACACCTATTGGGTTTCATTCGGCGCGGGATAGTTTAAGTAAACGTTTTAATATTTCCCCAAAGGTTTATGGTGGAATGACAATAAGACCCTATCAAATTGTTCCTGATGCAGATAGCACGAATATCGGCGTTAAAGGTATGATACAAAGTGATAGAGATTGGTATGAATCAAAGTATTATATTGTTTGGCCGGTAAATGGTGATAAAGGCAACAAAAATATACAACCACCGCGTTACAACGGCAATCGGATACAGCGGGCCGGTCGGTCACGTTAAGAGAATGAAAAGCGATGCAGATTTGTGTCGCTTTTTTATTGTGTTGCATATTTGTAAATTATACAACTGGTTGACAAAACGGTATTTTTTGATATAATCATAGGTGAAAACCAAAAGGATTTTATATGGCCGATAAAAAGAATTTCCGGGTTATGGCGTTAACTGCAATGATTTTTGCGGGCATAGTATTAGCACAATGTACCAAGCCCGAAGATCCGTTGCAACCGCATGAAGACCCAACCGAAGAACCAACGGATACAATTACACACGATACAATAACACCGGTAAATCCTGGGGATACGATTACACCGGTGAACCCGGGTGATACCATTACCCCAACACCGGGTGGGGATACTATTGTTCCGGGACCGGGGGGTGATACGATTGTGCCACCAACACCGGGTGGTGATACGCTCCCGCCAATGCTGGGTGGAACAAAAGAGTATTTGGTTGATTTTTACCCTAGTGCCGGGGGACCTGTATATCCATCGTTGGACTCTGTTCGCGAATGGGTAATGTTGTATGATACCGTGCGTATTAAAGTTCGTGCGACCAGTGGTGCTTGGACACCGATAGGTTTTCATGTCGTGCGTGATAGTTTGAGTCCACGATTTGATGTTTCGCCAAAGGTATATGGTAAAGGATGGTGGAAAACTTATCAAATTTTGGATGATGATCAACTTGGCAATATTGGTGTAATGGGTATGATACGTAGTGATAGTGCGTATTTTGCCAGCAAGGGTTATGGTATTTATCCGCAAGTGACTGGCAAAAAGCCGCAACAACCGCCGCGTTACAACGGCAATCGGATACAGCGTGCTGGGCGTTCACATTAAGATTGCAGGCTAATATGAAAAAAACGGCACATGTTTGTGCCGTTTTTAATAAAACACGTTGTGTCAATATGTTATTTAACGACGTTCGCCCATTTTTTTCGCTTCTTTTAATGCAGTTCGCAGGGATTCTCGTGCGATTTCGCATATGCGACCGGAAAACGTGCGCATATTCATAGAATCCGCGAAGTTTTTGCTAAATACACTGGCGATATATTCCAATTGGGCCGGCGATATTATAAAAACATCACTTGTTATATTGGCGGTTTGTAACTGTTTTATCGATTCTTTCATGATGGATTCTCCCCTATTTTGGTGCAATTTTGATATAAAATCATTGTGCAACCTTGTTTATTATTTTTATTATATTATATCATAAAGTATCTTGACCGCAAGGTACAAAATTTGCTATACCTATACAGACAAACAAGGAAAAGTGATGGCTATGAATATTATTCAAAAAATATTGGGATCGGCAAACGACCGATTGGTAAGGTCTTATGACAAAACTGTTTCAATCATAAACGATTTGGAACCCAAGTATCATGCAATGTCTAATGAAGAATTGCGTGCCCAGACGGATGTATTACGTAACCGGTTGCAATCGGGCGAAAAAGAAAAAAACGTATTGCCTGACGCATTTGCTCTTGTGCGCGAGGCGTCAATTCGTACTATCGGGTTGCGGCATTTTAATGTGCAAATGATTGGTGGTATGGTGCTTAATAATGGCCAGATTGCCGAAATGAAAACTGGCGAAGGTAAAACATTGGTCGCGACATTAGCTCTGTACTTAAAGGCTTTGTATGGCAAAGGCGCCCATTTGATTACGGTTAATGACTATTTGGCATCACGTGACGCAAAATGGATGGGGCAAATATATGAATTCTTGGGCCTGTCTATTGGTATTATCCAGCATGATATGGGCGATGATGAACGTCGTGCGGCGTATAATTGCGATATTACGTATGTCACTAATTCAGAACTGGGGTTTGATTATCTGCGTGATAACATGAAGTTTTCCAAAGAACAACAAGTGCTGCGTCCGCTGTTCTATGGTATTGTTGACGAAGTCGATAGTATTTTGATTGACGAGGCACGCACCCCATTGATTATTTCTGGCCCGTCCGAAGATATTAGTGAACTGTATGCGCGGGTTGATGATGTTGTTAAGCAATTACAACCCGATGATTATAAAAAAGATGAAAAAGATCGTCATGTTACTTTGACCGAAGCCGGTGTTGATTCTGTGACACATTTGTTGAGTGACGCAGGGTTATTGGTTGGTGATAATTTATATGCGCCGGAAAATGCCGCGCTGGTTATGCATATTCAACAATCATTGTTGGCGCATCATTTGTTCCAGAAAAACGTAAACTACGTTGTTCGTAACGGTGAAGTGTTAATTGTTGATGAATTCACCGGCCGTGTTATGACGGGCCGTCGGTTTGGACGCGGTCTGCACCAGGCAATCGAAGCAAAAGAACACGTGCGGGTTCAGCCGGAAAATCAAACAGTATCAAGTATTTCTTATCAAAACTTGTTTAGACTTTATCAGACGCTTGCTGGGATGACGGGTACCGCCATGACCGAAGCGGCGGAATTCGAAGAAATATATAAACTGCGCGTGGTTTCTATTCCAACCAACAGACCAGTGATACGTGTCGATCATCATGATGAAATATACCTTAATAAAGAAGAAAAATACAAGGCTATTATCAATCAGATAGAAGATTGTCTTAAACGTAAACAGCCGGTTTTGGTGGGTACGGTTTCTATTGAAAAATCCGAAGAACTTGCCGAGATTGTTCGTAAAGAATTGAATATTAATCCGGCGGTATTGAATGCCAAGCACCACGAATCAGAAGCAAAAATCGTGGCCCAGGCGGGCGCGCCGGGTGCGGTCACAATTGCGACAAACATGGCGGGCCGTGGAACCGATATTAAACTTGGTGGAAATGCCGAAGATTTAATTGCAGATCTGGATAAAGACGATCCTGATTTTGATACAAAAAAGAAAGAGATATACGACACAGTGGAACAAAACAAAAAGATTGTTTTGGATGCGGGTGGTTTGTATGTAATTGGTACAGAACGTCACGAATCGCGTCGTATTGATAATCAGTTGCGCGGTCGTTCGGGACGTCAGGGTGACCCGGGTGATTCCAAGTTCTTTTTGGCATTGGACGATGATTTGATGCGTATATTTGGTGCCGCACGTCTTAGTGGTATGCTAACTACGTTAGGTTTAAAGCCAGGCGAAGCAATTACTCACCCATGGATAACCAAGGCATTAGAAAAAGCACAAAAGCGTGTCGAAGCACGTTATTTCGAGGCCCGTAAAGAGCTGTTAAAATATGACGATGTTATGAATGAACAGCGTGGCGTTGTTTATAAACAGCGTGATGATTTGATGACCAGTACGGATGTTGCGCCATTGGCCAAAGAAATGATAGGTGATGTTGTTGAAATTATATGCGAAAACAATATTCCGGAAAAGGCACAGCCGGCCGATTGGAATATAAAAGGCATACATGATGCAATGGTTCGTATATTTGCGTTGGATATAACAGATATTGAAAACTGGAAAACCGATGAGACAATAACTGAACGCAAAGCATACAATATTCTATTAGAATTGGCGATGCAACGTTATGAAAACCAAGCACACAAATATGGACCAGAAATGATGCAGACCGCATCACGGCAAATGATGTTGGGCGCATTGGATTCTGTGTGGAAACAACATTTGCAACAAATGGATTACTTGCAAACAGGTATAGGTTTGCGTGGTTATGCCCAGAAAAATCCGTTATACGAATATAAACGCGAGGCATTAGGTTTGTTCAAGAGCACAATAAATAACTTCAAGATAATGTCCGTTGCATATATTTCGCGTATGGAATTGACCAAGGCGGATGTTGATGCCACAGAACAAGAGCGTGCCGAACACGATCAGAATCTGAATATGGCGGGTGAAGCACGCAGAAATGCGCCCTGCCCGTGCGGTTCAGGATTAAAGTACAAACATTGTTGTGGTAAATTAAAGTGATGGGGGAAATAATACCGCCCATTCGGGCGGTTTCTATATGCTTTGAAATGTGGATGCGTAAAAAATATTGACATATAATTTTATTGTGTTATAATATAAAACATGTTAAACAGAAAAGAAAACTTTTTTAAAGCATATGAACTGAGCTTAAATGCAAGCCCAGTGTCGTTTTGCGTGGTTTCAACCTTTACCACGACCACCGCTTAAGGGCGGTGATATTTCTTATTCTGGATTTTAAATCCATACAAGTAATTTAATAGTTTAACAGTTTAATAAAAAAGGTTATAAACATGAATAACAACAATAATGATATAAACGGAAAACAAAGTTTTTCCGAAAATGACCATCGTCGTATTGGCAAAGAGCTGGATTTGTTCTCGTTTAGCGAATATGTCGGGGCTGGGCTGGCATTATGGCATCCAAACGGTGCAATTATCCGAAATGAAATCGAAGATTTTTGGCGCAAAGAACACCGGAAAGCCGGATACAAATATGTATATTCTCCGGTTGTGGGGTTAAAGCAATTGTGGGAAAAATCTGGTCATTTGGAACATTTCGCCGATTGTATGTACCCGCCTATGAATATGTCATTAAAAGACAAAGAGGAACAAGGTGCATATTATGTAAAGCCGATGAGTTGCCCTTTCCATGTCGCAATTTACAATGCCTCGGTTCACTCGTACCGAGAATTGCCGATTAAATATTGCGAACTGGGTAATGTATATCGGTATGAGGCATCCGGCGGTCTGCAGGGATTATTACGCGTGCGTTGTATCACGCAAGATGACGCCCATATTATTTGCCGCGAAGATCAATTCATGGAAGAATTATCAAAGGTTCTTGATTTTGGGCTGGGCTTGAACAAAGTCTTTGGCTATGATAAGTTCAAGTTTTATTTCTCGGTTCGAGATTTAGAGAACAAGAAAGAGAAATATATTGATAATGAACCAGTGTGGCAATTTGCAGAACGTTCCATCAAACAAGTGTTAGAAGAGAAAAAAATCCCCTATGACATTGATGTTGGTGGTGCAAAATTTTATGGGCCAGCCATAGATGTCAAAGCAGTTGATGAAAACGGCAAAGAATGGCAGTGCATGACGATTCAACTGGATATGAATTTGCCTGAAAAATGGGGAATGTCGTATATCGGTGAAGATGGCCAGAAACATGTGCCTATTATGCTGCATCGGGCAATTTTAGGGTCTATTGAACGCTTTATTGGCGTGTATTTGGAACGCTGTGGCGGAAAATTGCCTGTGTGGTTATCGCCAGTTCAGGTTCAGATATTGCCTGTATCAGATAGACATCAACAATCGGCGATTGAAATCCAGCAAAAACTGATGGAAAACGATATTCGCGCAGAGGTTGATATGTCTGGCAATACGATTCCTTATCAAATCAGAAACGCGGTAAAGAAAAAAATACCTTACATCATTGTGTTGGGTGACAAAGAGATTGAAAACAATAGTATTTCAATTCGTTTAAGAGACGGGCGTCAAATAAACGATATTCCGTTGTCTGATTTTGTCGAGCGTGTTTCCAAGAACATAAAAAACAAAAGCTTGGATTTATAAAACTGAAACATACCGCCCATATTTTTGGGCGGTATGATAACAGAAAAGGAATAAATTATGAATCACAGATTGGACGGTTTGGGAATGCTGCGAAAATTTGCCGCGCAACTCAAACAACAGGTCAAACTCGCACGTGAAGACATAAAAGATGACCTTGGACTTCAAGTGTTTATGATATGGGCAATTCTTACTTTCCTTACACTTGTGGGGGTGGGTATATACGAGGAAAAAAGATTCCAGATAGAATCAGAAAAATTGGAACAAGACTTTGACGAGTTAATAAGACAGAGACGATCTTGCGAGTGTAAGCCAAGCAATAATGTTATAAACTGGTATTCTGCACAGCAGAATCTGGGGAAAAATCACTAGTCTTTTCATTGTGTTTACCTTGTAAACAATAATTTAAAAGGTTCCCAAGGTATTGGGAACTTTTTTGTTAGAAAATTTATATAAAAATTAAAATTATCTGCTTTACACAGATTTGGTATTTTTGCTACGGTTCAATACATGGACGGACAATTTATTCATCTTCATACGCACAGCCGCCTTTCCATAGGCGCAAGTACGTTACAGGTAAAGAAAATACCAGATTTATGTAAAGAAAATGGTATGTTCGCGTGCGCGTTGACTGATACGAATATGATGTCCGGTTGTGCAGAGTTTTCTGATGTTATGCCCAATGCCAAAATAGAACCGATTATTGGTGTTGAAATAACATTAAATCATCATACCGCCGACCCAAAAATCCTGCGGCAATCATCGTTATCAAAAATTGTTTTGTTGGCGCAAAATCACGCGGGGTACCTTAATTTGTGTGAGCTTAGTCGCATAATGTATATGCGTGATGAAAATCATCATTTGGGCCCGTATATAACATTTGAAGAATTAGAATCTCATTCGGACGGGGTTATCTGTCTATCTGGGGCGCATTTGGGACCAATTGGTGTTGCTATTTTGAATAGTCAAGATGGGCTTGCGCGGGAATACGCAGAAAAATTAGCTAACATATTTCAAGGGCGTTTTTATATTGAAATTCAACGTCATGGTTTAGATGCCGAAATCAAAACTGAGCCGGGCTTTTTAGATATTGCGCGACAATTGGGTTTGCCGATTGTGGCAACGAATGACGTTTGTTTTGCAAAAGCATCTGATTACGAGGCTGCGGATGCGTTAAGTTGTGTGTTGGGGCAAACCAAGGTGATAGATCCAGAAAGACCGCGTGAATCATCAGAGCAATATTTTAAAACCGCGGCCGAGATGTGCGAATTGTTTTCAGATTTGCCCGAGGCTATTGAGAATACTGTAATAATTGCAAAACGATGCGCGTTTTTTGTTAACGTCAAAGAAAAGCCTTTGTTGCCACGCTTTGGTGATAATTTCGAGGCCGAATGTCAAATGTTGCGTGATAATACAATGTCGGGCCTGGCCGCGCGATTGGAACAATGCCATATCACAGATACGCAACCATACTATGACCAGGCGAATTATGAATTAGACGTTATTATCGGCATGGGGTTCCCGGGGTATTTCCTTATCGTTGCCGACTATATTGATTGGTGCCGCAAACATGATATTTTAACCGGACCAGGGCGCGGGTCTGGTGCAGGTTCTATTGTTGCGTGGGCGTTGGGAATTACGCATGTTAATCCGTTACAGTATGGATTGTTGTTCGAACGTTTCTTGAACCCAGATCGTATTTCTATGCCGGATTTCGATGTTGATTTTGAACCCAGTGGTATAGAACAAGTTTTGGCGTATATATGCGATAAATATGGGCATGATTCTGTGTGTCGTATTATCACGTTTGGCAGTTTGCAGGCGCGTGGCGCAATTCGTGATGTTGGTCGTGTTTACGGAATACCATATTCTAAATCAGACCGGCTTTCTAAGATGATACCACCGGATGCCAAGAAGTTAAAAGAAGCCATTGATACATCGCAAGAAATTCAAAATGTGTTAAATACCGATTCTGACATGAACAAGGTTGTGTCCATTGCCGAAGAATTAGAAGGTTCTTTCCGCAACCTGGGGCAACATGCATGTGGGGTTGTTATCGGTGACCGCCCAACAACCAAAATTGCACCGGTATATCGTGACCCAGCAAACCCGTTGCCATCGTGTCAATTTGATGGGCATTATTTGGAATCGGCCGGTCTTATTAAGTTTGACTTTTTAGGTTTGGAAACATTGGTGGTGTTGAAATATGCGACCAAGCTTATTCAAAAAACGCAGCAAATTAATATAAATCTGGATGATATCCCAACCGATGATAAAAAGACGCTGGAACTTTGGCAATCGGGTATGACCGAAGGTATATTCCAATTCGATGCTCCGTTTGTTCAACAGACGTTGCGCAAGATGCACCCGACCAGCTTTTTAGAAATATCCGCATTAAATGCCTTAAACCGGCCGGGGCCAATCGCGTTTATTCCGCAATTTATCGCACGTATGCATGGTGAAGAAAAAATTGAATATGTGCACCCCAAGGCAGAGCCTATTTTGAAAGAAACGTATGGTATTATTGTTTATCAAGAACAGGTTATGCAATTAACCCGTGCGTTGGCGGGCTTTACGCGTGGTGAATCTGATACTGTGCGCAAGGCGATGGGTAAAAAGAAATTGGAATTGTTGGCGAAATTAGAGGTCAAGTTCTTAGAAGGTTGTAAAAAAGAAGGTACACTTGACGAGACGACCGCGAAAGATTTATGGGAAAAGTTCAAAGAATTTGCGAAGTACGCATTTAACAAATCGCATGCTATTGCCTATTCTATCGTTGCAAACCAATGTGCATATATCAAGGCACATTTCCCAGCCGAATTTTTGGCTGCATCCATGTCCAGTAATATGAACGACACGGATCAATTGGCGCTGTTTGTGGATGATGCAAAATCTAATTTTGGCATTCAAATCGTCCCGCCTGATGTGAATACCAGTGAATCACTATTTACGGTCAAAGATGGCAAGATTATATATGCCTTGGCCGCGATTAAGGGCGTTGGCGTTGCGGCGATGGATGCGCTTGTTGCGGAACGCGCAAAGGGTAAGTTTAAAAACATAACTGATTTTGCAAAACGTTGTGCGTCATTTATGAACAAACGTATCTTAGAGGCCTTCGCCCGTGTCGGCGTACTGGATTCCATAAATCCAAATCGTGCCGAGATATTTGTAAATGCGGATATGATTTTATCTTATGCGGCAAAATCAAAAGAAAATGCGAACGCACTATCACTATTTGCAAATACGGTTGAAGATGATGTTAGCGAAGATAGGCTTGCCAAGAACCTGGTTAAAACAACGCCGTGGACGTTCGGCCAAAAGTTGGAAAATGAACTTTCGGCACTTGGGTTTTATATTTCGGCGCATCCGTTGGATCAATACAAACATTTAATCGCGCGTGAACATTTGGCGACCAGTGCAACATTGGCGGATATGCAGGACCGCGCATCTGTGCGTATTGCGGCAAATGTTAATTCGTTTTCACATCGGCGCACCAAGGCCGGTAAAGAGATGTTAACAATAAATGCATCGGATAGTTTTGGAAATATCGATGCGGTGGCGTTTGGTGATGCAGTGTCCGAACTGTCGGTTGTGTTGGGGGCGGAAAATACGGTGGTAATATCTGGGAAAACATCTAATCGTGACGACAGGGTGTCGATATTTATTGATTCTATTATACCACTTGCGCAATGGGTGGCGCGAATTGCAAACAAAATGACGTTGGGTGTTCATAATAAAAATGTGCTGGCGGACATTAAAAAGGCATTAAGTACCCTGCCCGCTGGAAAAACCAAGGTTGTTTTGAACCTATATTCGGGTGACAAAAAGACATCACTTGAATTAAAGGGTGGTGTGGAACTTGGCAAGACAACTATTGGTGATTTTGTCGGCCTGGGGATAAAGGTTAATATAGAATGATAGATTTTCTTAAATTTATAAATTATTTTTATGAAATAGAAACAGATATTTGTGACATAGTGAAAAAACATAAGTTATGCCCAGGTAGCGAGTATTTATCCGCCTTTAGTACAAATGTTGCAGATTTTAATTTTAATCATATTGTGCCTATAGGAGATATCACACCACGAGACGTTATGATTGCAACAGAAAATGAATTTAAAATGCGCAATCGCGAACCTGTTGTATATGTAACTCCATTATGCAACGACTATCCATGTTCAGGTAATGATGATTTACAATTAATTTCTACTGACGCTTGGATGGTATTTGAAGGCAAAAAAACAACAAAATTTGAATCAAATGATATTATCGTACGTGTTGCAACAAATGCAGATATAGATGGGTATATTGACGTTTATTACAAGGGATTTTCAACTGGTGTTTATTCAGGCATGGAATCTGGTTATGCTATAACAGAACGCAAATCTTTTGATAATCCGTATAAAACCAAGTTGATGGCTTTTTACAAAGACAAACCAATTGGTGTGGTTAGTGTCGATGTAAAAGATGATGTGGCATATATCGAATCTTTTGCCATTTTACCAGAATATCGTCGCGGTGGCGAGGCCGCACGTATTTTGGGAAATGCCGCAATTAGAACAAGTTATAATAAAGGCGCAAATAATATATTTATTATCACTGCGGCTGGGACGGCATTAGAACGGTTTTATCAAATGGCTGGTTTTTCAACTAAGTTTTGTGGATGTTTTTATAAATGGAGAAAACAATCTTGAAACATATACCTGTACTTTTAGATGCGGTTTTGAACACGATTGGTGATATTCGTGGAGCCAATGTTTTGGATGCAACATTTGGTGCCGGTGGCTATACGCGCGCATTTTTGCAACGTGGTGCCAATGTAACGGCATTTGA
Source organism: Candidatus Enterousia sp. (assembly GCA_045647355.1). Taxonomy (GTDB): domain Bacteria; phylum Pseudomonadota; class Alphaproteobacteria; order Rs-D84; family Rs-D84; genus Enterousia. The sequence goes on from JAZRMF010000005.1 coordinate 15,293, forward strand.
TCGTGACCCTAATGTATTGGATGATGTCAAGCAGATGAAACAAGAATATGGTAATCGTTTTAATTTTATCCCCGCGCCCTTTTCTCGTATGGTTGAATTAAATGGTAAATTTGATGCGATTGTTTTTGATTTGGGTATTTCGTCTATGCAGATAGACAACCCGAAACGTGGTTTTTCTTTTCGGACGGACGCGCCGTTGGATATGCGTATGTCTGTGGATGGTCCAACGGTACGTGATATGTTTGAACGGTGGAGTGTGGACGATATTACCAAAATTTTGCATGATTATGGCGACATTAAGCCTGCAGCGGCCATTGCGCGTGCTATTAAAGATACGATGCCACGTACGACATTTGAATTAAAAGATTTGATTCATAACCCACGTGATATCGCGCCGGTGTTTCAATCATTGCGTATTGCTGTGAATGATGAAATGGGCGAATTGACACGTGCATTGAATACGGTCCCAGAACGGTTAATGCCTGGGGGGCGGTGTGTTTGTGTGACATTTCATTCTATCGAAGACAGAATAGTCAAAGATACTTTTCGCAAATGGACCACGCCGGTTGGTGATCCGCGTATGCCAAGTGTAGAAAACGCGCCTTTTGAATTATTAAAGACGAAAACACCAACAACACAGGAGGTTGATAGTAATCCGCGTGCGCGCAGTGCACATATGCGTGGGGTGGTAAAATTGTGTTGACCCAATGCGCAAGATTTTTGTAAAATAAACTCTAAACAAAAGGAAAAAGGAAAGGAAAGATGAAAAACAAATTGTTTTTAGTGACTTTTTTGGTCGCATTGTTGTTAGTGCACGCGGCGGACGCGGTGTGTCCTGTATGCACTATCGCGATTGGCGCGGGTCTGGAAGGAATGCGCATGATGGGGGTCAAAGATGTTATTACTGGTATTTGGGCCGGTGGTTTAACTTTGTCTTTGATTGGTTGGACCGCAAATTATATGCGTGCGCACAATGTTCATAATAAGATTTGGTATGTTCTGAACCCTGTGGTTTACCTTGCGTTGTTATTCAGTGTGTATTTTGTACCGACTGAGAATCCTATTGTAAAATGGTGGGATAATTGTATGTGGGGTGTGGATCAATTCTTGTTGGGCGCCATTGTTGGCGGAATTGTATTTGTTTTAATGGAATTATGGTATATGCGTATCAAACGCAATCATGGTGGTCATGCATTGTTCCCGTTTCAAAAGGTGGTGATGCCTTTTGTGGGGCTGTTGCTGGCGACAGGAATATTTTGGGCAATCATCAGTTTGTTGCCGAAATACGGAATAGTTTTATGCTAACGATATATTTATAAAAAAGGATATTGTTATGAAAAAAGAAAAGATGACATTGGAAGAAATGGTTAAAAAGATTGATGATTCCAAAAAGGTTAATCCGTTGGATTTGTCTTCGGATCAAGATTTATCTATTGCATTGATGAACTTGGTATCGTTGGAAGAGCATTTTTTCTTTAGTGGTGCCAAGACCAAAAAGCCTGGATTTTATGATTTGATAAATGTTGTACGCGAAATGCGTAAAGAATTGATGGAACGGATTGTTGCCAAAAATGGCATTGAAGGTGGTGAAGTTTGGTGCATTTCAAAGCATTTGCTGGCCGCGTCTATGCGTCTGTACGAGGTTGGTACCAAGGCCATGGGTGCCGGCAACAAAAAAGATGCCTATAAAATGTTTGAAAAGGCGTATGAATTGTATTCTTTGTTTTGGGGACTGAATATGAATATGATTGATTTGGATGGCGTCAAACAGATGGAACCAAAGTTTTATGAATCTGTGATGGGTGATGATGCCAAAAAATCGAAAGACGTCAAAACGCAAATGACTGAATCAAAATCAACAGTGCGCAAATTGGGCGATTGGGTTAAAAAAGCAGTCAATTGTTGCATAGAATAAAATAGGCGGGAAATTCACTATTGACTAGATTTACGAAAAAATATTATACTTATACCAGAAGGGAGAAAATTTGATTACGCAAGGAAAGTTTTTTTCTTGTTTTGCGTGTTTGTTGGCGATATGTGGTGTCGCATATGGTGCGTATGCACCTTCGTCTGTGTCTAATCCCCGCGCAAACGATTCGGGAACATCTCCAAGATATGCCCAGGGCAATAATGAAAATATTGCGCGTCGTGCGGCAATTGTCGGTGCAACCCGGGTTCGCGTAAATCCATCACGTGCGGGTGTTGTGTCACGTGGGGCGCTTATTAATTCCGCTGTTCGGACCGCGGTTCCGTCAACACGCACACGGGTGCGCACCGCTACGGCACCTGTTACGGTTTCGCGGGTGGCACGCAGTGCAAAAACCAATGCTCGGTCTGGCAAAAGCACAATACTAGATACTTCTAATATATCGCGCAGTGCTACGGTACGTGCAACGGCGTTGTTTAATGATGTTAGTAAAATTGGCTCTGGATATGCAAATTGCCGTGAATCATATGCAACGTGTATGGATCAAATCTGTGGCCAGGCGAACGATACATATCGTCGTTGTTTCTGTAGTGATCGTTTTAACCAGTTTCGCGATACGGAAAACGCCCTGGACAAGGCGATGATTATGTTGCAACAGTTCCAAGACAATAATTTAAATGCTGTTGATAAAACCGCCGCAGAAGTAAATGCAATGTATTCTGCAACCGTTGGGGAACAGGCGATAAAAAAGGATACCAGTGCATCGGCCAAAATGTTAGAGGAAATAAACGATTTATTGTCGGGAAAGTCGTCGTCCAAGAGCTATTCTGGATCTTCTAATTCAATTGGTGTATTGGATTTAGATTTTTCGTCTGATATGGATGATATTTGGTCGGGTGGTGGCGATTCAATATTCTCGTCATCTGGACAGGATTTATCACAATTAGAAGGTTCCGCATTGTTTAATGCGGCCCAAAAACAGTGTTCACGTTTGTCGCAAAGTACGTGTGAAAACGATGCGGTGTTTTCGATGTCTAAAAGTTCTTATAATATCTTGATAAGTCAAGATTGTAACGCATATGAAAAAACTGTGAATAAAAAGCGCGAAACTGTGGCACAGGCTATTCGTACGGCGGAAAAGTTCCTGCGTGAGGCACGTTTGGAAGAATATCGTTCACATAATTCCGCGGATGTTAATGAATGTGTTGCCAAGGTACGCGCGGCAATGTTACAGGACACAGCATGTGGCGATAATTACAAGCGTTGTTTAGACCCAACAGGCGCGTATATAAACGGTTCAACCGGTGAGGCAATTTATTCGCCACGTTTGTTCAAACTTGAAGAAACTATTGCGCTTAGCGGTGATGTGTCGGGTGATGTGTTGGCTGACAACCCAGATTATAACAAGTTTTTAGAAAATTATCGGAAATACGTGACACGTGAATTGGATACGTGCCGTGATATTGCAGACTTTGTTTGGACTGAATTCAAACGTAACGCAATAATTGAAATCGCCCAGGCACAATCGAACAAGATTGAAGAAGTCAAAATGTCATGTGTTAACACAATGGCGGAGTGTTATAATACACAAACCCAGGCATTGGTCGGTTTCGACCAGAATACCGCAACGGCGGCGGGCGCATTGGGTCGTTATGCCGCGCGTGATATGTGCCGCGAAAAGGTTACTGCGTGTGCTGCATTATATGGTAGTGCAAGTGACAATCGGTCGTGTGAATTTGATAGTCGTGGGCATTTGACCAGTGATTCTAAAACCTGTGGTTTGGCATCGTTGTTGAACTATGTTTCGACAGTCGATTCGTTAAACGTGGTTGAAAAGTGTAACGATGCCATTGATGAATATGTTGAACAACTTTGCACCCCCGAAGGTGGAACGTACGAATATCCGTATAAGTGCAAGGATATGTCACCAGTTGATAGTGATAATAACATGAGTTTACCGCATGTAATAAAAGAATACGCACTGGCGAATTGTTGGGACGTTTCGGACAAGGACAAAGAAAAGGCGTATGCTAATTTGGATATCAAAATTCGTACGCGTATTGATACGGTGATTGCGGATGTACGTTCGGGTATACGTTCGACATTGGGTGAAATATGCGAAGATAAAGAAGGGCATTGGTATAATTCGGATTCCGAAGGTCGGGTACAATCGCCCGCATTTGAAACACCACCACGGCTTACGGTGTTTTACAATGAAGTTTCTGGGCGTGGAACCGATGATCCAACATTGGCAGAATGGGGCGTTTGTTATCAAAACACGCGTATGTTGGATTGTTTGGGGCATAATTCTATCGACACCAAAGTGGATGACGAAGGTACGGTTACGACGAATTACGCCACGTGGGATGCAACACGGGAAGTTTGTACGTTCACAGATTCTTGGTACAAGAAAAAGTGTGAACAAATTGGTGGGTATTACGAAAACGAAACATGTTATATAGGAAATTAAAATAAACAAAAAAGGACAGAACCATGTTAAATAGAAAAGCGTTTATTGGTATAGTTGCGGTTATGTGTTGTGCACAGGCTGCATTAGGTGCCGCGAGTGTACGTTCGGTTGGTACACAAAATGCCGGTGCAACATCTGCACGCACAGGCAGTTTACGTGTTACACCCACCAAAACGGTGTCGGCCACACCACGGACATCGGTTGGAACGCCTGCTGTGATTTCGGGTGCCGGACGTTTAGCAACATCGGGTGGCGGAACAATCGGCAATAAACCTGGCAAAATCGGTAAACAGGGTTCTGCAGCATCTGCGGCGGCATTGGCAGATTTGGAAAGAAGCATGGAAGAATTGACAAACAATTATAATGCGCTTAGCAATCAATATGCTCAACTGTCCTTGGGTATTTCTGATGCAACCGCGACAGCGTTAAATGCAAAAAATGCAAGTGAGGCGAACACGGAACAAATCGCGCTTAAAATGAACAGTACCGATTTTAACACAAAATTTGATGCGCGTGCGGAAACTGCGGGTCTGGCTGATAAATCTTTCGTACAGAGTTATGTTAGTGAAAATGCCCCTACCCCGGATTTAACTGGTTATTACACAAGTGCGCAGGTTGAAAGTCGGTTGTCGTCCAAGGTCGGTGTTGGGTCCGACTTTGACAATGCGTTTGATTCACGTTTAGAAAACAAAGGTATTGAATCTAATGTTAGCAATTTGACGAACCGTGTTACGGCTATCGAGGAAAATCCGGGTGTTAATACGGATGCGGTAAACGGTTTGATTGATGCCAAAGTAGAAGGTCTGCGTACCGAAGTTACTATGGGGCTTACCACTACATTGGAAAGTGCAAAAGAATATACAAATGCCAACAAGGGTATGACTGCATCAGAACAGGCGGCATTTAGTACATTGTCGGGAAATGTGACCACTTTGGCTACCCAGATGGATTCCAAATTAAGTAAAGACGAGGCTTCGTCTACCTACTCTACCAAGGACGAATTAGCAAATGCGGTTATCGGCGGTCAGGTTGATCTTTCGGGGTATGCAACAACCGGAACGGTTAATGCGTTGGCTGAACGCGTTACTGGTGCCGAAACAGCAATTCAAAATAATACAACCGCATTAAATGGCAAGGTTGATAACGAAACATTGACCTCTTTGGCTTCGCAAATAAATGCGGCACTGGATACCAAAGTAGACTTTAATAATTTTGATACTTTGTCGACCCAGGTGTCTGCTAATTCTACGAGTTTGACGGGCAAAGCTGATGCTGCAACGGTTAACGCATACATCGCGTTGATAAATGATGAATTGGCAGAAAAAGTAAGTGAAAGTCGTGTTGAGGAATTGATAGATAATGCCAATCTTGGCGGGGGGCAAGTTAATTTATCTAACTATTATGACAAAACACAAGTAAACTCGTTATTGGATGCCAAGGCAGACGCTGGTACAGTGTATACCAAGACCGAAGTAAATGATTTGTTGGGTGAAAAAGCTAATGCGGCCACAGTTAACAGTGCGATTGAAAGCATAAATACATCGTTGGGAGACAAAGCAAATACTGTTACTGTTAATGCAGCGTTGGAAAATATAGTTTCTTCGTTGGAAGGCAAAGCGTCGACGGAATATGTCAATGATGCAATAGAACAAGCGGTAACAGGTTATTCACCAGAAGAAATACGGGGAATAGTGGAAGATATTGTTGGCGAATCAACGTTTGTGACAGTCGATACGTTTGATACACATGTTACAAACGCAGATTCAACTTTTGCCACCAAGGATGAAAATGCGGCAATGTTGGCACGTGCCAAAGCTTATGCTGATGAAAAACTCGATGAAATCAGTATACCTGAACCAAATTTAACCAATTATTACACCAAGGGCCAAGTTGACGAATTCCTGGGCGCAAAAGCAGATACACAAACGGTTAATGCGGCCTTAGATGCCAAGGCAAATGCGAGTGCTGTTTATTCAATTGCAGAGGCAGACGAAACATTTGTTAAACAAGAGGATGCTGTTAGATTGGACACCCAGGTTGGTGAAAACACCGAAAATATCGGAACGTTAGGCACTACTGTCGGGGAGTTGCAAGAAACTGTGGCGGGGCATGGCACTGATATCACTAATTTGCAAACGGATATGGCGACCAAATCCGAACTGCAAACAGCAGAGTCAACATTGACAGCGGCTATTTCAACTGCTCAAACTGCGGCAACAAATGCAGCAAAAGGATACACAGATGATAAAATTTCGACTCTTGCAACCAAGTCAGAACTGCAAGAACTCGCATCAAATACTTATACCAAGGCAGAAACAGATGCCATGTTGATTACAAACAATATATGCGGTGGTAGAGCAGCAACGGTAACAACTGAACAGCTTGCAGATGGGACCGGGACCCGTGTTACAGTTACTTGTCCAGACTAATAAATACCATGCAAAGTAAGTGCGATTTGATAACAAAGAATTTAAAGAGGGGATAAAAAATGGTCAAAAATAAAATATATTCAAAATATGGATTATCATTGGTGTGTCTTCTATCTGTTATTGGTGGGGGCGCATACGCGACAGAAGTTACTAATGGTTTTTCATTTGTAATACCGAATATCCAGGGGGCTGCGGGCTGTGCACCGACGGTGAACAAGAACGCGAATAATTGCACCGTGGTGCAACCCACCGCGCGCGCCAATGGTACTGGTGAATGTCAGGCAACCGGTGACCCCCAAATAATTTGTCCAGGTGCACCAGGGACCCCAGGAACCAGTTGTACAACCAGTGCCGAACGCGTCGATACTGGGGTAAGGGTTACCACACAATGTGGTGATGATGATCCGCAAACAGAAATTGTTAATGATGGTATCAGTCCAACGATAGATTATGAAACCATTACAAATACGGTGTCACAGAATATGGCAGGTACTTATGCGTCCAAAGAAGATATTGCCGGTTTTCAAACAGCGTCTGATGTTTCAACCGCAATATCAAGTGCAACCAGTGGTTTTGCATCGAAAACTAATATTCCTGTGATGGATACCACTACTGGTGGAATGTCTTGGGTTGACCCGACAACTGGTAATACCATACATTATGGTCAATATACGTTTATTACGTTTGGTTCTTATAACAAGAAAATGAACAATAAATGGTTCAAATGCACAAAATTCAAAACGGATGTGCCAACTACTACGTTGGTTCAACAACATATAGAAAATGTACAATGTAATAGTGGCGACGGGTGGAATTATGGGACAGATTGCCTTTTGGATGGTTCTATAACGTCATATGCTTCCCCATTGCCCCAAGGGCTTGAAAATTGGAATTGGAAATATAATCTGTGTCAGATTATCAAATCTGGGGATGCGATAACCATGATAGAAGAAACCGTTGCCGATAAAGGGTATTTAACATCAGGCACTGTAAGAACAGCGTTGGGCTTGGGTGCAAATGCTACAGTTGCAACGACGGATTTGATTCCTTCGGATAGCCATATCAAGGACGCAATTGCAACAGTTGGTTACGCAATGGACACGGATTTACAGACATTACAACAAACTGTAACGGATGGCCTTGCCGCGCGGCCAACACAAGACGAAGTTACTAGTATGGTCAATTCTAGTAAATTGTGCCAAGGTGATATTCGTGTAGAACGTACCGCAGTGGAAGGCGCAAACCGGTTCTCTGTTTATTGTGTAACAGTAACAAATGAGTAATTTAAAAGAAATAATTGATAAAAAAGGACAAACTATGATGAAACGTAATTTATTTGGATTATTCGGAGTATCGATGGCCTGTTTCATGATTGTCGGCGCCGGTTGTGCCGCTGAGCACAAGGATCTGTTGTATTCTTTTGATGTGCCTCTTGGTGCAGAATTCGATTATAATTCGGTATCGGCACAGTTACAAACCGAAGGCTTTATCAAGGATGACCAGTATCAAGCCATTAAAGCGAAGGCCAACGGTGCCTTACAGGCAGATGATTTTGCCACAACGTTATCAAGCAATGCTGCAACTATCAAAGATACAATTGCGACCGAAGGATATTTAAAGTCCGCTGACTTGGCAGGTTATGCAACGACCGAACAGTTAAATGGCAAGCTTAATACAAGCGACCTTGCAACAGAATTGGCTGAAACCGCAAATGCAAATGCAGTTAAAAATATAATTTCGGCAGATACCACTGTCGCGAAAACTTCTGATTTAAGTGGTTATGCGGCATTATCGAGTGGCAAGATATCAACTGATGTATTGCCGGCGGGTACCGTTGTGGATTCTGAATACGCAACTGTTAAAACAAATGCTGCGAACGCGTTAAAAACTTTACCCGAGAATGTTGTAACAACTGGAATAGGTGGTAAAATATCCGCGGATGTTATACCAACACTTACATCTGATAAATTACCTGCCAACACGGTGATAGATGCAGACTATGCAACAGTTAAAACAAATGCTGCAAATGCCTTAAAAACTCTACCTGATAACGTTGTAACAACTGGAACAGGAGGCAAAATATCTGCGGATGTTATTCCAACACTTACATCTGATAAGTTGCCGACAAACACGGTAATAGATGCAGACTATGCGACGGTTAAAACAAATGCAACGAATGCGTTAAAAACTTTACCTGATAACGTTGTGACAACAACAGGTGGCAAGATATCCACTGATGTATTGCCGGCGGGCACCGTTGTGGATTCTGAATACGCAACTGTTAAAACAAATGCTGCGAACGCGTTAAAAACTTTACCCGAGAATGTTGTAACAACTGGAACAGGTGGTAAAATATCCGCGGATGTTATACCAACACTTACATCTGATAAATTACCTGCCAACACGGTGATAGATGCAGACTATGCGACGGTTCAGGCGGGTGCGGCAAAAGGCGCTACTGCTCTTCAACAAGGAGCGTTGAATGGGTACGTTCAAACCACAAACTTGAAGACCGCAGTTGAAAATTCCGGGGCATTGAACAATTACGTAACGTCAAATGGTTTAACTGGTGCGGTGAATACAGCAATTTCCCAGAACAATACAATAGCAACCAAAGATGATTTGAAAGATTATGTTAGCAAAGATGGTTTTTCAGATGCTTTGAGTGACGCAAATGTTGTAACAACTGGGTCAGGTGGAAATATAGCAACTGTTTTAAGTAACAATAATGTCATCACAACTAGTAATTTGGGTGATAATTTAGGTACTGCCGTTGAAGAAGCGGTTGCATCAGAAATACGAGAACAAGGCTTGGTTTCAACAACCAATATCGGCACTTGTGTAACAGACACCTCTTCGGAACGCGCGTCTACCACATGTACAGGAGCAATGGCGACAATATTTAATCAATTAAAATCCGCCATTAACGCTGCTGCTACAGGAAAACAGCAACAGTAGATATATAAACAAAAACACCAGGTAATTACCTGGTGTTTTTTATATTTCCCCGGCGTTTGCCGGGATAATGTATTCTCAACTTATTCTGTTGTGGCAGCGAAACTTTTAAGCATTTCCATTACCGCCGCGCGTTGTTTATCAGATGTCAATTTCCAATACAGACGTATTAATTCTAAACTTTCGGTACGAACCAATGGGTCATCATCGGTTGGTTGATGCGCGTTGCGACGCGAACGTGTCGCCTTGGTTTCGTCCGGCATATTCCCTGGCAGACCAACAAAGAAAAATGATACCGGTGTTTGCAACGCCAGCCCTATTTCAAATAATCGTGAGGCAGATATGCGATTGTCCGCGCTTTCATATTTTTGAATTTGTTGAAACGTAACGCCACATGTGCGCGCCAAATCTTTTAAAGACACGCCCATCATCGTGCGGCGCAACTGCAGCCGATGCCCAATATGTTGGTCTATTGCGTTTGACGTCATCTTTTTGCCTGCCATGCTTTCCCCTTTTTTGTTTTTTCAAAGGACGTTCTTCCTATGTAATTTTTATACTATTTTTCTTTTTGCTTTGCAATTAAAAAAGCCATGTGTTATTGTGTGTGCGACATAAATGTAAAAATGGAGAAAAAGATATGGGAAAACCTGTGGTTTTGTGTATTTTGGATGGTGTCGGTGTACGTGCAGAACGTGCGCATAACGCGGTACAATTGGCAAAAATGCCTTTTTTTAATAAACTGATAAAACAATATCCAAATTCGCTTTTACGTGCATCGGGAACCGCTGTGGGGTTGCCAGGCAATTTGATGGGTAATTCTGAGGTTGGACATATCTGTATCGGCGCTGGGCGTGTTGTCATGCAATATTTGTTACGGTTTGCACGCGAAGATTGGTCAAAGAATAAACCACTGAACAAATTTATTGCCGATGTAAAACGTGATGGCGGTATTGTGCATTTTGCGGGTTTAATGTCAGATGGTCGTGTGCATTCGGACGTGCGTGACGAAATGAAAATTGCAAAGTATATTTTGGATTCGGGTCTGCGTGTGTGTATTCACTTTATCGGCGACGGACGTGACACGCCACCAAAGTCCGCCATGAAATATGTGCGTACAATTAAACGTATATTGGCGCCATACTTTGCAAATGGAAACGCGTTTTTTGGGACGTTGTCGGGGCGGTATTGGACAATGGACCGCAACAAGAATATGGATCGTACGGAATTGGCGTTTAACGCATTGGCGCGGGCGAAATCTGAACAGACCGCGGATTCGATTGAAGATGCAATCAAAGAATCATATGCCGCGGGCGTGACAGACGAATTCTTTAAACCAATCGTGATTAAACCGACACCAATTACAAAACGCGATGGGTTTATATTCGGTAATTACCGCAGTGACCGCGCACGTCAAATTGTGCGTGCAATGTTGGATACAGGTGCACATATGTTGTGCTTTTCACAATATGGCGAAGGATTAAATGAAAAATGCCCTGCACTGTTGTCTGATATTCCAGTAAATAATACTTTGGGAGATGTTATTGCGGCGGCCGGACTTTCCCAGTTACGTATTGCCGAAACTGAAAAGTATAATCATGTGACATATTTCATGGATGCCGAACGTACCGTCGATTTCAATGGCGAAGAAAAAGTGCTGATAGATTCACCGACCGTTGCGACATTTGACATGAAACCAGAAATGTCTGCCAATGAGATTACGGCGGCATTGTTACCACGGTTGCCGAAATTCGATGTGGTTTTGATGAACTTTGCCAATGGCGATATGGTCGGTCATACCGGAAATGAAAAAGCCACAATAAAAGCGATGGAATGTTTGGATAAACAACTGTCACAGATTGTGCCGGCGGTATTGAAACTGGGTGGTCAGATACTGATTATCGCCGACCACGGCAATGCCGAAACCATGTGGGATGATAAAAACAATACCCCATGGACCGCACATACGAATAACAAAGTGCGCGCGATTATGGTATCTGAACCCGCGGTCAAGAAAATCAAAAATGGTGGTCTGGCCGACGTTGCACCGACAATATTGAAAATGTTGGGAGTAAAACAACCAACCGATATGACAGGAAAAGCGTTAATTTAAGCGATAGTGGTTATTTGCGACGCACATGCCCGTTTGTTGTTAACAATTGTGTGCGCATGTTATCCAAAGTTTTATTTGCACGTATTCTGTATAAAATTTCACCGATATTTTTATCCAGGTATTGTTCTATCAGCAATTTGTCCTGTTCTTCCGCTAGGAATTCTGGTTGATATTCATCAACCAGGCAGCTAATCCGCCCAAATTTATGACTGTCTATGAGTATATGTTTTTGTACGTCGTAATCCATGGTTACCGGTGTAATCCCCGTGACAACCACCCTGTCACAATCCCCAAAATTACTTTTTGATTTTGTTCTTTTGGTTTTTGGAAAAGATTTTGCTTTACGTTTTGTGGTCAGGTTATACAACACATGAAAGTATGGTCCAACCAATTCTTCGGGTTCTTGACATCTCTGCATTTCTTGGCGAGTTCCCAATATATCTTGCAAAACAGGATCGCTGTATTCGTCTTCGTCGTCATCTTCTTCTTGGGGCCAAACAAAATCTGCCATATCATATACACGCTGGACCAAGATATTATCACCACGTTTGATTTTAAATGGCATGTCCTGATCATCAATTAAAACAGGAAATTCACCAAAACGATATCCAAAAACGCTGAATTTGGTTGTATATGGATTATCCACTTTGGTTATCGCGGTATAGTCTACGGTGGCAATATCTGTATTAAGGTATTTATAATGTTCTTCTACTGGATTTAAATCATCGTCAGTATAGGTGCCAATCGCAAGGTCTCGTTTCGAAAAGATAGTTTTGGTCCATACATCGTATTCTTCTTTATCGTCGCATCCATCAACAGGCATAATTACATAATTGAAACGCCCCGGGCATTTGGCTACAGGAAATTTCTTGGTAATAATCCATCTGTTTTTTAACATTTTGCGACATCTCAAATTATTTTCCGAAAAATATTAATACAAAAAATAATAAAGTCAAACGGTTTGTGTTCTGCGTTGTTTAAAAAAATCACGCAATAGCTTTGCAGATTCATCTGCGTATTCGGGCAATTGCACTATGTTTGGGCGCCACAGGTGTCGGTCTGTATCAAACACACGCGCGTTCGATGTTATTCCACCACCCTTTTCATCCACCGCCGCGAAATAAATATTACGAATACGTGCAAATGAAATTGCTGTTGCGCACATTGCACACGGTTCCAATGATACATATATATCGCAATCATCCAGAAATTTTGTTCCCAGTTTCTTGCACGCGCGGTTTATTGCGACAATTTCCGCGTGCAGAGTTGGGTTTTGCCGCCGTTGAACCAGGTTTTCACCCCGCGCGATAATTTTGCCGTCACGAACTATAACCGCCCCGATTGGAACATCGCCATTTTCGCCGGCGCGGTGCGCCAAATTTAAAACTTGCGTCATTATATTCATGGATGTAAAATTACTATCATGATTTCGAATTTGCAAGTTATTTCTGGGGAATATCGTGGGCGAAAGCTATGTTTGCCTGATGGGGCACGTCCAACACAAAACCTGGCACGTGGTGCGATATTTAACATGTTGGCAGAAATATTATTGGAACCGTACCAGAAATTAAACGTATGGGATGCCTTTGCAGGTAGTGGTGCATTAGGCATAGAGGTATTATCGCGTTATCAGAATTCAACGGCCATATTTACCGATATATCAGATGCGTCACTGCGGGCATTAAAGGCCAATTTGGATGGTATCAAAGTAGATTGGGCGCGGTACAAGGTGGACAAAAGCGATGCGGCAACACGTATCTGGAAATACGGTCCGCGTGTTAATTTGGTATTTGTGGACCCTCCATACGAAAACGCACAAACGGGGATAGATTTTATTGAAAAATTGGCGGATAGTATGGCACATGGCGCAATAGTAGTTCAAGAAATCGAAAAGATTGTGCCCTATTCCCCCAATACAACAAAATGGGATATTCTGCGTGATAAAACTTATGGTCGCGCGCGTTTCTTGATTTTACGCAGGAAACCTTAATAAATTACTTGATTTTTTATTTGTTTTGATACATAATATGCCGCGCACAACACCCTTGGAGGTTGTGTAAAACTTAAATTGCAAATAAAAAGGATAAAAAATGGCAATTGAATTAAACGCAGAAATTCGCAATGTTGCTGGCAAGGGGGCCGCACGTGCAATTCGTAATAATAAAAACATCCCCGCCGTTATCTATGGTGAAAAGAAAGACCCTGTCGCGATTGAAATCTCTGGTCGTGACTTTGCACCGATTGTTCAGATTCCGGCATTACGAACAAAATTATTCCATATTACAACTAAAAACGGCAAAGAAGACGCTATGTTGATGGATATTCAATATCATCCAGTGTCTGACAAAATCATTCACGTTGATTTTAAACGTATTGATGTTGCAAAGCCTGTATGCGTATCCGTTCCAGTTGAAGTTATCAATGCTGACACTTCCAAGGGCTTGAAACTTGGTGGTGTTTTGAACTTCGCGGTACGTAAAGTTGCATTGGTTGCATTGGTTGATAAATTACCAGAAAAAATCATCTTGGATTTGCAAGATTTGAATATCGGTGACACTGTTCACGGTTCTGACCTTGTATTGCCAGATGGCGTATCTTTGGGCCTGCACCAGGCAGAATTGGCGTTCGCCACAATCGGTGGTAAAATGCCAGAAGAAGCCGATGCCAAGAAAGCGGCGGCGCCTGCTGCTGCGGCCGCGGCTCCTGCAAAGAAATAATTGTTGGTGTAAGTGGCTAGTATTAGTGATTAGTAAAACCGGATGCGGACGCGTCCGGTTTTCATTTTTCTAATACCCACTAACACTAACCACTATCACTAATTTTTATTCCTATGGCCTTGAAAAGGTATTTGGGCTAACTATATTTGTGTCATACAAGAAGAATAAATAGGAGTGAAAATTATGTCAAAAGTATTAGGTATTGATTTGGGTACAACCAATTCCGCCATGGCCTTTATGGATGGTAGCGATCCAAAAATTATTGAAAATGCCGAAGGTGGCCGCACGACACCGTCTGTGGTGGCAATCACATCTGGGGGCGAACAGTTGGTCGGTGTCACCGCCAAGAACCAGGCCGTTACCAACCCGGAAAACACAATATATGAAATTAAACGTTTGATGGGGTTGCGCTTTGATAGCCCGGCCGTCAAAGAAATTATGGGCCGTGTTCCGTATAAAATCGTTGCCGGCGATAATGGCGATGCATGGGTCGAAATTGATGGTAAAAAGTATGCACCTTCACAGATTTCTGCTATGATTTTGGCAAAGTTAAAGAAAGATGCCGAAAATTACCTTGGTGAAACAGTGAATGATGCGGTTATCACCGTGCCGGCGTATTTTAATGACTCCCAACGCCAGGCAACCAAGGATGCCGGTCGTATCGCGGGTTTGAACGTATTACGTATTGTTAACGAACCAACCGCCGCCGCATTGGCCTACGGTTTGGATAAAAATAAAGATGGCACGATTATCGTTTACGACCTTGGTGGTGGTACATTTGATGTGTCTGTATTGGAAATCGTCGATGGCGTATTCGAAGTAAAATCAACAAACGGTGATACGGCATTGGGCGGTTCTGACTTTGATGCACGCGTTTTGAAATACTTAATTGATGAATTCAAATCACAAACAGGTATCGATTTATCAAATGACAAATTGGCATTACAACGTTTGAAAGAAGCCGCCGAAAAGGCAAAAATCGAATTGTCGTCCAAGACTTCGACCGATATCAACCTGCCCTTCCTTACCGCCGATGCGTCGGGTCCAAAACATTTCAACACAACGTTGACACGTGCAAAGTTGGAATCTTTGGTTGACGATTTGATTGAACGCACCATTGAACCATGCCGCAAAGCGCTGAAAGATGCGGGTATTGAAAAATCTCAAATCAACGAAGTTATTTTGGTCGGTGGCCAAACCCGTATGCCAAAGGTTGTTGAAACGGTTAAAGAATTCTTTGGTCGCGAACCACACAAGGGTGTTAACCCGGACGAAGTTGTCGCAATGGGTGCTGCAATCCAAGGTGGTGTATTAAAGGGCGATGTCAAAGATGTTCTGTTGTTGGATGTTACCCCATTGTCATTGGGTATTGAAACATTGGGTGGTGTGTTCACGCGCCTTATTGACCGCAACACAACAATACCGACCAAGAAATCACAAGTGTTTAGTACCGCCGAAGACAATCAATCGGCCGTGACCATCCGCGTATTCCAAGGCGAACGTGACATGGCAGCGGATAACAAATTGCTGGGTCAATTTAATTTGGAAGGTATCGCACCTGCACCGCGCGGAATGCCACAAATTGAAGTGTCTTTTGATATCGATGCGAACGGTATCGTTCATGTGTCGGCCAAAGATAAAGGCACCGGTAAAGAACAGGCGATTTCAATTAAATCTGATGGCGGACTGTCCGAAGACGAAATCAAGCGTATGGTTGATGAAGCCGCCGCCAATGCCGAAACCGACAAGAAAAAACGCGAATTGGCCGAGGCAAGAAACACGGCAGAATCCGCAGTAAACGGTATTGAAAAGTCATTAAAAGAACATGGTGACAAGGTTAGTGCCGCCGACCGCGATGCAATCGAAGCTGCCAAGAAGGAACTGGCCGATGAATTGGCGAAATCTGATGCAACCGCGGAAAGCTTAAAAGCAAAAACCGACGCGTTAACCGAAAAAGCCATGAAACTGGGCGAAGCGGTTTACAAAGCACAACAAGAAGCGCAAAATGCCGCTGGTGCAAACGCGGAATCGTCTGAAAACAAATCAGATGGCACACGTGATGCAGACTTTTCGGAAAAATAAGTAAATAACGATAATAACATGCGGGGCATCTGCCCCGCATTTTTATTTGAATAAAAAATCAAAATTGATTAACACCAACCGCGCAATTTCATTGCCGTGGCCACGCGTTTAATTGAATACATATATGCGGCTTCACGCATTGAAACATTGTATTCAGTTTTGATTTTATATATTGCATCAAATGCGGTCGTCATGGCGATACGTTCTTTGTCGGCAACCTCTGCTTCGCCCCAGTAATAACCATAGCGGTTTTGCACCCATTCAAAGTACGAAACGGTTACACCACCGGCATTTGCCAAGATGTCCGGCACCACCATAACACCGTTCTTTAACAGTATTTCTTCGCCATCCAATGTGGTTGGGCCGTTGGCACCTTCGACCACCAATTTAGTTTTTATCAATGGTGCAGTGTCTTTATTAATAGTGTTTTCCATCGCGCATGGCGACAACACATCTACATCCAAAGCCCAGAATTCATCGGCACCAATTACGGTTGCATTTGGAAAATCTTTGATACTGCCATTATTCTTGTTTTTATATTCCATTAATGCGTCAATATCCAATCCGTCCGCATTGAACAGAATTGTGTTCCATTCAGCGATTGCAACAATTTTTGCACCCATGTCATGCGAACATTTGGCGGTAAAACTACCCACGTTACCAAAGCCTTGAATTGCAATTTTTGCACCACGCATATCTTTGCCCATTGTCTTTAATGCAGATGCGATTGTAATAGAAATTCCCAAACCTGTTGCCGCCGTACGCCCCAACGAACCGTTTAATTCAACTGGTTTGCCCGTAAACGTACCGAAAGAATTATAGCCTGACAATTTAATGTATTCATCTATCATCCAAGACATAATTTGACCGTTTGTATTAACGTCTGGGGCCGGAACATCAGATTTTTCACCAAGTATTGGATAAATTGCATCAACATATCCGCGCGACAGGCGTTCCAATTCACCGGTTGATAATTCTTTTGGGTCAACGATAATACCGCCCTTGCCGCCCCCATATGGCAGGCCCGTTACCGCACATTTAAATGTCATCCATATTGAAAGTGCGGAAACTTCGTCACGCGACACCATCGGGTGGAAACGAATACCGCCCTTGGATGGCCCCAAGGCCGTGTTATGCTGAGCCCGGAACCCAGTAAATGTTTTAATTGAACCATCGTCCATCTTGACTGGTATTTGAACCTCGATAATACGCGCGGGGTTCTTTAAAATTTCATAAACATTTTTATCCATTCCTAATTTGTCGCATGCGGCTTTTACACGTGCCTGGGCGGCAATTAATGGATTTGTGTTTTCATTTGACATGTATATCTCCTGTTAAAGTATGATATAGATATACGACCAAACAGGCGAAAAATCAAACACAAAAAATATTCTTTTCCACTGGACAAAGTAATCAATACGATATAAAATGTCAGCACTTTATCTGCGGGCGTGGTATAATGGCAGCACGAAAGCTTCCCAAGCTTTAGACGAGGGTTCGATTCCCTTCGCCCGCACCAAAAATAGGACCGACCAAAGTGTCGGTTATATTTTTGGCTTGTGGCAACGGAAGAGAACCCGACCAAGAAGGTTCGAAACCAAGTAGATTTTGCAAGTGTAGTGTGGCAAAATCGTTACGGGTTGCCCGCAGGCATTTATGCCGAGAGATCCCCTTCGCCCACACCAAAAATTCAACCGGCATTCCGCCGGTTTGTTTTTTGTATGTACTAGCGATGAAAACTAAGGCAGTCGGCGCACCAACCGTTCATACGTATATGTCTGCGACGTGGTTCTTTCTTTTCGTTATACTTGCTGGATAATGCTGAAGTCCGGATCTTAACAGGTTTCTGTTCTGGTTGAATATTATATTTGACTTTCAGTTGTTGCAACAGCCCAGATTCAACATGGCAAAAACATTCCTCTTTTATCTGTGACCCTTTTTTAACATTGCACGCTGTACACATTGGTGTCATATTTTTAATATTATCGGGGCCCCCAATAAATCTGGCAAATATATGATCCCATGAAAATTGTTTAAAATCTATTATCTCTTTGCCACAAGATGAACACCTTGGGGGTTGGCCATGCGCCGCCAAGATACGGTACAGATTTTTAATATCAGCTGAAGTCAATTGATTTTGCAATGTTGCAATTGTTGTCAAAATTCCCGTGATTTCCTGGGTGCATTTTTGTGGTTGATCTCGCACCACAGAGACACGATTTATTATTCTAATATCCCTTGGGGTGAATTGATCTGTTAACGATTCTATACTTGTCACAACCTCTGTTATTTCTTCATCTGTCATAGTATATGCCCTAGTTTTATTTTCTGTTTGCCAATTTAATCTGTTTTGCCAGTTCCTCCGGTTCCAGCATACATTTCCAATATTTCCGCCACAAAGATTTAGTTGGATGATTCTTTTTTAATACACGCACATAATCATTAATGTCCGCATTATACGGAAACGTCTGGGATAACACCTGAAAACGTTGAATCATTTCTTGCCAATCTTGATTAAGTTGGTCATTGCCGCCACTCTTGGAATCCACTATTGGATATTTTATCGCCATATTTTCCCCCATTACCATGAACGACCGTTTCCACGGGTACCATTGCGTTGCCATTCACGCATTTCCGCAATTTTATCCTGTACTTCTTTGGTTGGATTTTTAATCACTGATTCCGCCCGGGCAATCAGTCGGTCCGCATCAAAATGCAGTGGGTTTATCTTGCCCAAGAACCACAGTTGCATCCATGCAGGTTGATTTTTTATGTTTGCAATATACCACATATCACTTTTCAGATTTCGCAAATCATCATACATTTTTTGGACGACAACCGATGGCTTTTTTATTAAACTGTATGTTATATCTAAATCCCAATCTTGAATGTAACTGTTCTCGGCAAATGCTGTTTGCAATGCCAGCATCTGAATTGCATCATATTGAAATGGAATTGCCCCAATCGCATATGGTGCGCTTGTGACAGCACGTTCTTTGACCGCCTTGGATGGGGCCGGTTTGTGCATGTGTGATATAGCAAAATCGCCGTTTGGTTCAATATCACGTTGGCTATGATGCGAAACAAATAATAATCTGAAGCGTTCCAAATCTTTTGGGGTTAAACAATTACTGTTTGTTTCCACAATATCCACAAATTTCGGTAAATCCCAGCCCGCAATTATACACCACCCGATGTTTTCCCATCGATTCAATATATCCTTTACACATGCATTGGCCAATGACAATTCACCTCTTATCAGGGCATCAAC
The DNA here is from genome assembly GCA_045647355.1 of Candidatus Enterousia sp. GTDB lineage: Bacteria > Pseudomonadota > Alphaproteobacteria > Rs-D84 > Rs-D84 > Enterousia. The sequence goes on from JAZRMF010000005.1 coordinate 35,254, forward strand.
CTCCATGTCCGGGGTACGTTTTTCGGGGGTAATATCACTAATTTTCAGTTTACCTTGTCTCAGAGCTTCTTTTATAGTAGACTCTGATGGGTTGTTTACGAATTGCAGATTATGTTTGGCATTACGACGTTTCAACACCAATTCTTGCATTTTTTCACTTGGGTGTTCAATCATTGAAATCATGGCCGGCATATAGTTCAGAACGACCATAATTTCTTCTTCTGTTAAAAACTGACTTACCCGATCTGAACCTGCTTCCTTCATCTTGTCATATAATGCCACCGACAACTCTTTAAATTCTTGCATAAATTCTGGTTCGTCTTTCAATTGAATCGCAACCAACAGATGCAAACTGACGCGATCCGGTGCATAACGATCATAATGATTTTTGCTTATCGTTTTCTGAACAATATCGTTAAAATGCCGAAGAACCTTTTGTGTTGTGAAATAATATCCACCCTGAGTACCTTTTAACAAACGCATACATGCATCACATACATTTTTATACATAAAGTATTCTTGCTTGGTCGCAAAATTTTCTGTCCTTAATTTATTGGCTGCGTCACCGTCCATAATTGACCCCTTATTTTGTTGGAATTTGCAATAATTGCTTTGGGTATATAAGGTTTGGATTATCAATACTATTGCGTTCCGCAATCATACTGTAAAGTGTGCCACGACCCAGATAATTCTTGGCAATTATCCACAGACAATCGCCACTGCGTACGGTATAAAACGTATCGCTGTCACCTGTTGTTTCTGGCATAACAAAATTATGATTTACTGTCGCAACCGTATGACCGGAATCATCGTGCATACGAATGGTTAAGTTGTATTCAGTACCTGGTTTTAATTCACCGACATCGGCGCCAACACCAAAACTTTTATAATCAGAAACATACGATTCCCCAAGGTACTTATCATTTAACGATAAAGACACCTTGAAACGTGGTAATGCGTTACCCGTCACAATCAAACGACCTGTGTCCAGATAATCTATTTTTGAAACGACCAAATCGCCGTCTTTTAATACAGATGGCGATTGCATAACCTTGCCACCATTTGGTGTCATAAGCAACGACACAGAATTACGATAATCGGCATCCGATATGTACAAGAACAATTTATCTGTTGATTTTGTTTTTGGCTTTACCCCCATCAATGAAATGACATAATTACCCGGCGCAAGTTTTGGTGTGTAAACAAATTCGCCGTTTTTATCGGTTCTTTCGGTTGCAACTATCTTTTTATTCACAATTATAGAAACGCTTTTGTTGGCTTGCCAGCGACCTGCGATAACAACCAAGCCGTCATATTGTATACGCGCAACATCGAACATTGGAATATTCGTTGGCTCAGATTTTGTTAAAACCGTGCCTTTGGACACGGTTTGAACAGGAACGGGTTTTGCATTATTGTTTAATACTATAATCTTTTGTGGCGTTGATGCACGCATAAACACAACCCATATTGTAACCAGCAACACTATAAACGCGCATAGTATTGGAAACCAATATTCGCGCAACGTTGAACGATTTTTGTCTTCGCGGCGTTGCGTTGTTTCTACCGTCTCGGTTTTCACTGTTGTTGTTTCAACAGTTGACCGATTTCGTGCACGCAAAAATCTGCGTGTAAAGTTGCGACGACGCGCAAGCCAACTGTCCTGTTGTGCAATAGCATCTTCAATCATATTATCAGTGGAACGTTTCGTTTTACCCATAACGGCGGTATTGCTGTTTGCCATATTTATCTCCTTCGGCCGGATATTTTTTTATCATTGGACAAAATAGCATAAAAAATGTTTCTTTGTCAACTTATTTGTGATATAATTTGGCTGAAATTGGGGGAAAAGATGAAAAAAATTGGAATTATGACAACAGGTGGCGATTGCAGTGGTCTGAACAGCGTGATAAATCGTGTTGTGGTGGGGGCTGCAAAGCGCAAATGGCGTGTTTACGGGATTGTTGATGGCACAGATGGTCTGTGTACATGTCCGCCAAATGTAATCGAAATGACAACCGAAACCTTACCAGTTGAAATCGCACGTATTGCAGGCAGTTTTCTGCACAACGGCAACGCGTGTATGATGAACTTTGAAACTGCAGCTGAAACAGGACACATCGCCCAATTTAACAGGATGCTTAAAAAATCATTGGCAGCGTTAGATTTGAATGCACTGATTTTAATTGGTGGAAACGGCAGTTTTTCATTATCGTATAAAAATGCCGATATTTATAATGGTCTGTCATTGATTTGTATTCCAAAGACGATTGACTTTGATATACCACTAACCGACAAGACCATTGGGTTTGATACCGCGGTAAATGAATTAACGCGTTATTGTGACCAACTGTTACTTACCGCACGCAGTCATCATCGCTGGTTTGTGGTACAATCTATGGGGCGCGATTGTGGGCGGCTGGCACTTAATGCTGGGGTTGCAGTGGGTGCAGATGCAATTATTGTTCCAGAAATTAAATTTGATATTGATAAATTGGTCCGCCATATTCAACAGGTTCCACGTGATTATGGAATTATCATGGTGTCCGAAGGTGTAACGTTGCGTGGCCATTCGGGTCGCCCGGCAGATATGATTTCCCGCAAACTGACCGCAGCAGGCATTCAAAATCGTGCAGCATTTCCGGACTATATACAACGCGCCGGTGACACAACCGCTGCCGACAGGATATTGGCCGCCAAGATGGCAACATGTGCATTGGATGCGGTTGAAAACAACGAAACAAATGTTATGACGGCATTACGTGGTGGCGAATGTGTGACGGTACCATTGGCCGAATTCTATGCGGCGGGCGATTTAGTACGCGACCCAAATATTCGCGACATGTGCACTTCGAACGCATATATAGAACCAGACGACCCTTTGTTGGACGTGGCAAGCGCAATGAATATCTATATCGGCGAAACGAAATAGTTTGTGGAATTGCTTGACTTTTGCATATTTTTACTGCATAATACGCCTGCAAATCCCAAAGATTGCCATTTGAATTAAACCTGTATGCGGTATGCATAAGGAACATCATCCGATGAGTTTCATCCTTGATGGCGGTTTTCTTTGTGGTTTAAACAGTTAAAAAAAGGAGTATATAAATGGCAACTGTTATTCGTTTGGCACGTTATGGTGCAAAAAAACGTCCGTACTATCACATCGTCGTTACAGATTCACGTAATGCACGTAATTCGGGCAGCATCTTGGGTGTTGTTGGAAAATATGACCCGATGTTGGCACGCGACAATGAAAAACGTGTTGTGTTGAAAATCGACGAAATCAAAGAATGGATGGCCAAGGGTGCTAAACCATCAGACCGCGTATATCGTTTCTTGGCAAATGCCGGTTTGGTTGCAAAACGCGAAATTCCAAATCAGACCAAGAAAAACCAAAAGTCTGAAAAGACCATGCAGAAAATTAAAGACAAAGCCGACAAATTGGCCAAGTTAGAAGAAGAAAAAGCCGCCGCAGAAGCCGCAGCCAAGGCCGCAGCCGAAGCACCAGCAGAACCAGCTGCAACAGAAGAAGCACCGGCTGAAGCACCTGCAACAGAAGCGGCCGCAGAATAAAGTGAAGGCAGATATGTCCAATTTTGCCGAAGAAGAGCAGTTATGTAAAAAGGCGCTGGTGGGCATCTTTAATTCCAAGGCCCTGTTTTATGGAATGACCAATGAAGAAAAACGCATTTTGCGCAGTACTTATTTCATAAACTTGCAGCCGATGATACAATATGCCAAAACGCATGATAAAGACCCTGTAATGCATATTCTGGGCATCCAAGACGTATTGTTGGATATAAAGAAAGTACAGGTAAATGCACATGAATACAAATAAAAATATCTTGGTTGGGAAAATTGTTGCCCCCCAAGGTATCAGGGGCGAAGTTCGTGTGCAGACCTTTACTGCGACCCCATCGGATTTTAAAGATTTGTCGGTATTTGGTAATAATGTACCCCTGGGGGCTTTGCATTTCATCCGCATAGTACCAAACAGCAATGTTATCGTTGCGCGGGTTGATGGTGTAACAAATCGCAATATCGCCGAAACCATGCGTGGCACAGAATTGTTCGTTGACCGCGGCACCCTGCCCGAACCCAAAGATGGCGAATATTACCAGGCGGATTTAATCGGCATGCGCGTTATGCGCAATGGCACAGAAATCGGACATGTCGCGTGCTTTCAAAACTTTGGTGCCGGCGACATTATTGAATTAGATAATGGCGAAATGGTATCTTTTCGTGGCGCAAACGTTGATATGGAACACAAGGTGATAGTTGTAGATTAAAAGATATAATATCAATTGCGTTGCGCACCGTTTATCTGAAGCAGATAGAGGTAGAGAGAAGCAGGAGAAAAAATAATATTACAAAAAGGAGTAAATATAATGGCAAAGAAAAACAATGGAACGGTGCCAGTGGAAATAGGTGATAAAACATTCCAACTTCCTAAGGACTGGCAGAAACTGACGCCGAAACAGATGATACTTGTATATAAAAGTCTGGTAACTTCAAAAACAACACCAGAGGGTCTTGCAAGCCGCCTGCCTGCATGTCTGTTGTGTGTAGGTTGCAACAAAACTCTGGCCGCTTGTAGTGCCCGTAAAGAGATAACCAATCATATAAAAGGCAATCCAAATTTCAGTTTCTTCAAGAAACAAACGGGGCCAAAAGATGCTGTATCGGTGGTACAAGTCAGCGATGATGCCACGCCAGAAGAAGTCGAGGCGTTTTATGCCGAAGTGCAAAAAATTGCTGCCACTTGCACGTATGGTGCACCTACTGCGCGCAAGGACACGTTGGTTAAATAAAAGTACTATAAAACCTTGGGCAAAATGTCCAAGGTTTCACATTCATTAATAAGATTACCATTACGCGACATGGTGTCTTTCAAAGGAGCAGAGATTGATTTTAAAGGACGAACGATATTTGTAAAATAAAAGGATTTAACAATGAAAGATAGTATCTATCCAGATGATTTTAATTATAAAAGCGAAGAACAAGCTAATAACTGCGGGGTTTTTATACCAAAATCAAAATGCCCAGCGGTAAATACCAGCAAAGCCGCACACCCATTGATTACATTAAGCAGATGCGCACAATGTCGTGGCAAACTTGTCGCTTTTTGTGTAACTAAATTGGCACAAGATCCAACAAAACAACCAAGTGAAATTATTCGTGCCGGCGCGCAATTAGTCGATGAACACCCCGAATATTCACAAGATATTGTCGCGTTACAAGAAACAGTTGCTAAAATATACAGATACAAAACCAAAAACACAGAAGTTGCAAACGAAAAAGGTATGTAAAAATGAAAGAGTTTTATGTTTGTTCAAAATACGCACCCCTTGTCACAGATCCGTCTAACGAAGAATCTGACGCAACGATGATATTTTGGAAATGCTGTGACAAGGCCGATAAAGATTGCCCAGTGATACAACAATTCAAAGCTCTGGGGGCGACATATTATGCACCAAAGGTATACTCGTCTGTGAAACGGTATTGTTTTAACTTTGCACCCAATAAAATGAGTATCGATACATTGCGCAAAGTGTGCGATGAAGCACGCATTATTTGCGTATACTGTGAACGTGGCATAGAACGTCGTGGATAAAAAAAGGGATTTATCATGAGTAATGTTGTTTTAGAATTCAACCAAAACACTTTTGACACACTTTCTGTTCCAGATTCTATAAGTGTCAAAAAAAGAGAGGTTTCACTTCCATTTAAAAACCCTTTTTACAAAATAACGGTCGACAGTAAAGACATTGTGTCGGTTTTAGGGCAGATAATAAAACCGTCTGTATTACACGGAACCAAGCAATTCGCTGCGGCGGGTGTTGGTGCCATACCACCATTTTCCGAAACCGAATGTGATCGGCCACTCGGTAAGTGTCAAATAATCGATTATGCCATTGAAAATAATATTGGTGTGTACGTTTATGTCGGCATGCATCGCGATGACGAACAAGAATATTACGATTATGCCGTTACCATAGCCACACCACATGGTAAAAAACCAAAGAATATGGCATATGAATTGCAAGGAATGTGCGATTGTTGCAAACGCCAGGCCCGAAAAATGTGTGACCTGCCACAATCAAAATAATTGAAAGGAGATAGCACATGGAAACGACACATAACCATCAAATAATATTCTATAAAAAATGCCCGTGTAAATTGGCAGACTGCCCGATTTATCAACAAACCCCGGTCAGGACCAAGGCCACGTCTGACAATACTTTCTTTATCCAGACTACGGCATCCGACTATCGTATGAATCCGACTTATGCGGTATTAGGTTTGGTTAATACAGATATCGATGAAGAAACCCTTTGTGCCGCACTGGATCAATTAAAGCAACCATGCCAAGATTGTCGTGCGAACAAGGAAAGCAAATACCCATCCTGTATAAGGGTTAACTTACTGCCATGGATTGCAGTTCACGGGGCACCAAGGAAAAGATAACAAAGAAGGATTTAATATGGCAACTATACGATTTATTAGTATGACACATATGAATAAGCCGGCATTGACCTGGCCACAACATGCTTTTGCCACAGAACAATGCTGGTTGGCTGAAAACGAGCCGATTGGTTCGATAGAACATTTGGCTAACTGCAAAATTTTTCAAGAAATGAATCGTCTTGGCATAAAATATTATGTCGCGGACCATGTAGACAATTCTTTTGACGTGCTTGTCCCATATAATAACGCGGTAAGTTTCACACTGTTGAACCAATGCCAAAACTGCAAGTACAAGAGAAAATAATATGCACTTTAATATACTGACCGTTTTTCCAGAAATGTTTCCCGGTACGCTTGGCGGCGGGGTTGTTGGTCGCGCATTGGCCGACGGGATATGGTCGTATAAAGTGATAAATATTCGCGACTTTGCCATAAATGACTATGGCAGCGTTGATGACGCGCAATTTGGTGGTGGCGCAGGCATGGTTATGCGCCCAGACGTTTTGGGTGATGCATTGGATTCTATTGAAAACCCGGGGCAAATCATCTATTTTTCACCCCGCGGGCCACGGCTTGACCAAAAAATGGTTCGTGATTTTGCATCGACCCCAGACAACAAGGTGTTTACCCTGCTCTGCGGCCGATACGAAGGAATTGACCAACGGGTCATTGATGCGTATAATATTATGGAATTATCAATCGGCGATTATATCTTGTCTGGGGGCGAAATTGCCGCGCAAGTTTTTGTTGACAGTTGCGTTCGCTTGGTTGATAATGTCGTCGGTGGTGGGGTTGAATCCACTGCGAACGAAAGTTTTGAAATCGGGGGGCTGGAATGGCCGTTATACACCCGCCCGTCAGTATGGCGTGGACAAAGTGTCCCAGAAGTCCTGCTGTCCGGCCACCACGGCAACATAGAACGGTGGCGGAAACAACAATCGGACGAAATAACAAAAGAACGTCGTCCGGACTTAATAAAGGAAAATGAAAAATGAACATTATTAAAAAAATAGAACAGGCAAATGTTGAAAAGATGCGTGCCGGTAAAAAAATCCCGAACTTCAAGGCGGGTGATACATTGCGTGTACACGTAAAAATCAAAGATGGCGACAAATTCCGTATTCAATTATTCGAAGGTGTCGTTATCGCACGTGACGGTGGCGAAGGCAACACTGCATCTTTCACGGTTCGCCGCGAATCATACGGTGTTGGTGTGGAACGCAAATTCCCATTATACAGCCCGGCAATCGAAAAAATTGAAAAGGTTCGTATTGGTCGCGTTCGTCGTGCAAAATTGTTCTTTCTGCGCAAACTGTCTGGTAAAAAGGCACGTATTGTTGAAGATTTATCTGCAACGTCTGCAGAAAAAAATGCAAAATAATTGCAAAACAACGTTTCAAAATCCCGCAAACGCGGGATTTTTTTCTTTTTGATAATATGGTTTGACTTGGAAAACATATGGCGGTAACATGTATCACATGAAGAAGTTATTTTATATTTTATTTGGCGCCGTGGTTGCATTTGGATGCATTGATGAGGCACATGCCTTTACAGAACGCAAAACTGCCACCCTGCGCATTATGGACAAGGCCGCTGGCAAAACACAAACCATTACTACGCCCATAGATAATGTCGTTCAATTTGAAAAAATATCGTTGGTTGTACGTTCATGTCGGCAATCTGACCCGTTTGATGCGGAAAACTTTTACGCATTTACCGAAATTCGTAAATCTGATGGTGATTTAATATACAGTAATTGGATGAATCGCAATAACCCCGGTGTCAATCCCGTGCAAAATGCGGACTATGACGTGTGGGTTGTAAAGTGCGAATAACCATAGGGGGTGCGCCATGAAAAAGTTTTTGAAAAAATATCTGAAATTTATCATTGGTATATGCGTATTGTTGCTGGTTGTGTTTGCATTTGTGACAATTCCCCGCAAATCGACATCATTGGAAAGTGCGAATCTGAAAGATTGGCGTGCCGCATCAATAGAACGTCGCATCGCCGCCGCCAAGATTTTAACCGCAAACAATACTAATTTAGAATTGTTGGTCGCGTGCGTTGATAAAATGGCGTCTCTGCCTGATGCGGGTGACATGCCGGTACGCGACGCCACAGAACTTTGTTTCATGGGCATAAAATTAAAAGACAATATCTAATGTGGCGGATATTACTATTTACCCTTTTAATTGGTTGTGCGTATAATGCCGTCAATTATGATATTGGTGCAGAATACCTTGGGGTACCATATGTGACCAATCCGTTGGGCGAAAATGCTGCGCCTGATACCGACCCGCTGATACGATTTGACGCGTTTGATTGTGTGACATTTGTTGAAACCGTACTTGCCGATGGCGATGTGAATAAATTAAATAAAATAAGATATGCCGATGGCGTGCCAAACTTTATGACCCGCAACCATTTTATCGAAACAGATTGGTTGGAGAACAACCATGACATAATGACAAATGTTAGTGCGCAATATGGCAAGATTGCAACCCGTAACGTTATAATAGACAAGAAAAAATGGTTTAAAACCGTACATAATATTGATACAGACTTTGCGCCACGTAATATAGCATTAGAATATATTCCGTATGCCGACGCACACGATATCAAGGTTTCAAAACCTGTGATTGTCCTGTTTGTGATTAATAGTGAAAAGATTCGTAATAAAATCGGCACAGATTTGGCGGTGCGCCATATGGGATTCTTGTTGCCAGATGGTCGTCTGCGCCACGCATCACGCCGGGCAAAACGTGTGGTCGATACAGATTTTGAAAAATATATAAACGCAAATATGGAAAATAAAAATAATTTGGGTATAATCTTGGTGGAAATAAAAAAATGACAGAAAACGAAACGCTTATAAAAATGGATATGGGGTCGCGCAGGGGTAATGCCGTGACGGGGCATGAACATGCGACCGTATGTTTGGGCATTGAATCTTCGTGCGATGAAACCAGTGCAGCCATCGTCGATTCAAACAAAAACATACTTGCGCATATCATATATTCACAAATACCCGAACATCAAAAATACGGTGGTGTCGTGCCTGAACTGGCCGCACGCGCCCATATATTGGCCATTGATACCGTTATCAAACAAACATTGGAACGCGCAAATATGACCATTGATGACATAGATGTTATTGCGGCGACAGCGGGACCAGGATTGATTGGTGGCGTTTTAATTGGATGGATGGCGGCAACTGGGATTGCGCAATCTGCACATAAACCATTAGTTGCAGTAAATCATTTAGAAGGACATGCATTGGTGCCACGTTTGGCGGCGGCAACGGCGGATAATTCCAATGCGCCGACAAATGTAGATTTTCCGTATTTGTTAATGTTGGCATCGGGCGGACATTGCCAAATTTTACTAGTACGTGGCGTAGGCAAATATGAATTGATTGGTCAAACATTGGATGACAGTGCCGGCGAAGCATTTGATAAAGTGTCAAAAATGCTGGGGCTTGGGTATCCAGGTGGTCCAATTGTTGATAAACGCGCCGCGATGGGTAATCCACGTGCGTTTGATTTTCCGCGACCATTGTGCGACAAACCCAGTTGCGACTTTTCATTTAGTGGCATCAAAACTGCGGCACGCACATTTTTATCAAAAAACACACCGCCCTATTCTGACGATTTTATAAATGATTTTTGTGCTTCTTTCCAGGCATCTGTGGTTGATTGCATAACTAACCGTTTGGAACACGCACTAAAAAGTCAATCTGTTCGCGATGCGGCACCAAAAACATTGGTTGTTGCCGGCGGTGTTGCCAAAAACAGCGCTATACGCAGCGCGATGGAAACACTTGCCAAGCAACATAATATGATTTTTGCCGCACCACCAATGAACCTGTGTACGGATAATGGTGCAATGATTGCGTGGGCAGGATTAGAAAATTATCAAATCGGCAACGTCGTTCATGAACCAATCGCACCACGTCCGCGTTGGCCATTAACCGAATTATAAAGGTGTGTAATTTGTTGCCTAAACCAGAACCTTTTGTAAAACCTGATATGATTTTTTCGGTTTCCGACGCATCGGCATTGTTGAAAAACGTGGTAGAAACCGCGTTTCCTGTTATTAAAATTCGCGGGGAATTATCGCAAATAACTCGTGCAACATCGGGTCATATATATATGACAATCAAAGATGCTGGCGCGGCAATGTCGGTTATTATATGGCGCGGGACACCAATAAATTTTGCATTAAGTGATGGACTGGAAGTAATTATTACCGGGCGACTTACCACATATCCGGCACGTAGTAATTATCAAATTGTGGCGTCTAATATTGAAATGGCGGGCGTTGGTGCAATCCTTAAAATGTTAGAAGAACGCAAACAAAAACTGGCGGCCGAGGGGCTATTTGATGCGTCACGCAAGAAACCGTTGCCAAAATTACCAACAACAATCGGTGTTGTAACAAGCCCGACTGGCGCCGCATTCCAAGATATTCAAAACCGCCTGCGCGAACGTTTCCCAGTACACGTATTGCTGTACCCCGCAACCGTCCAAGGGGCGACCGCCGCGGCTGAGGTTGCCGCCGGCGTCAAATACTTTAATCGCGAAAAAAATGTAGATGTTATTATTGTTGCGCGTGGTGGCGGGTCATTGGAAGACTTGTTGCCGTTTTCCGAAGAAATTGTCGTGCGCGCCGTTGCTGAAAGTGAAATCCCAGTTATAACCGGTGTCGGACACGAACCAGATTGGATGCTGGTTGATTTTGCAGCCGATCACCGCGCACCCACCCCAACTGGCGCGGCCGAGGCCGTTGTTCCAACCAAAATATCACTGATTCAAGAATTAGATAACCTTTGGCATAGATTATCATCAAATTTAACAACACGTCTTGGCAACGCACGAAATCGTATAGAAAACATAAATATCAAAAGCCCGCGACAAATGGTTATGGAACGCGCCCAACGGTTAGACGATATCACACGCACACTTGGCATAATTATAAATGCAAAAATGGTGGACGCGCGCCGCAGCATTGAACATAGCGGTCAAATGCTGAATTCTTTGGGCTATAAAAACGTTTTGGCACGTGGATACGCGATTGTGCGCGACAAAGACAACACTATTATTTCATCGGCAACAAATGCTGATAAAATCGCCACTGTTGAATTTGCCGATGGTGTTGCAAAGATTTAATACTGGACATATCCTTTTTTTTCGCTAGAATCCCTATGTTTCAAGGCAAGGAATTATAAATGAGCAAACTATCAAAACAATTTAAAAACGAATGTATCGACATATTACAATCTGCAGATGTAACCATCACACAATCACAAGAAACCGAATATTATTTTGTTCTACGCACAGTGTATAACGTATCCCAAGATAATATGCACAAGTTTGAAATGAATATAGTCCCGGGGCGTTTTGGTATCTCACATTATACAATAACAAAACCAAATGGCCAAAAATTTTCATGTCGCGCACGTCCAGACGCCATTTTATTTCATCGCCCCAGGGCGGATGACATGCTGGAAATATTTCGCGCATTATGCCTTCGACATTTGATTCAAGAAAACAACACAAAGAAATAAATCGTTTTTATTTCATCAATGTTTTTGCAGTAGCCAATGATTCTGGCGTTATTTTTGCACCACTGATGATGCGCGCAATTTCATTCAGTCGTTCATCGCCTGTTATCTCATGAACATTTGTGGTAGTTGTTTCACCGATAGATTGTTTTTCTATTTTAAAGTGTTTATCGGCATAACCTGCAACTTGGGCAGAATGGGTTATAACTAATGCCTGTGATCCGGCGGCAAGGCGGTTAAGCCGGTCGCCAACGGCGCTTGCGGTGGCACCACTGATACCGGTATCAACTTCGTCAAAAATAAATGTGTGCGCAGTGTTTTCACCAGCCAACACCACACGCAATGCCAACATTAATCGTGCAAGTTCCCCGCCCGATGCAGATTTATGCAATGGCGCAAATGGCATGCCTGGGTTTGTCTTTATCATAAATGTAACATCATCGTGCCCTGTCGCGCCCGGTGCAGTTTCGCCAATTTCAACATTAAAGTCGGCGTTGGCCAATTTTAAATCAGGCAATTCGCGTAAGATTCGTGTTCGCAATTCTGTGGCGGCCGATGTACGCGCCGTTGTTAAATGATTTGCAAATTCATCATATTCTTGTTTTGACTTGGTCACGGCCGATTTTAACTTTTTTAATTCTGCATCAGAATTATTTATCGTATTCAATGCAGATTCCATCTCGATTAATTTGTTTGGCAATTCATCTGCGGCAACATGGTGTTTGCGTGCCGCGGCCCGTATTGCGAATAAACGTTCTTCAATAGAATCAACCGTATCAGTATCTATATCATCTGTGGTAATTTGTCCTGCGACATTGGCGACCAAATCCGCCGCATTATATAACATATCTATTTGTTCAGAATACGGATTTGGTTCGGTTTTGATGCGTTCCAAGATATGCGCCACCGCAAATATCTGTGCATCCAATGTGTCACCACCACGTCCCATTGCAGTGATTGCATCATTTAAAATCGCCGCATTTTTCTGTGCATTTATTATATCACTGCGCCGGTCGGACAATTCTTGTTCTTCGCCCGGTTTAACCTTTAATGCACGCAATTCGGCAACATTATGTTCCAAATATTCTTGTTCTATTGCGGACTTTGCAAGGAAATCTTCAATTTCATGCAATTTTGTTAATGTTGAACTATATGTGTTATATGCATTTTTTACATTCTTTAATAATTCATCAAAACCATCAATATTTTTTGACGCAAAATCATCCAATGCAATACGGTGCATTGCTGGATTTAACAGCGCATGATTTGCAAATTGTCCATGAACCTCGACCAATTCATCACCAACAGCCTTTAATGTTTTAATGGATACAGGCGTATCATTTATCCATGCGCGACTTTTACCATCCGTTCCCAGTGTACGCCGCAGAACCAATAAATCGCCATCGTATTCAATACCATATTCATTCAGTATATCCGTGGTCGCACCGTTTACCGCATCAAATTCCGCAATTACCGTTGCCACATCTGTACCATGACGCACCAGACCGGTATCGGCACGTCCACCAAGTGCCAAAGACAACGCATCTAATAATATACTTTTACCTGCCCCTGTTTCACCAGTTAAAATATTCAACCCAGAACCAAATTCAAGATTTAGTTTGTCTATTAAAACAACATTAGAAATATGCAGTCCCGTTAACATGTCGGTATTATTAACCTTTTATATCACATTTTCCAGTGTAAAATCGTTGGTCCACAGTATCTTGCATGTAATAGCAAAACCAGGATATATATCGGCAAGCAGTTTATAATATTCTGTTAATTGGCGAACATACTCTGGACGGAAACGCTCTTTATTCAAATCTGTTTTATAATCTATAACAACAACCGTTTTGGTTTCTTTATTGACGTACAGGCGGTCTATGCGACGACTTATAAAACGCCCATCTATGTATCCCGCAATAGGGACTTCGGTTTTTGAAAGCGGCCCCATATATTCAACCAATTCTTTATTACCAGAAATCTTGGCTACAATATCACTATTCCCGCGCGCCATGCCATCGTCATCAAAAAATATATTTTGCATTTGGGCGTGCATTTCCGTTCCCACAGACACAGCATAATCTTGCCGTAACTTATCGTTTATTAAATCGGTTATTTTATTCGCCATAATTCGCAATCCTTAATTTATCGGTACTGACACACACACCCGGACATTCAGACAAAGTTTTCCATAACAAACCATGCCACGATAATTCTGGGGCGGTTTTGTTTGTGGTAAACCCATAGATATACAGTTCATCACACGCACGTGTCATTGCTACATATAACAGGCGAAAGCTTTCTTCTGTGGATTTACGTGTCGCGTATGATTGTAATTCGGCAATCTCGGGACTAATTGCATCGGGATTTGATGACATCCACAACCATACTGGGAAATCAGAATTTGCGGTCTTGATATCATAAAACCTATCTGTTTTGGGTGTCACAGTCGTATCTATTAAGAATACCGCCGGCGATTGAAGCCCCTTGCTGCCATGCACCGTTACTATGCGCACCCCATCACCAGAATCCATATCGCGCTTGATTTCACTGGCACTGGTTATAAACCATTTAATAAAGTGCCGCAGTGTCCCCGGCCGTGTTCTTTCATAGGCCAGACACATCGTTAAAAACTCCTCTATTGGGTCAATAATTTGCGCACCCAATGCCGCAATCATATTTTCACGCACATTGTAATGGTTTAATACGTACGTGAAAAATGTATATGGCCCGGCAACCGAATATTGATTTATAAAGTCAACCAACACATCATAAATATCAGGACGCATTGACTTAACAAACTCTAAAACTGTTGCATGCGGGGCCTGTCTATCGGTCGTGCGACGACGTACGGTTTCGGCATTACGTGCGGCACATATGTTATAAACTTCTGCATCCGTTAACGCAAAAATCGGACTTTTTAGCACACACCCCAAACTGTAATCATCGGCATTGTTTATACAGAAACGCAACAAATTCATTAAATCGCGGATGACGGGATATTCTGGCAAGATTACTCGGTCACTGCCTGCAACCGCAATTCCACGATGCTTTAATTCGCCGCTTGTCATCGTCACCAATTGGCTACGTCGTTGAACAAGAATCATTATATCAGACGGATTATATTTGCCCGATTTAATCAGAGTTTCAATTTTATCTGCTATGCCTCGAACATATTGCCGGCGCAAAATCGCAGTATCTTCTTCGGACGAAGACAATAGTTTATAAACCTCTACCGCCCCAGGTTTTCCAACACGAAAACATTTATGTTCGTTATTCTTGAACCCTGTTTTTTCTACGACATCCGCATTTCCAAAGAACATATCCACTGTATCCAAGATGGGTTTAGTAGATCTAAAATTTTGGGTTAATGCGGGTTCGCCAATTTGCCGTGCATTGTTTTGAATATACGATGCGATTTTATCGCGACTGGATGCGAACGCCGCAGGATCTGCACCTTGGAATCCGTATATAGACTGTTTTGTGTCGCCCACAACAAACAACGAACGCGGCAATCCGCTTTTGTCACCTTCGGCAAAAAAGTCACCTGCCAACATTTGTAAAATGTCCCATTGAATTGGCCCTGTGTCTTGTGCTTCATCAACCAATATATGCGATAAAGACAAATCCATTTGCGACAAAATCCAACCCATAGTTTCAGGATTAGAAAACAATCGATGCGTGTATAAAATTAAATCTTCAAAATCAAGAACATTATATGTTTGTTTTAATTCTTGATATGTTCGCGCAAACGCCGCCGCCAAATCAAACAGTGCAATTGTATCATCGTAAATATTTTTATTTACCAGGTAATCATTGTATTCTTTAACACGTTCTTTTTCGTTCGACAAATAATCATAATTTAATCCACGTTTTGGGTTTCCATTATTATACAGATAACAAGATTTATATGTTTCAAAATTAATACTTTTTTCAAATGATTGTTTTATACAATTAATAATATCTATTAACGCCTTGGTTGGTGCTTTTTCGTTTTCCGCCTGCACTACAATATTTTCCATGGTTTTCCGGTCAAAATTCCATATTTTTTCGAACCCTATATTTAATTTTTTCTTAATCGTTTCAATAAAATAATCACGATATTTAACAAAATCATTTGCCCGAAAAAAGTTTTTATATTGCTTTTCTATATTTTCTAATAAATCGCCAAATTTATATTCCGATACAACACCGATAATATGTTCAAATGCGTTAATAGTATTTGAATCCATCGATGTTGAATTAATAACGCGTTCTAACGCCTCGTGCAGCAGAACCTTTTGTGGCGCATCAGATATCAACGACCACGATGGAGATATTCCCGCCTCGGTTGGAAAACGATGTAAAATTTCTTCACAAAAACCATGTATAGTTTTAATTTTTAATATTTCCGGGCTATCAATATATTTGAAAAATATGCTGCGGGCATGCTTTATATCTGTGTCATTTGGCACAGTATTTATTGCGATACCCTTTAACAAAGTAATTAATTCTTCGTCTGTTGCCATCGCCCATTCACGTAATGCCGCCAATATACGATTGCGCATTTCGCCCGCCGCCGCATTAGTATATGTCAAACACAAAATACCACCCATAGGTTCATCACTACGAAACAGAATTCGTAATAATCTTTCGGTTAAAACGCTTGTTTTCCCGGTGCCTGCATTTGCCTGAACCCAAACATTATTTGTCGGTTCTGCGGCAATTTCTTGTTCATCAGAAAGAGGCATTTTTTTTGTCATTTATGTCCTTGCTTTACACCGCAAAGTTTAGTATAAAAGCATAAGAACTGCAAGAGATATATCTTGAACGCGTTATTGGGGGGCAAAAAAAATGGATATCAGTAATATCATGCTTATCATTTCTGCAAGTATTGGCGGAATTCTTTTTGTTATGTTGATTGCACTTTACTTTATATCACGAAAATCACAACGTGTTATGCAATCTATGATTTCTATTATTACCGATCCGAATCGCGCCCGCATCCAAGACGCATCGCGCATATTACAAACCATTATGGCAGACGAAATAAAGAAAATTGCCGCCTGTTTTCAAACAATGCACGAAACATTGCGCACACAAATTGCGGCGGCCGATGAATTACGTGAAAAATTGGGTGTGCAAAACGAAGAACTTGTAAAACTTGCCAACGAAGCCGTTGCGCGCGTATCGCAAATGTCCGGGCGCATAGATAATACTGTTACGGGTCTGCGCGAAATTGTAAATTCTGATGCATGGGGCGATGTCACAAACGCCACAGATCGTTTTGCATCAACCGTTGAAAACACTCTGACACAAATAACAAATACAACGACAGATTCTACAGATAAGATAAAACAAATTGATGATACTGTTGAGAAATGGACAGAAACAAGCGAAAAATTAAATACTGCACTGCAAAAGTCTATGGAAGACAATACTGAACACTTTGAAAAGATGACCGATGAATCCGGCAAATTCCAAGAACGTATATCTGAGCTCGCCACAAATACAACCGAAGGATTCACAAATATCAAAGACGTTGCGTCAAATTATGAAAATGTATTAAAAGACAACAATAAAATCATCAGCACATATCTTGCAAAACTCGACTCTTTTGATAAACAGAGCAAAAAACAATTGAACTCTCAGGCAACAACACTGACAAACACTGCGAACTTATTAAGTGCACAGGTATTAATCACAGAAACATCTGTCGAAAAGCAAATACGTAAATTAACTGAAGCGGTCGAAGCGGTTATAACCAGTGCAACCGAAACAGAAAGTGCTGTACGCGGTATATCCAGCGAACTGTCCGGACTTACCAATCATTTTGAATCAGAAATCAAAGACTTTGCAAACGATGTCGTTACGGAATTAAAAACTGTATCTGGCGTTGCCGATGCAACATTGAAAGACACCAAGACATCCGCAAATGCGTTCTCGGAATCCGTCAAGGCGATGGCCACAGGGGTACGCGAAACATTGATTGAAATGAATACGGCCCACACACAATTGGCCGGTCAATCCGAAGGTTTAATCAAGATGACCACAGATACCACCGCACAGTTACGTCCGCTTTCTGAATTGATCGAAAAGTATTATGTTGCCCTGCCCGATTTGGTTAAATCGTCTGGCGATGCGGGTGCATCATTGGCCAAGGTTGTATCTGAATTGGATGCCAAGATTGCGAGCATCCGCGCAACAGTTGAAGAATCATCCGTGTCGGTATCTGAATCTGCAAATAAACTGGATGATTTGGCCGGACAATCACGTCAGCAAATGATAGATTTGATGTCTGACTATGCCAAGGCCGTTGAAACAATGCAGACATTAAACAAACAAATGATGGTTGCACGCGCGGCGGCACCAATGGATGCAATTGGTGCTGTTCCAACCACCGCCCCACGTGCCAGCAGTCGTGATTTTATCGCACAATCAACGCGTGAGTTTGATAAAATGTATGAACAGACATTGGATTTAACACGCGCGATGGGCGGCGATATTCCCGACATAGTGTGGAAGAAATACCATGACGGCGATAAAACAATCTTTGCCAAATGGATGGCAAAAATGATTCGCGTCACAGATAAAAAGCAGATACGCGAATTGTTAAAGTCTGATTCCGTGTTTAATTCCCAGGCAACACAATTCGTCCGCGCATTTGACAAGATTATGACGGCCGCAAAACAAACCGATACACCGGATAAATTGGCCGCGGCATTGTTAAAAACAGATTTGGGAATAATCTATTCGGCATTGGCGCCACAAATACAATAAGAGAATAGTAATTATAAAACGGGGTTAAATCCCCGTTTTATGTTTTTATCTTTTACGAGCAAGAAACTCTTTCTCTTGTCGTTCCCGATCAGTCAGCATATTGTTATATAATTGTAATAAAAATCTATCTAATGATGCACTTTGGATATCTTCACGTGGGCATAACATATAATCCACCGTCAATTTTGCACGCAGTATATCCAACGCACCACATGTATTCATATCGCGAACCTTTTTATCGTTTTTCATATTGGCCCGTTTTTTGACCACATTACCATCATCTTCCGGCGGAATAAACCACGCCACCTTGATATTATAATCGGCCGTCTCTTTGTGTTCTCTGAACCATTTTGCCATATCTGCGGCGTAACGTGGTTGAATAACATCATATACCATATTACGCCCAATATTCTCCTTGATTTCACGTTCTGGAACCCCATAGTACCATTTTGGGTCCCCTTCTTTCCATACCGCTTCATTTACCCACAAGAACGTGGCCAATGGTTCCTCTGGGGAGATTTTACCGTCTTTGTCTTTGTGTTCAAAATACGATTCATCCCGAAAGAAATACGGTTTACCTTCGCTTTCATTATCTTCGGGGCGCATTGGGCGTGTGGTGGCCGAACGCAGGTTATAGAACAAACCATCTGGTTCAAGACGTGTTTGCTTAAACCGTGTTTTACCTGTGGCAGATTCACCAATCAGAAGCAATAAAGTTGGTAGCATATGTTTCTCCTTTCTTGTTATTATCCATTAAAAGAGGCGTTAAAAACGCCTCTCCTCTTAATCCTCTAAAAAGCTGCGCAACTTACGTGCCCGCGTTGGGTGTTTCAGTTTATTCAGAGCCTTTTGTTCAATTTGACGGATACGTTCACGCGTAACGCCAATATAGTCACCAACCTCTTCCAATGTGCTGGTCTTGTTCGTACTCATTCCGAAACGTTGGCGCAAAACAGTTTCTTCTTTTGGATCCAATTCAGACAAGATTTGTGTCACAATCTTGCGCAGATTCTTTTGCGCCGCGGATGTGAACGGATTCTTGGCCGTTTCGTCTGCGATGATTTCCATACGTGAACTATCATCTTCGGTACCAACGGGTGCCTCTAATGAAATTGGACGCAGATTAACCTTCATTGCCTTGTGTATCTTGTCCACTGGCAAGTATATAATCTTGGATAATTCTTCGGCAGTTGGCTGGCGACCATACTTGTGCATAAATTGACGTGATGCACGTTGAATCTTGTGGATATTGTCTATCATATGCACAGGGATACGGATTGTACGCGCCTGGTCGGCAATACTACGTAAAATTGCCTGTTGAATCCAGTTCGTTGCATACGTAGAGAATTTGTTACCCAAACGATAGTCAAATTTATCCACAGCCTTCATCAAACCAATATTTCCATCCTGGACCAGGTCGGAAAAATCAAGACCCAGACCACGATTACTGCTCTTCTTGGCGAATTTGATAACAAGACGCAAGTTGGCTTCTATCATTTCGCGCTTTGCACGGGCCGCTTCGGTTTGACCACGACGAACCAATTCAACAACCTTTTTATATTCCGCAGTTGGTTGGCCGGTTTCGCTTGCAATCGCGGTAATGTCGTTTTGTATCTTTACGATGTCGGCACCATGTTCCTTGGCAAACTTAACCCATGCATTATTTTTATGCTTTAACAGTTTCTTGACCCAGTTGCGATTTAATTCGTTTCCGGTGTATTCCGCCAAGAAATCTTCACGCTTAATCTTGTTCGCCATGGCCAGACGTAACAATTTCCCTTCTAACCCCATTAACAATTGGTCGCGTTCGGTCAATTTTTCCATAATTTCCGCAATGCGGTCATCGTTAAGGCGAATCTTGCTGACATTTTCAAACAAGTTTAGGCGCATTTTATTGTATTTTGCTTCCAACTGGTCATCAGGCTTGGACGATGTAAGCAGTTTTTCCATACGCATCGCCTGCAACTTTTGCATGCTGTTGAATGTGCGTTTAATCTTGGCAAACAAATCCAGAACCATCGGCATAAGCGCTTCTTCCATGACAGGAATTGGCACACCCGATGTACTGCGTGGTGTGTCGTCTTTCTTGATACCATCTTCGTCCAAATCTTCTTCATCTTCATCGACATCGTCATCTTCACCACTAACAGATTCTTCCAAATCGTCCAAATCATCATCATCCAGTTCATCAACCTGGTCAACACCTTTGGATTTAAGGGTTTCAGAAATAGCCGCCAATGATTTCTGTTCGGCATCAGATGAATACATCGCTTCAAGATTCACAATATAACGCAAACGGATGTCTTCGTTTATCAACTGTTGATACCAATCCAACATAGCCTGTATTGTCATTGGGCTTTCGCACAGGCCATAGACCATTAAACGGGATGCGGCCTCGATACGTTGGGCGATAGCAACTTCGCCGGCGGCGGTCAATAACTGAACCATGCCGATTTGTTTCAAATATGATTGAACCGAATCTTGAACGCCCAAAACCAATGTGCCGGTTTGACTGCGTTCCAATTGCTTGGCGTAATGTTCGTAATCTTCGTCATTGACATCGACCTGTTCGGCATCAGCATTCAGCAAATTACGATATTTTTCCGCGTTTTCATCAGAATCATCGTCATAATATTTTTCAATATCTTTGGCATAATTTTCTGTTTCCAAGATTTCCAAACCTAAATCTTGTTTAAAGAAATCCAGAACTTCTTGTTGTTCATCTTCGGGAACTTCATCGGCATCAACCGCGGAGTTAAAATCCATTTGGGACAGATAGCCATTTTCCATAGAGGATGCGGCAAGTTTTTGCAGGTTTTCCGGCAGAGAATCTACCAATAACCGTGTTGCTTCATCTATTTTCTTGGACATTAAAAACCCTTAATTTGTTGGTTTTTTATTATTTTTTGTTCTTGTTCGCCTTGGCCACCGCATCATGCAGTGCAGATTCAGAAATCAATCCCAAAACAATCGGGTTTTGAACCTGGATATCTGTGTAATTTTTGTGTGTTTTGTTACGAACAGATGCCACTGTTGGATTAGTACTGCGCATTAAACGTGCAATTTGCCCATCCGACAATTCAGGACAATTCTTTAAAATCCACAAAATGCCGCCCAAACGGTTTTGACGATGCAATTTTGGTGTATAACCAATACCCTTTTTGTCTTGGGCATTTTGTGCCTTGACAATTGTGTCCAACAATGTCAGGCGCGCATTTGGGTCTTCTTCGCATTTTTTAATATCTTCACGCGTAAGTTGTCCGTTTAAAATCGGATCCAAACCCTGCATTTTTTGGGTTTCTGCATCGGCAATATTTTTAACCTCTAATTCATGCAAACCGCAGAATTCGGCAATTTGTTCAAATGTTAACGCAGTATTTTCAATCAACCACAATGCAGTGGATTTTGGCATATATGGGTAGTTCATAGAATATCCTCTTGTTCGCTGTGGCTAAATATAGCACAAAATGTGTCATATTCAAGCGGTTTTTTGTAAAATATTTTATTGTTTTTTTACAAGTTTAAATCCGCCAGGTATATCCATCACCGTCCACCCAGACGCATCTATTTTACCGCGCAATTCATCGGCCAATGCAAAATCACGATTTTTCTTGGCATCTGCACGTTTTGCGGCCAATTCTTGGATTTCGATTGGGGCGGTTTCTGATTCCGCCGCACGCAATTTGTTTGCGCGATCGCGCAGTTGCAACCCCAACAAATCGTCAATAAAATCCAACAATGATAATTTTGTTGCCGCATTTACGGTTTGATTTTTCAATAAATCTTGGACAGCAACCAACGTTTCTGCGGTTTTCAGGTTATCAGAAATCGGCGTTAAAATCTTGTCATGCCATTCGTTATACAAATCTTGCTTGACCGGTTCCGTATCATCCGCAGCCATTAAATCGGCAATTTTACGAACCATGTTTTTATAGCCCGCCGCCGCGGCATCCAAAGATTCAAATGCAAAATCCATCGGTTGACGATAATGCCCTTGCAATAACAAATACCGGAACGCCATTGGATCATAGCCGCGCTCTATCAATCCGCGCACAGTATAGGATGTACCCGAGGATTTTGACATTTTACCGTCTTTCAGCATTAACCAAGCCCAATGAACCCAATAATGAACCCATGGAGCACCAACAATTGGTTCAGATTGTGCGATTTCATTGGTATGATGAACTTTGATATGTTCTTGACCACCGGTATGAATATCAAAATGCTCGCCCAGGTATTTCATGCTCATGGCACTGCACTCTAGATGCCATCCTGGGAACCCAACGCCCCACGGGCTGTCCCATTCCATTTGACGTTTGACATCGGTTGGTGAAAATTTCCACAATGCAAAATCCGTAATATTGCGCTTGTTATTATTTTCAATACGCGCACCACCACGCAATTCAGACAAATTCTGGCCACCCAATTTACCATAATCAGGCAATTTTGACGTATCATAATAAATGCCATCGCCCGGAATTTCATACGTAAACCCAAGTTTTTCCAGTTTCTGAATCAATTCGATTTGTTCTTTGATATGATCGGTCGCGCGTGGTGTATGCGTTGGACGCATAATGTTTAATAAATCCATATCACCAATGCAACTGGCTATATACTTATTGGCCACATCCCAAACCGATAGGTTTTCACGTGCCGCGCCCTTTTCCATTTTATCTTCACCAGTGTCTTCGTCACTGGTAAGGTGCCCAACATCAGTGAAATTCATAACATGGTTTACCGTATATCCATTTGCCAAAAACATGCGTTTTAACATGTCGTTGTTAAAAAATGTCCGCATATTTCCAATATGTTGGTCCCAATAAACGGTTGGGCCGCAACCATAAAACCCAACATGGTTTGGTGTAATTGGCACAAAATCTTCTACTTTGCGTGTCATTGTATTGTAAAGTCTTATTTGCATAACAAAATCCTTATATTTTAAGTGTTGGTATAATAACAGATATATTAAAAATAGGCAAACAATATGTTTGCAAAAAAGTAATTTAACAACAACAGTAAAAATTTATAAATGGAACTGTCATAACATAGATATTGTTTCAAATATCAATTCAAAAGTCAATATATTTTTGACAGCCAACCCGCATAATTAATATAAAAGCCCCAAAATTTTCGGGGCTTTTGCGTTAACCTCTCAACATAAAAGTTCTTACTTTCTTGCAGACAAAAGTTGGTCTAGTTCCTTTTTTCTCGCGGCTGTTTCATGTTGTCTCTGATTGTACCCTTTTATAAACACATCAACTAATTTACCAATCTCGGATTTTGGATTATTAATAACATTTCCTTCGGGTTCTTTATACGAAAACTGATTATCTTTTGTTTTTACACTCAGAGTGTATTCCTTGTTTTTATAATCTATTCTTAATGGCGCTGATTCATATGCGTTCCATGAACGTGTCCCCGTCAAGAAATACGAACGACTGCCGTCATTGTAATCATTTATTTGCGGTCGGAACCCAGGATCTTTCATTATAAGCTTTACTATGGCGAGATGAAATTTATTTAATTTTTTTACTTCATTGCCATCTTGCTTGGCAGCATCTTCCTTTTCTGCTTTTTTTATAGCAACTTGCTCTGCTTGCTGTTGTTCCTTTTTGCTTGCCGCCCTTGCGTGCTGATTAGCATTATATCTTTTGATAATAGTCTCGGTTAATTTTGCAATTACAGAATCCTGATTATTATCAACCGTTTGTTTATCTTCTGTATAGGAAATCTGCCCTTCGTTAGTATCCAAATGCAAGGTATATTCTTTGCCATTATAATCTATTGTCAATGGCTGTATGCCATACATGCTGCTTGTTCCACTTAAAAAATACGAACGGCTACCATCGCTATAGTCATTTACCGCGGCACCAAGGTAATGATCTTTTAAAAGTTTTTCTATTCTATCAAGATGTGATTGCTCTAATTTTTTTATCTCTTTCATATCGAGTCTCCTTTTCATCAAAAGTATAGCACAAAAATGCAATAATGCCAATACGTTTTTAACCGTTAAACTCTAATTTTCATTCGCGCGGGGGTGACAGTGTTCATAGATATTCATTATTTCCGACATGTTAACCTTGGTATAAAGTTGCGTAGTGGAAAGTGATGAATGCCCCAATAATTCTTGCAAACTGCGTAAATCCGCGCCATCGGCCAGCAACGCCGTTGCAAAGGTGTGCCGCAATGCGTGCGGTGTCACATAGTCGGGTAATTGCAGGTAATAGCGCAATTTTTCAATAACTTTTTCCGCCATACGTGGCGACATTGGCAATCCGCGAACACTGCGGAATAATTCATCATCCGGCGCATTACCACATGGGCGTGCGGCAACGTATTTTTCAATGGCACGATACACCGCCGGCAACACGGGAACAATGCGTTCTTTGGACCCCTTGCCCACAATACGCAAAGTATTTGGATGCCCCGCGATATCTGCATTGGTAAGGGACAGCGCCTCGGATATACGCAGACCACACCCAAACAGCAATGTCACCAATGCCCAATCACGTGCGGCAATCCATGGTTCGTCACTGTCAATGGATGCAATTGCACCGCGCATATCGGCAACATCCGACGCGTCCAAGGCCTTGGATAATTTCTTTGGAATCTTGGGCGAAGAAACAACACCAATTGCATCATTTTTAATACCACGATATTTTGCCAAATATTTATAAAACCCACGCAACGACGACAACGCGCGCGCCGTTGATTTAAACGACAGCCCACGCTTTTGCCGGTCGGCAAGCCAAGAACGAAAAGTTATCGTATCGGCATTTGCCAAGTCCCCTATTCCGGGCTCTGCACCGGCAAAATTACCATAGAACCGGCAAAAATCTTCCAAATCGGTCCGATACGCATCCGCCGTATGCAGAGAATATTTACGCGTATTTGTTATGTATTCAATAAAGTCATCAATCGCTTCGTTCATTGTTATCTGATTTCAAATATTGCCGACACGCCAACGGTAACCTCGGTATCTTTGCCTGTGATTGCGCCACCGGCATAGGATTCTTCTACGGCCATATCCATACTGGCCTTGGCAAGGCGGAAATTGGCCGTTGGACGAACATTATATGAACCGCCCGTAGAATATGACACAGCAAGCATTTTGCCCGCCTTTTTCCCGGCGCCCGCCGCCAATGCATTTGCACGATCGTGCGCATTTTGAACCGCCGTTTCTAAACACGATTCCATAATCGGCTTCAATGTTTCGGCAGATGTAAACATACGCAGGTTTGATACAAATACATCTGGTTGCCCCGCAAATTTAGTTAAGACTGTTTCAATTGTATCGATACTTTTTGCGGACACATCCAATGAAATGTTTGTTTCAATGCCAACAAATTCAGATTTCTGGGTTGTACGATTCCATTCGTTCTTTTCATAAGAATTAAATTCACTGGTCTGAACCTTGACATCCAATGTTTTCAGGTATTCGTTCATTTCCGCGACCTTTTGCGATGCCAATTTCATAGATTTTGCGGCGCTTTTATCAACAACCGTAACCCGAATAGTTATTGCCGTTCTATCCTTTGGCGCAGATGTTAAACATTCGCCCCCAACAGAAATAGTCCGCGGTTCTGCCAACCGATTTATTCCCCATACACCCAACACACAAACACATAATCCAATTGCCAAAAATCCTGCTGTTTTTTCCTTCATCTTTTTCCCCTTTTGGTTACTTTGATTTATGGCAATATTATACTCTTTTTTAAAATTAAATAAAAGAAAAATCCGCCCAAAGGCGGATTTTAAAAGGTACGTAATGTTTCCTATTAACGTGAATAGAATTCAACGACCAATTCAGGGAACATTTGAACCGGATATGGAACATCTGCAAATGCCGGAACACGTGTAAATGTTGCAACGAAATTTGCGCTGTCCAAATTGATGTAATCTGGAACGTTACGTTCACCAGATTCCAATGCCAAAACGACCAATGGCATTTGTTTCGCCTTTTCACCAACGGTAATGACATCACCCGGTTTAACCTGGTAAGAAGCGATTTTTACGCGTTTGCCATTAACATAAATGTGACCGTGGCTAATTAATTGACGTGACGAGAACACCGTTGGTGCGAATTTTGCACGATATACAACGGCATCCAAACGACGCTCCAACAAACCGATTAAGTTATCTGGTGTGTCGCCCTTCATATTGTTTGCTTCCAAATAATATGCACGGAACTTCTTTTCACCGATATTACCATAGTAACCTTTCAAGGTCTGTTTTGCACGCATCTGCTTTGCGTAATCGGTCATATTACCGCCACGCGAAGTTGGACCATGCTGACCCGGTTTGTATTTACGTTTGTTAAACGGCGATTTTGCCTGGCCCCACAGGTTTACACCCAAACGGCGGCCAATTTTTAATTTACGGGTATTACGTTTTGCCCCATCTCTTGCCATAATTTTATCCTTTTGGTTTTTTATGGTGCCGGACATTTGACAGAAACCTTATCACTATCGGGACCAAAACGCACCGATGCTTAATCAGTTCTGAATTACCCAGCGGCATGCATGCTATAACATTTATTACGAAAAATCAAGCATTTTTTCGGTGATTATTTGCTTAACTGTTTAGTATACTTATAGATATCTGCACGTTTGCGGTTATGCCGTGATATTCTGACATTTTGGTTCAGTTCCTTTGTATCATATCCGTATTTTTCCCAAAATATCCGGCTGGCGCGATTAGTGGATTGCACACACGCATAAAAACTATCTAATTTCAAATTGTTAACACAATAATCTTCAAGCATTTTAAGGGCCGCCGCAGTTTCCGTATTACCACGAAATGCCAATCCCCATACTTCGGCCCTATGTTTTGTAATATCTATGTCATCCAGCCCGCAAAAACCGCCAATATGATTACAATCGTTATAAACAATGAACTGTTCGCTGTATTTGCTGGTCGGATCAAATCTGTGCAATAGTCTTTCAAACTTTGTATCCGCCCAATACGCAACTATAAACCGATAAAAACGATATTTATTTGGGGTTACATCGATGGATGCCCACCAAAACCATGGTGCCAGTCTTTCACGATTGGCCACCAACAATCTATACATTTCTTTGCGGTTTTGCAAAAATATAACAAAGTCCATCTTTTTTAATTCCACAATATTTACCTTTTAATATTGCATACCTGCGATATTGGTTCCCCAAAACCAGACCTATTCATCGATGGTTTCTGCACACAATCGGCGCACAGTTCGGAAGACTAGCATAAGATTCATTACTGTCAACAGAATATTTGAAGCACTTCAACACAGAAATCACCCAAATAGATGGTTGTTTTTTGTGGCAGATGTAAAAAAAGATGCTAATATTTACACTATGTTTGATATCACAGATAAATTTTTCATAAAAAAATTGAATAAACACCTGAAAAATGGCGGGGTAATTGCTTTTCCAACAGATACGATTTGGGGGCTGGGCGCCCTGCCCAACCAAATGGGCGCAGACGCCTTATTTGAAATAAAGCAACGCCCGCACGAAAAGCATTTGATAATAATGTCGGATTGTTTGGATCATATACAGAAATACATGTCGGGATATCCGGTCGTCGCATTTGATTTGGCCAAGAAATATTGGCCGGGGGCATTGACCATCGGTGTTCCCGTCCAGGATACACAAACAATGTCTTTTGGTGCCGTGCGTGTTCCAAACTATAAACCATTTCAAGATTTATGCCGCATAATCGACGGGCATTGTTTGGCCACCAGTTCCGCAAATATCTCGGGGCAACCGGTACTGACAGATCCAGATGCCATACGTGCACAATTTCCAAACATAATGGTAATTGACAATGCATATGAAAAAATGGGTGGTGCACCAAGCACTGTTGTCATACTGGATGGCGATAAAATGAACATTGTCCGCCAAGGTGCCGTGGTTATAGAGTAATGTAAATTAATTCAAATGGTGGCCGGTATTATATCATAAAAAGTAAAGGCGAAAAAATGTTTCAAAATGTATCAGAAGAAATTATACAAAAAGCACTTGGTATGTATATCACAAAGAATACCAGGTACCTTATAGAAGCGCAAATTGATAACAGGGATGATACCATAACCGTGGTGGCAAAGTTTTCCATTAATGATTGCTGTTATGCCCCCAATTCCGGACATTTTAACGCGGTAGAGGCGATAATATGTCTGAACCAAATGGTCTATGTCGCCTTGATGGGTGGCATAGATAAAAAGATGTTGCCGTTCTATATCGGATTTACCCCAGATGATTTTTGTCGGCATTGGCAAAAAGTTTATCTTTCTGTGTTTGAACAGATTAAATTCAGGAAATTTATTGATGCCACTTCTTTTTTGGGCAAAATAACATTAAAACCCTTACACAAAATAGGCGATAAAGTATATGTTGGTTGTTGTTTTGGATTTGGCAATGACAAGGAATGTACCAACTTTATCGGCAATGTGAAAGGATTCATTCCACTTTTGGGCTAAACCGCCCCCCGCACAAAAACGCCTAAATTAGCAGTTGTGCATTAAATTGGATGTCTTCATCCCGCCTTTAAAATCAAAAAAATCCGCATTCGGGCTTTTAAGATTGAATTAAAAAAAAGACGAAGGGATTCCCTTGGCACTTTGTGCCTGCGGGTAAACCGTGACGATTTCGGCTCGTTTCACTTCCGAAATCTACTTGTTTTCGAACCAGCAACTGCGTCGCGAACGATTTGTCCACCCTTCATATCCGACAAAAATAAAATGCCCAAATGGGCATTTGATCTTTGTGGCGGAGATGAAGGGATTCGAACCCTTGATACGGTTGCCCGTATACCACATTTCCAATGTGGCGCACTAGACCAACTATGCGACATCTCCGGATATTAAATTAATCTTCTTCGGATGTATCATCTTCGACATCATCGGCGACCAATTCAGATGCATCAACTTCGGGTTCTTCGGTTGCCAATGTTTCTTCCAATTCGGCATCTATTTCACGCAATGCCGGGTCGACACTGTTGACCTCTAACGTTTCTTCGGCATTTTCAACCGCCGGTGTTTCCTTGTAAGATTGCACAAATTCATGTCTAATCGCGGCAACATCCAATTTACCACTTGCGATTTCGCGCAACGCGGTCACCGTTGGTTTGTCGTTGCCACGTTCCACCACAGGTGCCGCACCGCCGTTCAAATCGCGAACGCGTTGTGATGCCAACATCCCCAGTTCATATCTGCTTTCCACAAATGGTAATGTGTCAGAATTAGTTGTGCGTGCCATATTAAAATCCTTTGTTGAAATATATTTTCATCCCGTTATAATGCCCTATGGATGGTCAAAATGCAAGCAGAAAATAATAAAAATAACATAAAAACATTATCTTTTGGATGCCGCCTTAATGCATTGGAATGCGAAAAGATAAAAAACATGCTGCAATCCCGCGGGATATGTGCGGTTGTCGTTAATACCTGTTCTGTCACCGGCGAAGCCGAACGCCAATGCGGACAGACGGTTAGGAAAATCGCCCGCGAAAACCCAAATGCCATCATTTTTGTAACCGGGTGTGGGGCGACACGGAATCCAGACCTGTTCCGTAAAATTCCCGGTGTGGTTGTTATTCCTAATGCCGACAAAATGAAACTTGAATCATATACTGTGCCGAATAATATTACCGCACTGGCATGTGAATTGGACGTAAAAAATGCGGACACTGTGGTTTCTAAACAATTTGTTCAGGTTCAAAATGGGTGCAATCACGATTGCACGTACTGTGTAACCCGCCTGTTGCGTGGACCGGCAACGTCATTTGAATACGATGATATTTTGGCCGATGTACGCAGTGCCACCGCCGATGGGTTTGGTGAAATTATCCTGACGGGGGTTGATGCGGCATCATACGTCAAAATCTATGACGGGCGCCCATTTTTATTAGCCGATTTGTGCAAAAAGATTTTAGCGGACGAACCGCGGGTGCAACGTCTGCGTTTGTCTTCGGTGGACCCGGCGGCACCAACAATCCGCGATATTATTCAGATGATGAAATCTGACGCGCGCTTTATGCCACACCTGCATCTGTCTATGCAATCGGGTTCCGATACTATTTTGGCGGCGATGCGACGTCGGCACACGGCACAAACCGTACGCGATTTGGTCAAATTGGCGGACGGCAAAATCACTTTCAGTTGGGATATAATCTGTGGTTTTCCGGGCGAAACCCAAGAATTGTTTGACGAAACCGCTAATTTAGTTCGCGAATTAAAACCAATAAAAATTCATGCGTTCCCCTATTCTATCCGACCTGGGACGGTGGCCGCAGAAATGCCAAACCAAATCAATCATAACATTTCAAAACAGCGGGTAAAAATCATAACCGATATTGCAAATGAAAACCTGAACAATTTTATGCAAGAACAAATTGGCAACACTGTTCAAGTATTGGTTGAAACCAATAACAACGCCCGAACACCCGATGATATACCGGTACACATTGACGGAGAAATTATTCCAGAACGCACCATTTGCGATGTCAAAATTACGGGTGTTTCGAACGGAACTTTTACCGCAATAAAAAATATTTAAAAAAATATATTGGCATTGACGATTGTTGTTGTTATTATGCAAATCATGAAGGCAATATATATCACACTTTTATCGTTTTTAATGACAGTGTCCGCGATGGCGGACTTTAAGACAACCGCAAAATCCGCGTTCTTGATTGACTATGATTCTGGGGCCGAAATCGTCGCCAAAGAGGCCGATACATTAATGCCACCATCTTCAATGTTAAAGTTGATGACTTTGGCGGTGTTGTTTGATGAAATAAAGGCCGGACGCATAAGTCTGGACGAACGCATAAATGTCAGCGAAAATGCCGACTATCAGAATCCGTTATGGTACCCGGCAAGCAAGATATGCCTCGTCACCGGGCAGCGAATAACCGTGCGGGATGCTATTTTGGGACTAATTGTATTGTCGGGTGGCGATGCGTCTGTTGTTGTGGCGGAAAAAATTGCCGGTTCTGAAATCAAGTTCACCGAAAACATGACACGCAAAGCACGCGCAATTGGTATGCCAATGTCAACGTTTGGAAACGCCAGTGGATTGCCCAACGAAACCAACATGATGACAAGTCGCGAATTGGCAATATTGGCCACGCATTTGATTTCTGATTATCCAGATTTATACCCTATGTTTGCAACCAAACGATTTGAATTTGCGGAATACAAGACAGATTGGTGTCGCGATTGGGGTCGTACACATACCGTAAATTACAATAAATTATTATTCATTATGCCGGGCGCAGATGGATTAAAAACCGGCCATACTGACAAGGGTGGATATGGCATGGTGGCCAGCGCGAAATCTGGTGGTCGTCGATTAATTGGTGTTATCAATGGTTTCAAAGGCAAGGGTCACGATGCCTTGGCGGCAGAAATGAAAAAGCTGTTAACACATGGATTTACAACAACAATCGCGCGTGTATTCTATCATGCCGGCGATGATGTTGTGGCGGTTCCTGTATGGTATGGACGTAAAGATACGGTTATGACGACCGTTGATAAAACCTTTGCCATTACCGTTGATAAAAATGTCGGCGTTGGTGGTGTGCGCGTTTTGGCACGTTACAGTGACCCAGTTGCCGCACCTGTTAAAGTTGGTGACATTGTTGGCGAAATAGTTGCAGAACAAAACGGCAAGGTCATTGCGCGCGGAAAACTGGTTGCACGTGAACGTGTCGGGAAAATACAGTTCTTGGCGCGCGCATGGAAGAATATTATGGTTATGATATTTGGTAAATAACAATGGCGAAAAAAAATTCAAACGTTTATGATTTTCCGCATCCGATGGATAATGATACATTAATCGGACATGATTCTACGTTTGCCACATTTGTTGAGGCATGGAATAATCGTAATAATTACCCATTGCATCCGGTATGGATGCTGACCGGGCCACGTGGCATTGGCAAGGCCACATTGGCATACAAGATTGCCAAGATGGTTTATGGTAACGTTGGGGATTTCTTTATCATTGATATGGATCGCAATATTGATAAAGATGGCAAGGTCAAATCAGACGGAAAATCCATTTCTGTATTCACCGTACGCGCCACGATTGAGAAAATGCAAATGTCGTCTATGTCGGGCGAATGGCGCGTTGTATTGATAGATTCTGTGGACCAATTAACAACGGCGGCCGCAAATGCGATATTGAAACTGCTGGAAGAACCACCGGCCAAGACGCTATTCTTGCTGGTGACACACCAATTATCCAATGTGTTGCCGACCGTTCGTTCACG
Source organism: Candidatus Enterousia sp. (assembly GCA_045647355.1). Classification (GTDB taxonomy): domain Bacteria; phylum Pseudomonadota; class Alphaproteobacteria; order Rs-D84; family Rs-D84; genus Enterousia. Next base: position 68,313 of record JAZRMF010000005.1, read on the forward strand.
TGCACGGGTTGAAAAGATGCACCCATTGTCTATTTCTGACCTGCGGCGGTTATGTGCAAAATTTATGCCCGACGATGTTGTTGATGATGAAACGTTGCGATTGGCCAATGGGTCTTTTGGTCGGATTGCGGGTTTAAAGCAATCGGGTGGCGACGTAATTTATGACAAACTTATAAAATTGGTGCAAAGTAAGAATTCTACTGCGGCGGATTCAATGAACCTGGCCAAACAGATTGCACCGTTTCCGGAATTGCATGGCATATTATTAGATGCGATTGCAAAGTTCGGTCTGGCCGAAGTTTATTCCGATGCTACGCGTACTATTTCGGATATTTCACGCGTCAATTTGGAACCGGAAATTGCCATATTCAAGGTTATAGAAGAGATTAAAAAATGCTTATAGATACCCATTGTCATTTGACGTATGAAATAGATTCAGACGGTGGTGTTGATGCCGTTATTGAACGTGCTAAATCCGCAGGTGTGGGAATAATCATATGCCCCACCGCCGACCCCGAAGACGTTCCGTCTGCGATAGAAATTACCGAAAAATACGATAATGTTTTTGCGACAATTGGTATTCACCCCGAACATGCGGGCAATAATGCACACGATTTTATTACACCCGAAATACTTTCGCATCCGCGTGTATTGGGCGTTGGGGAAATCGGCTTGGATTATCATGGCGATGATATAAAACCACGCGCGCAACAAATCGAACTGTTTGAAACACAATTGGAAATGGCACGCAACGCGAAATTACCTGTTGCAATTCATACGCGCGATGCCGAAGAAGATACTGCAGAAATATTGACCAGATTTTCCGATATTGGTGGTGTTATGCATTGTTTTACATCCGGATGGGAATTGGCGAAAAAGATGTTGGACCGCGGATTCTTTTTTTCGGCAAGTGGTATTTTAACATTTAAAAATGCGGCTGAAATTCGCGACACGTTTTCGAAAATACCTTTGGACCGCATTGTCGTTGAAACCGATAGCCCATATTGTGCGCCCGTACCACACAGGGGCAAAGTATGCGAACCGGCATTTGTGGTGGAAACTGCGCACGTACTTGCGGAAATAAAAAATATACCATTTGAAAAATTGTCTGATATAATGTTAGAGAACGTTAAAAACCTATATCCAAAGATAAAGATTTAATAAATGCCAAGACAAATGATAAAATTTGGTGCCGTTTCTGAAAACCGCAAAGCGCGGTTCAGTTATACTGTCGAAGACACTATCGAGGCCGGCATTTCCCTAACTGGGGCTGAAATTAAATCTGTGCGATATGGTTTGGTCACAATCGTCGATGGTTTCGTGCAACACAGGGGCGGCAATTTGTTCTTGGCCGGTGTAGAAATTCAGCGTCTGCCGACGGCGGCACGATATATCAATTTTGATGAACGCCGTCCACGTCAATTATTACTGCACCGGGCGCAGATAAATCGCCTGATTGGAAAACTGACCGAAAAAGGCGCAACCATATTTCCACTGAAATTGTATTTTAATAATCGCGGAAAATTAAAGGTCCTATTAGGAATTGGATTTGGTAAGAATCGTGCAGACAAACGCGAAACCATAAAACGTCGCGAATGGGAAAAGTCCAAGGCCCGATTGTTAAAGGGTTAATATCCCCATACTCCACCATTAAGAAATCTGTCTTGGGGAAATGGTACGGCCATGTGTGCTATGATGCCATCAACCAAAGGGAGATTTAAAATGAATACACACAAATGCGATTGCATACACATACCATTAATTGGGGACATGGCACCAGAATTCGGCGCAAACACCACAAACGGATATATCCATTTTCCAAACGATTATCGTGGGCGGTGGGTTGTTTTCTTTTCGCACCCGGGCGATTTTACGCCGGTCTGCACGACAGAATTTATAACATTTCAATCCATGATTAGTGAATTCCATGCACTGAATACAGACCTGTTGGGGCTGTCCGTAGATTCCAACGCATCACATATTGCATGGATTCAAACCATAAAAAACGATATCGATTTTATGGGATGGAAAAATGTTGATATAGAATTTCCAATCGTCGCCGATACCGCCGGCAAGATTGCCCGTATGTACGGCATGATTCACGATGCCACTGGCAACATGGATGCCGTTCGCGCAGTGTTTATCATTGACCCACGCGGCATTATTCGCGCGATACTTTATTACCCGAAATCGGTTGGACGTAATATCACCGAAATTAAACGTGTGTTGATAGCATTGCAAACATCAGACGCGTTTCATGTTGCCACACCAGCGGAGTGGATTCCAGGAGAAGACGTTATTGTGCCGGCACCCAATACAACGATGGATGCCATGTCCCGCAAAGGAGGCAAAGGCAACGAAAGAAATTGGTTTTTGCATTTCAAAATGTTAAGCCCTGATATGATTTTAAACAAAATCACAAATCGAAAGTTTATTACCAACGATAAGAAGCCAAAGAAGAAGAAATAAAAACGGGCGATATTTTCGCCCATTTTTATTAAAACACTAACGGCCAATCGCGGATGTCGGGGGGCATAGATTCTGATTCTGGGCGCCATTGAAATTGTTCCATTATAACGTGTTTATCTTTTGTGAACTTGACACCCTCTTCTTTTAATGCCTTGTACTGTTGATCAAAAAATCCAGGGCCGCACAACGAACCGTCCTTGAACACTACGCGGTGCCACGGCAGATGCCAACTCTTTTGATTGTTCGATGCATAACCAACAAACCGCGCCATACGTGGCCGCCCAATCAGCGCGGCAATTTGACCAAACGTCGCCACCCGCCCCGATGGGATTTTGGCAACGACGTCATAAACCTGGTCATAGAAACTTTTCTGTGGCATTGCCATTTCCCCTTTTACGCGGCGCATGCGTATTCGCGACCACGCATACTGATAAAGTTCATATTTATCGCGCGGTTACGCTGTGTTTCCTGCAGGATAAGCATCGCCTCGATATGTTTCATGTATTCGGCACGTTTCATATTGGCGTTTACTTCCAACGGATTCTGTTTATACAGTTCTTCATTTTCATGCGGACTGACATAGGATTTCATGGCCTCTTGCCGTACATCGGCGTCCAGTGGGCTGATTCCAGGAACAAATATATCGATAAAGTGTGTCAATTCATGACGTATATCCGCCAAAAACATCGCCAGATTACTTTTATACGCCGGATTATTCAGGTTTATATTTAACTTTTTATCCGTCGTGACATTCATACCGTCATTTGGTTTTGGCTTTTCCATTTGCTGAACCAATATCTCCGGCATTTTTGCCATATCATCGGCGAAGTTGGTATCGAATTGATTATTGGTCTTTTTATATTCCGTACCGTCACGTTGATATGTCGGAACCTTTTTCTTGGTGATATCTTTACTGATATTCTGCAGAAATACGCGCACAATATCCGATGCCAATTTCAAACGTTCCGCATCTGACTTGTCTTTCCAATTTTGAAACTGGTTAGAAATCTCGCCATTATTACAGGTTGCAATAAAGACATCCGTCATGTAATCGGAAAACTTTTCACATTTTTCACGGTCCATTTTTCCGGTTGATTGGACTTTGTCTTGTTCCGATTGATTTGGCTTTTGCTGATTTTGTGGATTTTGTTTTTGCAGATCTTCGATTGCCCGAAGGATTCCTGCGATTTTTGCATTACGCAACTGTATCGTCTGTGTCATGGCGGCCTCCTTTGGTTTCATGGGTAACCCCCACACGTTTATATATAGGTAAAAATCAATACCCGTCAAGGGGCGCACCTGCGTAAATTGATTGATATTTTTTTATCAATATAGTAATATTTTCATGTAGCAAAGGAGAAACCATGAAAAAGATTCTTTTAACATCTGTTGCGGCGGTTATGGTAACAATTGTCGCAAATGCAAAAACTGCCCCGTATGTATCAATACACGCAGGATACACAAAACCAACGACGAGCCTATCAGTAAAAGAAGACTGGAAGTACAACCTTGGTGAATATTTTTCTGATGATTTTGCATATGATGTATCCGGCGCCGTTGGTATTAAATTCGATATTTCGTCCATGTTTGATGTCCGGGCCGAAGCCGAATATGACTTTGTTAATGGGTTTGTTTTTGCAACAAGCGGCGTATGGCAACGTTCACATACCACGTTATTTAATGCGTATCTTGATTTGAAAAACAATACACCACTTACCCCATATATCGGGGGTGGTATTGGTTACCAATGGAACCATTCCAGCGAGGCCATATTTAGTAACCGAACAGTTTATAAATCCATGGCATATCAGATTGGAACAGGTTTTGCATTTAATATAACAGACAATCTGTCGATGGATTTAGGGTATAGATATCTGTGGTCATTACATAAATTTAACTCTGATGACGGTTTGTACCATTATCATACTACCAATACTTATCACCAATTCCGCATTGGTGCAATGTATGCATTTTAGAAATCAATATTTCCAAACCAAAAATCCGCGTAATGCGGATTTTTTGTTGATTAAAATTCCATAATGTGATAATTTTCCCAATGCCATGAGAGAGAATAAAATCCAATATAAATTGAACAGAACAGAACGAATACTGATATATTTTTCGGTGTTTCATGGCATTTCACAATTATTCTTGGGAACATTTGTTGTGTCGTTTCTGATACGCAATTCTATCAGCGAAATTGTATCTGTATCACTGTATGACTTGTTCTTCTATTTGGCGATTATGCTGTCGTTCGTATTAATGATAAATCGGTGCAAGCACGGTAATATCAAGGTTATTTTTGGATCACACATTATTGTTCAAATGGCGGTTATAACTTTGATTGCATTGCTTGGCACACATGCGGCAAATTGGGTCATGATTTTGGGTATATTACATGGTGTACAACATGCCCTGTATAGTATGGCACAACAACAGATGATTATTGACAGGGTTAGCGCAAGGCGCATGATGTTTTTCTATGGCACAGATACCGCCGTGACTAATATAGTAAAAATACTGATTCCGATTACATTGGGGGCGCTAATAACCATTGGTTCGTTGCAAAATATGGCATGGGTATTGGTGATTATGGGGGCGATTGAATTGTGTCTGCTGTACATAATGCCCCCGATACAAAACCACAGTGATCATCATGCTGATTTACATAAATTCATGCATCAATCATTAAAATCGCCATGTATGCGTAAATTGTTCCAAGCCGAATTCTTGCGTGGATTTGCATATGAATTGGAAACTGTTGGGATATTATACATTGTATATATTTTCCATACAGATATGAACCTGGGGGCATGGACAACGGTTTTTGCATTGGTGACGGCAGCGGCAACATGGGCATTTGGACGTTTTTGTTCCAAACGTGACTTTACATGGGTTATTGGACTGTGTTCCACATTGTTAATTGGCGCAATAATATGCCTCATGTTCGATGTTAATCGGTTCAGCACGTTGGCCTATTCTGGGACATTGGCATTGGGTATTGCCATGATGGACCAGGTTGCATCGGTCAATGTATTAAACCTGGCCAAGACAAAGTTGGTAACGCAAACATATCGTGCAGAATACCTGGCTGCGCGTCAGGTTGTGTCCTTTATTGGACGCTGGGGCGGAATTATCGCGCTGTTATACGTTGGTGTATTTGGCGGATACGATATATTGCCGTACCTGATTATTATTTTTGCGATATCGCGCATAGGGGCGGCATTTATATATACCAAAATTGGAAATTATACTGGGGGCGAATAATAAAAAATGCCCTTGCAAAATATTTAGACCCGTGTATAATACAGCGCACCGGAGATATGGCAGAGCTGGTTGAATGCGCACGACTCGAAATCGTGTATACAGGAAACTGTATCGAGGGTTCGAATCCCCCTATCTCCGCCATCTATCCTTGTCACATGCAAAGGATAATGTTATTAAACGAGGGGTATACCATGAATCAACGTTATTTTGACGCAAACAAAACCTATACAATCAGCCGTCGCGGCTATCGTGTAACATTACGATATCTTTTAGACATTTCCACAAAAGACGGTGGCAAAACCGCACATATTTTTTGTGGGATACACGATGGGGGTACCAATAAAGACGAACATTTGTTCTTTGCGTTGCATGACGGGCGTTATGCCACTTCGCCACAGTTGGAAAAAGCGTTGCAAAAATTATGGTCTGGCAAAACCAATGTATTGCACGCAATATCCAGCCAGAAACAAGTGCATAGTTAAATAAATCGTATTCTATCGGTTTTTATTTTTAAAAAAATCCGCCGAAATAGCGGATTTTTTAACCACCTTTGACCATCCCGGCCATTTGTTGAATAATTTCCCACCTTTCTTTATTGCTTAGGTTCGCAACCTGGGACCAATCAATAATCCCCATACCTGGTTGTGCGTTGTTTTCGGGATTAGAAATTGGTTGTTGATGATTGACAGGTGCACCCTTTGGATAAAACGCGTTAGCAACCAATGCATCAATAAGCCCTGCCATGCTCATACTGCATGCACTGCGCGCACACCCAGCGGCCGTACCTATTTCGTATTCTGGGAATCTGCTGTTTGCTTTGGCATATTCTGTGCTAAAATACCCACAACAGCCCCAATGGGTCATTCCATCTTCAAAAACAAGGCGCATATAGAAATATTTACCATGTTTTGGAGATGGGTCAGTATTGCATATATCGCGGTACTTTCCTTCGGTTTCAGATGATAATACATTTATTTGCACAAGTTTTTTGTGAAACATACTGTGCAGATGGCTTTGAATATCTCTAAAATACTTTGGCAGCAATTCAACGTCTTTAATCTTCGCATTACGGTATTCATCGGATACCCGGCCACCAACAGTAACACCGGTTGCACTGATTGTTATATAATCTTTTGTATCAATCATAAACGCACGCCTTTGGTTTTTATGCAAAAACCATAGCACACCATATGTGTTTGTCAACTTTTATTGAATAAAAGCGCTATTTTTTGCGTTTACGTGTTAGATGACGCCATATACGATGAATAAAGCCCTCTCGTTTAGACGACACAATAACATCGTGCCCAATATATGATTTGATATCCCGATATATCTTGTTATATTCTGTGCGATATTTTGACGATGGACAACCGATGAACTTTAAACATTTAAGTAAAGAATACGAATCATCCCAATGCCACGTCTTGTACCGATATTTCCGTGTTCCCAATCCGCGCAGACGTCCAACCGTCATTGATTCTAATTCTTGGTAATTCGATTTAGACACCGCCAATTGAAAATCTATTAATATCAGGTGGTCGCCCAATATTGCGAAATTTTCCGGGCGAATATCACGATGCACAACATCAGATTTTTTTAAATCTTGAAAGATTTTATATAAATCGCGCACCAATATCATCTTGGCATCCGCCGGCATCGTCCCCAACCGTCCAGATTTTGCCACACGTTGCAGTGAATCACCATTTGCCATAATTTCATTGGCAAAGAACAAATTATCGCCACTGTCGTTATAATACAGCGGTTGTAGAAAATGTTCTTTATCCATATCCCACAACTGTTTACCCATAACGTATTCGTTACGATATAATTCGGGGTGCCGCCCACTTTTAATAAACAACATTCGATGCTGTGGATCCATGGCAAGCATAAAGATATTATAAACCCGATTCGCCACAAAGGTGACATCATAAAACCCATAATTTTCTGTTAAAAAATCCGCCAATTTTTGGGCGCGTTCGGGAACAGCCACTTTACCAGGTGCACGGGTGCCTTTGATATCGTTATAGAGTTTGTCTTTGACATTGGAATTCATATTCTGTATTAAACCTCGAAATCATAGTTTTTAACGGATTTTACAATTGCCGCAACCAATTTTTCCTGGTGTGAAGATGTTTTTAATAACTTTTCTTCGGCCGCATTAGATAAATGCCCACATTCTATTAACGCGCCCGGCACTGTAGAACGCAAAACCGCCAATGGCGCATGTCGAACCGCCGGACCGGCCTGTTGCTCTATTCCCGCACGATTAAACGCACGTGCGCAACCATTTGCGTATTCTTCAGACATTTCTGCCACCGCATGTTGTTGCAATGCAGAAAGCGCGACACGAATATCTTTGGAAAAACTTTCAAAGCCACTGACATCAATTTTATCTGCGGCATTTTCGGCATCCGCCAACTTTTGCGCCTCTTCGTCAGATGCCTTTTCTGAAAGTGTATAAATCGAAAAACCTTTGACCGCACGACTGGGGTTGGCGTTTGCGTGTATAGAAAGGAATAAATCGGCCTTTTTCTTTTCGGCAATTGCCGCCCTGTCGGCAAGTTTTAAATATGTATCATCACCACGTGTCATATAAACCATAAATCCCGTCTCGCGCAGAGCCTTGCGTAATTTGTGTGCAACCGACAATACAATTGTTTTTTCCTTGGTTCCGCCCTTGCCTATACAGCCCGGGTCTTTGCCACCATGCCCCGCATCAAGGACAATTACGCGTTTTTTCACCGGGGCTGTCGTTGCGTCATTTGCCGCCGCCGTAGATGCCTTGGCCGCACCAGTACCCGCAACAAAGTCTATAACCAAACGGTAATCGTTATCACCATTTGGTTCCAATATCATTATCTGATTTTTTGGTATTTCCGAAATAGGCTTTTTCAATGCCGCAATAATATTCAACGCATCACCAATTTGTGCCTGGGTCATGCTTTTAACAAGTGTACCAGATGCCAATTTCGCCGATACAGATTCATCCGATGCCATATTTGATATTTTTATGGTCAGTGTATTTTCGCCATATACCAACGTATACGATGGACGCGTGGACGTTTCAATAACAATGCGTGTCTTGCCCCCAGGTTGTACACCCGTACGCATTGAACGCAATACATTTCGCGCCGCCAAAGCCATACGTGGCAACAGCCCCGCAATAATAACGCCAACACCCGTAATCTGCAAAAGATTCCTACGCGATACTTTCATAACACGGTGTATTATACCAAAAAAAGTAACATTTTTCAAAAAGAAAATATAAAACAAAAGTGCCGGCAGATGCCGGCACAAAAAACCAATTGTACATCCTATTTATACAGGCATGTCGAGAACTGTTGTGCAGCCATACTCTGTTCCCCAGATGTCATTTCGGCAACTGGAACCATATAGCAACGGGTTGAATCGCGCAAAATAAACAACTTGGTTCCATTCTTGTACGCCTTTTGCATATCATCCATTTGCGCCGATGTAAAGAACGCATTTTGAGTTAACACAGAATTGGTCAAACCAGCCTGGACAACCTGATTTGCGGTTGCATAATCATATATTTCCGTACGTGATTTTATCTCTTTATAGAATGCTACGGTTGGTGCGTCAGTTTTTTTTTGTGCTGTTGGGAAGTTAACCGTCGCCGCAACAACGGCCGCCGCCTGGAGATTTGTCAGTCCATTGGATTGTTCACGTTGTGGCAAATTCAATTGCATATCATCGCCACATGCAAGATTCATGCGATTCGTATACGACGCCAAAACCGCATCAACCGCCGTTTCCCAATCACTGCCCTTTTTATTCAAATCCAAACTAACAATCTTTTCGGCCCATCCCCATACATTGGCACCGACATTGCCCGCATTGGCAAAACGCGAAACCATTTCTGCAGAACCACCTTCGACCCCGGCACCACAGAAATCGTTTAATTGCGACATTAACATACTGGACGTTTCATTACCGTATGCCAATGCCACAGAATGACAGGTCATTGCCGCCTCTAATTCCTGGCGACGTTGCAGACACTGTGGCGAATGTGCCTTGGTCAATTCGGTTGCCATATTTGACATGGAAAGCCACGCCATAATTTCCTGTTGTACATATGATGGGCACAGGTGCGCCGCTGTATTTAATCCGCCAACACCCATTTTTGTATTCGCCGCATAATTAGGAAGCAAAACATCTCTATCGTTGCGCAGGCAAAGCATTGCATAATTATATAATTCGCTTTCCGTGACATATGCACAACGCCCGGAGGTCTGCCCCGGGACAATGGTTATATCGCCACAATAATCCGACAGGCATTTATCAATTTTTGTACGACATGCTGTATCCACATCGGGCACATTTACCATGTAATATGTGTTTCGTTGATTTGTTTTATATGCATTTGCCAGGCCCTGGTTCCCGCGCAATGTATTGGACGTATTCGTCGTGTTGGTTATCATCCCGCGTGCCGTTCCCGACGTATTTGCCGTCACCGAACCCGCAGAAATCCCATACGCATGCGTTCCCGCGACACAGATACAAATTGCACCCAAAGCAGTCAATAAATGTTTCATTGAAACCTCTCTCTTGGACATTATTCTATCATAAACAAAGATAAAAGGCAACCCTTCATTTATGGTTGCAAACAAAAAAATTACTGGTAGAATAAAAGTATGATTTTGATGAACGATGTCTTGAACGAGATTTATGAAAACCTGAATTCTATTCGGGGGTTTCTTTGACCCTGATATATTACAGGAACAAATTGCCGAACTTACGAAACAGTCATTAGCCCCAAATTTATGGGACAACCCGGATTCTGCGCGTGCGTTGTTGCAGAAAAAATCCGCCAAAGAACGCGAACTTAACGATTTCTTGGCGATGGAAAGTGAGTACGCGAACCTTAAAGAATTGTATGCTATGGCCCCCGAAGATACGGATGTCATAAACGCAATTGAGCTATTGGCGGATAAGGCGCGCCACGCAAAATATATCACCTTGTTTAATAATCCGGCAGACGGTAATGATGCGTTTTTGTTTATCCAGGCAGGTGCCGGTGGAACCGAAGCCCAAGATTGGGCACAAATGATTGCGCGTATGTACACTCGTTGGGCGGAACGCCATGGGTTTGGGGTCGAGGTTGTCGAAGAACATATCGGTGATACCGCCGGCATAAAAAGTATGACTATGCGAATTGTTGGCGAACGCGCGTATGGATGGTTGCGTAACGAAATTGGTGTTCACCGGTTAGTACGCATTTCACCGTTTAACGCAAACGGTAAACGGCAAACCAGTTTTGCATCTGTGAACGTGTGGCCGGACGTTGATGATTCAATACAGATTGATATAAACGAAAAAGACCTGCGCATTGATACGTATCGTTCATCGGGTGCAGGTGGCCAACACGTCAATAAAACCGACAGTGCAGTCCGCATTACCCATATTCCAACGGGCATTGTTGTCACATGTCAAAATGAACGCAGCCAATTTCAAAACAAAGATATGGCGATGAAAATCCTGCGTTCACGTCTGTATGAATTGGAAATGGAAAAACGCGCCGCCGAAGAAGATGCCGCCAAGGCAGCCCAGAAAAAAATCGAATGGGGCAGCCAAATTAGAAACTATGTCTTGTATCCATATCAGTTGGTCAAAGACGTGCGCACTGGGGTCGAAAACACTGATTCAGATGCCGTATTGGACGGGGATTTGGACGCATTTATGTTAAGTTTATTGCAACGTGGTTAATTTTGTCACGCCCAATATTTCTTTGATATCATACAACGGGCAAATCTTGATACCACCTTCGTACGTGTTTACACTATCGATTGCCTCACATTTAACGTCTGAAACACCCGTGCACCCGCCAGAAACACCATAGTTTGGGTTCTTTTTATCAGATTTTTTTAATTCCTCATCTGGCCGACCACCAATGATTTTGCATACCTCTTTTAATGCATCGTTTAATTCGTCCTTTACAGGCTTTGTCATATAGGCTTTTGCCGAAGATGTGGTTTGATCTTTCTCTTCTTCGGCTGGATCTTTATCTTGAATATCCATATCAGATATAAAAACGATATAATTACTGTCTGAAACGCATGCGTAATGAACATCCCCGACTTTTGTTAATTTGCAATCTGTGATACCGTACTTCACTTTGGCATAAAGCTTTACAAGTGGAATATAAAGTTCCTTTTTGGTAATGTTTTTTGGTTTATAAAAACTGCAATATTGACTTTCTTCTGTCCCACACGGATTTTTTGAAATACATTCCTCGTTTGCCGCGACCCATACCATATTTTCATCTGAAAGACATTTTTCTTTTGAAATTGTCGCACAAAATCCCACAGAAGATACAAAAACACAGAATAAAGCCAAAATATACCGCATAAAATCCCTCCTGTTTTTATATGGCGCACCCAGCGGGATTCGAACCCACAATCTCTGCCTTCGGAGGGCAGCGCATTATCCAGTTGTGCTATGGGTGCAACGTGGAATATTATATACAACGCTATGGAAAAATCAACATTTTTCAAGTTGATTTATAATGCGTTATAGTATACTCTGCACCTATAAAGCCAATTACTTATGAAAACATTTGTATTTTGTTCTTTGTTATTTCTTGCCGCATGCAACAGTGTGTACCTGAAACCAGGCACAATGGAACCAAATACTATCGTTCACGTTGACCCAGCTGGTGAAGGTATTGCCCGCAATATCAAAGAAATATTAGAACAACGCGGATATGATGTGCGTATTGGCAGTCAGAGACCAAGTGGTAAAAACGGGTTATCCAGCAGCGACATTGTTGTATTACCTGGCGCAACAAATTATATAATTAGAACAGTAAACAGCACAGAGTCTTTCATGCCATGGTGGTGTATATTTAATGGTTTTTGGTGGTGGAAATTCAATTTATCTATTACCGCACAAAATACAGGCAAAGAAATACTTTCTTGGCGGGGGCGCGGGTGCCAAAACAGCTTGCTGAGGAAACTTAATCGATTTTTAGACGAATTAGAAATTAAACCTAACAAGGATGGATATCATGACAGATAATACAAAAACAGATTTAACGGTTGCGCGCGAAAATGAACATGCAGCCAAGGCGCAACAACAACGCGCCACCCAAGAAGAAAAACGTCGCAATTCCCTGCCCCGTTTTTTATTAATACGATCTGGTTTTTGGGGGGCATGGGTATTTCCAGTCTGTACCGCCACAGTCACTTGTGTAACACCATATGAAAACGGCCACAATCCAGAATTTTATTTTTGGTTGCTACTTACCGGGATATTAACCTGTGTGGCCGGTGTACATGCAACCAAAAGAAAAAAAATGGCAAAAGATGATATAAACACAATTCGATACGAAATGTCCGAATATGTAAAAGACCCGAACTATGTGTTGGATTTAAGTCGTGTTCGTAATTTTCCACGTATGACATCAATTCTGGTGCGCCATATCACCAAAACCAACCCCGGTGTTTTTGATAGGTTCATTGCCAACCCACAATCTATTTCGGATAACGAGGCAATGCAGGATATTATCATTGGGTATCTTGATAAACATTCTGATGATGCGCCGAAAATTCTTGATGCATTACACAAATTACAACAATCCATGCCGAATAATAATGATGGACAGTGTGGTTTGGGAGATGATGACCAGCAGATTATGGAAATAGAGAATGATGTTTTACCAGTATCATACGAATTACGCAGACGTTTGGAACGTTATGCGCGACGCGTGGCGGGACCGACAAAACGTCGTTAATAAGATATTATTTAACATATTTTGATTTTACTATACCACGTTGCACCGCATCATGGTATGCCGCGACAAGATTTACATATCTTTGTATTTGTGCGCGAGGTATTTTATTACCAGTGTATTTATAGGTATTTACCATGAACGGCGCATTATCGAGGCCGGTAAGACGATTATCGCGACAATCAAAACATACCATTTCATTTTGTGATATGCCCGCCAACGAAGTTAATAAATTACTATGGCAAATATATCCGCCCGCACGAATTGGCCCACCCTGCAATGTTAACAACCTATTCGCGTGCACAGAAAATACCATTGGAATAATTGGTGTACAACCTTCTGGGGTTTCTAAATCATTATGGTCGGCAAAATAGCCCCGCCCAACCGTTGCCGGCGAATTATCAAGTGTTTTTAATCGGTTATTGTTACAATAGAAATTACCCAGCACATGTACAGTACTTAATGCCTTGGGCAATTTGATTAAATTCATATTGCTTAAATCTAAATCACCTTTGATAACAAAATTTTCAGGTAAATTGAATACATCATATTCTATATCGTCCTGAATTATATACTGTCCCATTATCTTTGACCTTTTGGGGCAGTTTACCAAAGATTTTATCATAGTCAATTGGATACCTAAACAAAACGGTGCAATTTTGCACCGTTTGTTTATTTACCAGATTTATGAAAATATGCACGTATTGTCATTTCCATACGTATAAGGGTGCGTGTCCACGACGGCAAATGCATAAAGAATACCAATACGTGTGATAAATAACGTTTTACGCGATATGCCGGCATGGGGGCAATGGTGCCATCTTGATTAAACCAACGTTTATATATAAAACGTTCTATACCCGCCAATTCCCGAATACGTCGGCAATTATGATTATATTACTCGTCTATTTTTGCGTATTCACAGAAGCCTTCGTTTGTGTCACAACGCGAAATTGTGCCTTCGCTGATGAAATATCCCTGGGGGTGCAGGCATGCCGGGCAAACCTTTGGTGCTTCGGTTCCAATATGCCACATGCCACAGTTTGTGCAACGCCACATAACGATTTTATCTTGCTTAAATAATGTACCGTTTTCAATCGCATCAATCAATGCACGGAAACGCGATTCATGATAACGTTCCGCATAACCTATATTTTTCAATACTTCGGCAATAGAATCGAAACCTTCTTCGGCCGCAATCTGTGCAAACCGCGGATACATATCAGTGTTTTCTTCGTGTTCGCCGTATGCCGCCGCCTTAAGATTTTCAAGTGTCGTACCAATTTTACCCGCTGGGAAAGACGCTGTTATTTCTAACGAGCCACCTTCCAAGAATTTGAATAAACGTGATGCATGTTCGCGTTCCTGTTCTGCGGTTTCCAAAAATATTTTAGATATCGCCTGGAACCCTTCGTCTTTGGCCTTGGACGCAAAAAATGAATAGCGATTACGCGCCTGGGATTCACCAGCAAATGCAATAAGCAGATTTTTTTCGGTACGCGTACCTTTTAATGTTGTTGATGCCATAATATTTTCTCCTTTGACATTTGTTATTTTGTTCGTTTTGCGATATTATCATAAAAATACAATAAAGTGCAACCTCTATCTTTGACGTGCTGTATCTGGATATGGCAATGCATTCATATATTGCCCAGTTGACGATGCATCAATTTTTATGCCTAAACTTTGCTGCATATTTTGAATCAAATTTGGGTGTCCACGCATAGCAAAACCAGGTTTATAAATACGCGTTTTTCCATCGGCGGCGGCGGCCGCAATTATCATCCCCGCCGCCCCACGTAAATTTGCAGCATATACCCCATCTGGCACGGCATGAATATTTGACGGTGCAATATCTATTTTCAACGCATTACCACCAAACGCATTGTTGTATTTCATGTTTATCCCAAATTTTAAGATTTCGTCCGCCTGTTCTGGTGTTCCCAAACGTCCAGGCCATATTGGATCAATTATCGTGCTAGCACTGTTTGCCATCGGCAAAACAGACAACCACAATTGTTCCATATCGGTTTCTTTGCCTGGAAATGGTGAAACAATTATATTTTTACCACCGAGTTTACCAAAATCAATATCTCTGAAATCAAAAATGACATCCGAATTATTGCCAACCTTCTCTGCACGACAATGTGTAAATTCTTGTAACAAATTCATCCAAGGCCTACACGCATACAAATCAACATTGCGCAAGCAAACCCGGCTACGTGTTGCCAATGCCAATAACGCATAAAAACCCGTTTCCATACGATCTGGTTTTATAGTGTATTCTCCACCATTTAACAAACCTTTATGCGCGCCAGATATTATCGCCGTTGCATTTTGTCCACGAATGTTTTCAGCGCCCATCATACGCAACAAATGAATTAAACTTGCGCATTCTGGTTCCAATGCTGTGTTATACATATAATCCGTTTTGTTTGTTATAGACGATGTCAACAGATAATGAAATGTCGCCCCATGTGACACCGCCCGTGTAGAATATAGTGTATCTGACGTATTCGGATGTGCGGGCAAAACAATAGTAAAACCATTGTCATGATTCTTAATATCCGCACCCAGAACCTGGCGCAACAAATCAAAATGAAAATCATAACCTCGATTACCAAAATTACAACCCCCAGGTAATTTTGCCTCTATGCTGTTAAATTCTTTCGTAATTGTAAAACGCGACAACAATGCCCCCCACAGATAATAACTTGCACGGAATTTCATCGTATTGTTCGACAAAACATTTGATGTAATATTTTTCGCACACAAATTCATTTCGCGTGTCTGTGGGTCATAGTCAACTTTTACCCCCAACTCAATCAATGCCATTCCTAAATCCAATACATCTTGAATATGCGGAACATTTCGTAATTTCAAGGGTTTATCTGTTAATACCGCCGCAGCTATTGAACCCAAAACCTCATTTTTGGCCCCACTAATATTGATTACAGCATTTTCCACAAATGGATAACCACCATAAACATCTATAAAATCTGGTAGGAAAAACTCTGGTTTTATGTGGGTTACGCCTTGTTTATCTGTCATATCAACTCTGCCTTTATAAATTCTTTTTCTATTATTGATATTAAATCATCAATACCAATGCGCCCGGCGGCACTTATGGTCAAAATATGCGGTTTCTTTTTGCGACCAAAAGACTTTTTAAACGCCGCCATTTTTTCCGCCAAGTCTTCATCGCTGATTGCGTCAATTTTGTTAATCACAACCATTTCTGGTTTGGTTAACAGCCCCCCACCATAACTGTCCATTTCATGACGAATTGCCGCATAGCGCGATGCCCAATCGGATTCGGTTCCGTCAATAACATGCAATATCATCTTGGTTCGTTCGGCATGCCCCAAGAACCGGTCCCCCAACCCAACACCGGTATGGGCACCTTCGATTAATCCCGGCAAGTCAACCATAACAAATTCACGATTATGGGCATACATAACCCCCAATTGCGGGTTCAATGTGGTAAACGGATAATTGGCAATTTTTGGGCGCGCGGACGTCACCGCCGAAAGCAGTGTTGATTTACCTGCGTTTGGAAATCCAACCAAACCAATATCCGCAATCAGTTTAAGGCGCAACACGACCGTTCTTTCTTCGCCCGGCAGACCGTCATTCGCCTGACGCGGGGTACGATTTGTCGGGCTTTTGAAATGCAGGTTCCCCCACCCGCCGTTTCCGCCACGGGCCGCCAAATATTCCATACCATCGACATTTAAATCGGCATATTCAATTTCTTCATTTTCAGACAAAATCACCGTTCCTGTTGGAACCGGTAAAACAAGTGTTTCACCCGATGCACCCGTACGCATTTTGCCCATGCCGTTTTCACCCCTTTGCGCCGCAAAGTGCATTTTAAAACGGTAATCTATCAACGTATTCACATTTGGAACCGCGCGAAAAACAACGTCACCACCACGACCACCATCACCACCATTTGGCCCACCAAATTCAATATATTTTTCACGGCGGAAAGTGGCAGCACCGTTGCCACCATCACCCGCCTTGATAAAGATTTTTGCTTTGTCCAAGAACTTCATAATGGGCATTATAACTTAAAAACTTGCAATTTCCAGTATAAAAGATTATAATCTGCCTATCACGAAAGTGATGATGATTCTGAACCCGTTGTGGAATAGTCGCTTTGGACCCGGGGGCGGTACCCGGCACCTCCACCAAGAAAAATTATGGGGGTGTACAAGTTTCGACAGGTGAAATAAAGACAAATGGCTGAATCCGACATGGCGTCGTTAAAAGCCAATAAAAAAATGAATGCGAACGATAATCGTCCGCTTGCAATGGCTGCCTAATAATGGCTTGGGTATGGTTGGCAATGGTTAACCTGCCCGTTTAAAGCTTTTGCGGGGCCCCCGGGTGCCTGGCACCAGAAACCCGGAATTTTAGGTACAAATAAACAAATAAGAGGAAATAAAATGTTAGGAAAAATCAAAAAAGTATTTTTTAGTGGTATGTTCGGTATATTGTATATTTCTTTTGTTGCCCAATTAGTTTATATCTTGGGCTGGGTTGAAACATACGAAGGTAAATTTGGTTGTTTGGCTTTGATGACATTGGAATGGTTTTTGTTAATTGCGGCACGTTATTTATCAAAACGTTCTGCGGCCGCGGCGCAACAGCACAGCAGTTTTTCACCACGTCGTCGTTAATCCAATCAACAAAACATTTTAAATCCCCAAAATTGGGGATTTTTTTATTACCCTTGAAAACGTATAAAAATAGTTTATATTTAACATACCATGAAAGAATATATTTTACCTTGTCGCGATTTGGTTGTTCATCCCGAGATGACCGTACCAATCTATATTGATAACCCCGTTTCAATCAATGCGATTGAAATGGCTGCTAATAAACGCCAACGCATTATTTTGGCGCCGCAACACAGTGCCGCGTATCCATCGGCGGCGGCGGATATTTATGAATACGGAACCATTGGTGAAATTGCCCAGATACTGCGCATGCCAGACGGAGCAATTCATGCGGTAATTCGCACAACAAATGTCGTACAAATGTCCGAAATATCTGTGACGGATGGTATTTTTTCGGCACGCATTACTGAAATACCGATGGTAAACGATATGGATGACGAACGCACAATTCAACTGCGCGAAAAGATTTTCGATAATATCCAAGCCATGGCGAATTTCCGCAAGTTCAAGATGGATAAACTGCGTAATGTTATTCAAAACTATCCAATGCCTGCATTTGTAGATTCTGTTATTCAAACGACCGAAATGGATACGGATACGGCCATTAAGATACTTACCACGCCGTCGTGGTACGACAAAATGGTTCTGCTGTTTGAACAGGTTCGTCTTATGTACGAAACGTCCAAGGTTGAAGAAACCATAAATCGCCGTATCAGCATGCAAATGGAACAAGGTCGCCGCGAAGCGATTCTGCAAGAAAAAATGCGCGCTATACAAAAAGAAATGGGCGAAGACGATGAAGAAACTGATACCGTCAGTATGCGCAAAAAAATTGAAAAATCATCCATGCCCGCCGCGGTCAAAGAAAAGGCATTAAGTGAATTAAAACGTATGCGTAATGTGTCGCCTATGTCAAACGAAGGTGGGTTGATAAAAACATATTTGGATGAATTGCTGGCGATGCCATGGGGAAAGTCTGATAAATCCAAGATTGACCTGGCGACGGCACGCACTATTTTGGACAGCGAACATTCCGGCATGCGCCCAGTCAAAGAACGTATACTGGAACACATTGCCGTTATGAAAAAGACCGGCTCTCTGAAAGGCAGTATTTTATGTTTTGTTGGTGCGCCGGGGGTTGGTAAGACATCGCTGTGCAAATCTATTGCGGCGGCATTGGGCAGAAAATATCATCGTATATCGTTGGGTGGTGTTTCGGACGAGGCGCATTTCCGTGGACACAGAAAAACATATATTGGTGCGCAACCAGGCCGCATTATGGATGCGCTTAAACGCGCCAAAGCGAATAACCCAGTAATTGTTTTAGACGAAATCGATAAAATGGGACGCGATTGGCGTGGTGATCCAGAATCTGCATTGCTGGAAGTATTGGACCCGGAACAAAACAAGACTTTCCGCGACCATTATTTGGAGGTTGATTTCGACCTGTCTAATGTGTTATTCATTGCGACCGCAAACAGTTTGAATATGTCCAGTGCATTAAAGGACCGTATGGAAATTATTGAAATACCAGGGTACAGTGAAGACGAAAAAGTGCAAATTGCACGCGAACACTTGATTGGTCGTGCGGCGGCGGATACCGGGTGGAGCATGGATAATATCACGATTGATGATGACGCAATTCGCCACATAGTTCGTAAATATACCGCTGAATCAGGCGTGCGCCAATTACAACGCGAAATTGCCGCGATTCTGCGTCGGCGTTTATTGGAAAATGATGGCGAAGACACACCGACAGAATTTACCGTCCAAAAGATTGATGATTTGCTGTCGTTGCACCAATCTGCCGGATTTGCAAAGCGTATCGGTTTCGGGGTTAGTGTATAGGAAACAAAAATGAATATTTTTAAGGCCATACAAATCTGTTGTGATATAGAAAACTTGTATCAAAATAAAGAATTAAACAACATGATTCCATGGAATTATAGCAATTTTTACCAAATACGTATACCGAAAAACAACGGCGCAACCACAATAATCGAATCAAATCGGACGGAAAGTCATTTTTCTGCTACTGAATTTGTACCGGCAACATTTTGGACAAATCTTTTCGGAACGGCGGGAAATTTTGCGACCATACCGACTACATTTACAGTAAAGTTCAACAACGATGGAAGTTTACCGCATGCCACAATGGAACCAAATTCTATGATTCATGGGTTGGCGGCCCGGATTATATACAATAAAATGCGAAAAGCGTATTTGGATGATTGGCATGCAACACTTCGGATAATACACAGGGAAAAAATATGATTCTTGTTATAAATACTTCTGGAAACGGTTTGGAATTTGTGTTGGATGTCCATCACAAAAGGGTGGCGGTTGAAAAACAATCGATTGCCCTGCCCGCGGCGGCAGAATCTTTTATTACCGAATGTGGTGCCACGTGGCGCGACATAACCGCAATTGGCGTTGTTGTTGGCCCGGGCAGTTTTACCGGCATCCGTATGGGAATTGCATACGCCAAGGGTTTGGCGATGGGGCTGAATATTCCTGTTGTTGGAATAAACGCATTTGAATTATACCTGGCGGCGACACCAGATGCATTTGTTGCCGTAGATTCCGGCCGTGGCGATTTCTTTGTCGCATCACCACAACATGCGCCATGCACCATGACAATCGAAGAAGTTGAAACCGAACAAATGAAATGTCCGCGCACCGTTGGACACAAACCATTTGATTTAAAATTGGGTACGGATATTGTACGCGGTAAAATCGAACGCGGCAATACGGAACCAGTTGTTCCAATGTACCTGCGCCCCAGTTATGCAGAAGAAGCAAAAAATAAAAATGTTTAATAAAGTTGCCGAACTTCACAAACTCTGTTTTCCGCATCGCCCATGGGGTGCGGATGAATTTCGCGATTTGAAACGATCGGGTTGTGAAATTGTGGCAAGTGAAAATGGCTTTATCGTCTGGCGCACAGTATTGGACGAGGCAGAAATTATAACTGTTGGTGTTCATCCCGATGCACGCGGTGCAGGCATTGCGATTGCTATGCTGGGGATAATGGAAAATGAAATTAAAAAAGTTGGCGCAAAAAAAATATTCTTAGAAGTTTCTGCCGAAAACACACCGGCAATAAACCTGTATAAAAAATGTGGTTTCGTGCAAAATGGGTGCCGTCCGAAATACTATGACGGCGTTGATGCGATTTTAATGCAAAAAGAAATCTAGTTATCATTCACAAAATCCAACACACGTGGGTCGAATATAACATCACGTGGTGACAATGGACGCGCAACATGCATATCGGTCGCCGCACGTGTCCGTGAAAGCGCAACGTACGTTTGTCCGTGTTCAAACGCCCCGCGTGAAATATCTATGATAACCGTGTCCAGTGTTTTACCCTGGGCCTTGTGTATCGTCATCGCATACCCCAACATCAATGGAAACTGTTTATAGGCACCGGTTTCGTTTTCAATTAATCGGTCATTTTCATCGCGCGAATATTCTATCTTTTGCCATTTTTCCGGTTTGACCGTAACGGTATCGCGATTTTTATTTAATAATTGCACAATGATTTCCCGCGCGCCAAGTGACTTTACAATCCCCATTGAACCATTATGCCATTTGTCGCCGTTTTTGACGAATACGACCAATGCCCCAACCTTTAATTCCAAATTCAGCGGTGCCGGCACATCACGTTCGGCAAAATTCCCCGATAATACGCCGGTATAAATGACCGGTTCTGCGGCAATCTGTCCAAGGCGTTCGGCGTTTATCCTTTCTGCCACCGCGCGAAACGGCGTTATTAACACCGAATTCGTTCGCCGTTCATCATCGGCAATTGTACATGCATTAAAGAATTCTATTGCGGCCGCATTACCGTTACGCAATTTGTTTAATTCTTCTAATAACTGCGTATCACTTTGGCGATAAACCAAATCGAAATTAAAACGCACAAAGTTGGAACGCTTGTACACGTTGCTATCAAAGAAATATGCGCGTTCGTATTCGTAATTTTGTTTGTAATACGCACGTGCATCACGGGTTATAACGGGTGGTAATTGAAACAAATCACCAATGGCAACAATTTGTATTCCACCAAATGGCTCATTATTTTTACGCGCACGCCGGGCGATAATATCCATCGCATCCATTAAATCGGGCGCTATCATGGAAACCTCGTCCAGGACCAGGACATCTGTTGCGGTAAGGATATTACGAACCTTGGCCTTTAATTCCAAAAATTCCGGAAATATAAAATCGCGTGGTTGAATCTGAAACAGTGAATGAATCGTTGCGCCCCCAATATTCAATGCAGCAACCGCCGTTGGACATGCACAAACAATGCGCTTTTTACTGGCGGATTTAAGGTAATTTACAAATGTAGATTTGCCGGTGCCGGCACTGCCCAATATAAGTACGTTTGAACCTGTGCTTTCAATTGTGTTAAAAGCGGCGGTTTGTTCAGGACTTAAAATGGGAACGATTTCGGACATACGGACATATTCGCACAAAAAAGGACAAAAATAAAGAAGAAAGAAAACAGTCAATTAGCAATACCCTTCGTATATCTGTTTTATATTGCCTTTGAATTAACAATATGATAGAATTCTTAAGCATGAGAGAGAGTCAAAAGAAATTAACCAAGAACGAACTTATAATTACCGCTTTTTCGGTTTTTCATTCTATTTCAAATTTATTTCTTGGGACATTTATCGTTTCTTTTTTGGTACATAATGCAACTAATGAAATTGTTGCGATATCTACATACCGCTTTTTTTATTTTTTTGCGATTTGTTTAATATTCGTGCTAACTGCTAACTGGTGTAAAAACGGAAACAAGAACGTCCTATTTGGGATGAATATTGTTGTGCGAATTCTTTTAATGGGGGTTATTGCTGTTCTGGGTACAAATAGCGCGGACTGGGTCATCATTTTAGGTATTCTGTATGGTGTGTTTGACGCCTTTTATAATTTACCGATGCACGCAATAACCCTGGAAAACGTTCGTGCCAAACGTATGGTGTTTTTTGTTGGCACAAAAGACGCAATCAAAAATATATTTAAAGTGTTAATTCCCGTTACGTTAGGCACCATTTTAACCATAACATCTTTACAAAATGTGGCATGGGCTATTATGATTATGACCGTGATAGAATTTTTTATGCTGTTCTTGTTACCGCCGTGCAAAGCCAAAAAAAGCAAACCTGTGGATTTGATTGCGTTTTTTAATCATGCAAAAGAAACACCCGTATTACGCAAAATATTCTTTTCGGAAATTTTACGTGGATTTGCATGGATATTGGAAACAATCGTTGTGATGTATATTGTTAATACATTTCTTACAGATATGAATCTTGGAATATGGTCAACAATTTTTGCCTTTTGTACCATTGTGGCCTCCTGGGCATTTGGGCGTTTTTGTTCCAATCGGGATTTTAAATGGATTATGATATCTTGTTCCATTTTGTTAATAAGTTCAGCCACAGCCCTAATGGCGGGCGTTAATCGGTTTAGTGTGTTATTTTATGCGTTTGCCTATGCTGTGGGTATCGCCATTACAAATCAAATATGTGCGACAAATATACTCAACCTGGGGCAATCTAAATTTGTTACAACCAACTATCGCATAGAATATCTGGTTATACGCGATATAATGCTATTCATTGGCCGTTGGGCAGGATGTTTGTCTTTATTATATATCGGCATATTCGGTTCACATGGAATTTTGCGTTATTTCATTGGAATATTGTTTTTAGCACATATTTTTGCTTGTGGGATATCAACAAAACAAACCAAATACCTGCTTGCTGCAAAGAGTCCCAAAGAGAGAAAATAAAATTTACTTGCAACAGAAAATAAAATATATAATAATAACCGCCGTGGGTTATTAGCTCAGTTGGTTAGAGCGGAGCGCTCATAACGCTTTGGTCGTGGGTTCGAGTCCTACATAACCCACCAATTGCTTCCATATGAAAGCAAGCACCGCGTCACTTCACAATTGTGACGCGGTCTTTTTATATATTAAATGCACAAATGATTTTTTTTCTCTTGCCTTGCATTAGTATTTTTTTCTACACTTATTACAAACGAAAGGGAGAATACATGAAAATTCTACGTTTTCTTGGGGTTTTTGGCGTACTTTGTGCTTTTGGTTTTTCATGGGTGCCGGCTTATGCGGGTTCGACGTCCGCAGGTGACAACGGTCAACCAGAATGTACAAACGGCATATGTCAGGTTTGCGACGGTGATGAATGTGCGAACATATGTGATTCCGGATATTGGGGAATTGGTGGTGATATGTCTGAATGTACGCTTTGTGCCACAAATCCAGGGGGCGGTTTTAATAACACTCTATTTGGTGCATATATTTTTAATCGAACCATAGGTACTTGTTACAAATACTGTGCTACAGGTTCTTGTACAGATATTAGTGATCCAAACCATTCCGCTTGGTATGGGTATGGCCTTAGTGGCATAAGTATCACACCGTTTGATTCTAATGCCGGCACCAGAACAATCGGATTTTATCAATTTAATTCTAATAGTGGTGGCGCATGTAACACGGGGACAGATTATTGCCCTATTATTATGAGATGTAGCGGCACTTCGTCGGCATGTAAACCACGGACAAACCCTGTTGTATTTAAAGATGGTAATACCACCCTGGGAACACTGTATGTTGTTCGTCAAACCATGTGGAGTTCACAGAACACGAACTTTCAAGATGATATGAACACGGCATCATATTCTGGTGTTGTGTTCCCAATTTTCAGAGCACCCGAGCCCCCTGTAAAGGATGGTTATGACTTTATAGGATATTATACCGCCCAAACTGGTGGTACCCAAATTATTGGTGCAGACAGACAATTAACACAATCTAATGCCCCACTTGCCGAAACCCAAGGAACATTGTATGCCCAATATCAAGAAAGGGCCGCCCCATGTAATACAGAAATATATTTAGATGGGAACGGTGGAACCATATCCAGTAACTGTACCCCGCCGTTTTATCCGCAGCCTTCGGGTAGTAGTTATCTGACACCTTCGATATCCGATAAATGTCTCCCTGATAATCCTGATCCAAACTGTACATTTACGGGATTTTATTTGAAGACCGTACAATATTATGATGACAATCTGGGCATACAGATTCCAATATGGAATTTATGTTCCGAAGCAAGAGTAACATTAACAGCTGGATGGAATTGTTCTTATCCCACCCATAAAATTGAATACACATGTGGCACAGGTACAGGAAGTGGTACCCAAGACCAAGCCACAGAAAATCAACCCTATAACGTATTAACAATTAGCGATACAGATTGCAGTAAAGCCAATTATGATTTTGATGGATGGTATTTTAGCGGGGATCATTTCACTCATAATGGTGGTTCAACAATCCCAAGCTGGACATATGGTGATAATCAAACATTTACCGCCAAGTGGCGTGGTTCATGTAATCTAATCACTTTTGACGATAATAACGCGGACGGGACGAATGTAAATAGTGGTAATACGCAACGCAAACGAACCGGGGATACATCTTGGTACGATGTTGAGTCTGGGAATGTCAACGTATGCGGCAAAGAATATACAACCACACAACCACAAGTATCTATTCCAAGCAATGGGAATGCAACGTTTCGTGGATACTTTGCGCCGAATGATTTGAATAACCCAATATTTGGAACAGATGGGTATCCAACATCCTATGGTAACAGTTGGACCACCAGCGCCAGCGTAAGATTAAAGGCCCTGTGGAGTTGCCCAAATAATCATACTTGGAACGAGCTTACCAAACAATGCGAAGAAGATGTGACATGCAGCAGGATAACATTTGCAGACAATAATGAAAGTATGCCGTCTATAAATGCGAATCTTGAACTGTATCGCAAGGATGGTGACACAACCCATTGGTATGGTGACAGCAAATGTTCAGACAAATCTGTTGTCGCAAATCCACATGTAAATCAACCAACATGGACAGGGTATGCTTTTATGGGATACTATACAAGACTAAGTGGTGGAACCCAAATATTTGACAGTGAGGGTGCTGAAAATACGACCAATACGTCCAGTTGGAATGTTAGTGCCCCTGTAGAATTACAGGCACAATGGACCGCCGGGGTGAGTAAAGTTATATACAAGTGTTCCGCTGACGGTGCAGCCGTTACACAAGATAATGCAACGTATGGGCAACCATATGACCTGTTGGCAAGCACGATTTGCACCAACCCAACCCAACAATTTACAAAATGGAAGGCAGATATTGATAATGCACAATATAACTCCGCGCAGCATTTAACTCGGTGGCCCTATGCCGAGGGCACAGTGACATTTGTTGCACAATGGGAACAGTTGTATATTGTACAGTGTCCAAAACTTGGCGCCCCAAATGATATGCATCAATGGTCTTTGGTGGCTAATGAAGCTCTAAATTTAACAGAAGACGAGATGAACAAGTTCTGTTATCATAACTGCCCCGAGAACCAAGAACAAGATGGATGGAATGTATATTTGAACACCCCGGAAACATTGTGGCCGAGTTCACCCGTCCAAAACCCAATAAACATCACGGGCGGTGTCACGTACAATGGCGCAAACCCCATCACCTTGCGGCCAAATTGCGTGACCACCACAACGAGTGTAAAATATTTGTGCTATAAAAATGATGAAGGTAAAATCGATGATGCGGTGACGTTGGTAAATTACACAGTGCGTCCGATATCATGGTATCACCAATGTAATATTGCCCAAAATGATTTTAATGGTTGGTTATTTTCCGGTGATAACGCAATGCACGCCGGGAATTCGACCATATCGCAATGGATATGGGATGCCAATCAAACCTTTGTTCCAGCATATAATGCAAGTTTTGATTGCAATACCACGCATTGGCAGGTACCATCCGGTGGAAATCATGCCACACAACGTGTTATATTGGGCGATGGATTATCTATGCCGGCAATGAATTGCGAGCGCCGGTCTGAATTTAGTGGTTGGTTACCAGCCAGCCCAGATTGGACATCAGGCTATACCGCTGGCTTAACCAGCCCGATACCGGGTGCGACATGCAGCACTGATATTTCTGTGGCGGGCGGTGGCAATTTCAGTTGGTCTTGCCCATCGGATTTGACCTTTACACCGGATGATGATTTGATAACACAAACAATAAATCTGACTTGCGGCAGCAACAGCGGTTCAATTACCGTCAGCTATGGTGATAATATTTCGGCCATGGTCACCCAATGGTTTAATGAAAATTGTCATGGTGGACCATGTGCATATCCAACAAATCCAACCACATATGCGCACGGATATTGGAAAATATGCGCAGATTGGAATGGTGTAACACCACCGGGATTAACACCTGTGGATGGGGAATCAGGTTGTTATAAAACCGACCCGGCACATCCAAACTATAATTTTGCTCAGTTGGATCCTTATTGGAATCTGATTAATGATTTTAGTGTCACATCAGTATCGCATTGTCCAAAATGGGTTAACTATAAATGCACCGCTGATTCCGAAGCTATACACCAGGATAGCATGAGTTATGCCGCATATTATGAAGAGCCATATACCGTATTAGATCACGGAACCGTTGGTTGTGGCGATACAGGGTACGATTTTACCAAGTGGTACAAAGAAGACCAACCAAGTGTGGAATACGATGAAAATGAACTTGTACAATCTTGGCCTTATGATGATGTCGTTACATTAGTTGGTAAATACGGCGACGCAAACGATTATAATATTGTGTATCATTCACTGGGTGGTAATGATATGAATTCATCGTCACTTTGCCAGCACACATTTACCTATAGTGCCAACGCGCAAGATTTTGATCCAGATATTGCGGGTTGTGTACCTACGCGCGACCTAAGTACTTTCTTGGGGTGGTGCGCATCATCGAACACGACAGAATGTACACCAATAGAACAAATACCGGCGGGGCAAAGTGCGGATTTGAACCTGTACGCGATTTGGGAATGTGTGTCACCGTACCATTCGAATCCTGATGGGACAGCATGCGAGGCATGCGCGGATGGTCTGTATTGGAACGGCGAATCATGCGAATCGTGCGCAACTGACGCGCCAGGATTTCCGCATAGTAAACATCCATTCACTTGGAGTGTCAAAACATGCTATCGTGAATGCCCGTCTAATACGACACTGGGGGCGACCGGGCAGACATGTAATGCAAATGCCAATATGTATGGTTTAAATTGTCCGATAAATGTTAACTTTGCACAATTCACGGGCAGCACCGGAAAACAGGTAGAATTCTATGGTAATCATACTGGTGGAATAAATACGTGCAACAATGTCGATAACACATACTGTGCACGCGGATTATTCTGCTCTAGTTTATCAGATGCATTCAAACCAATGACCGCACCTGTAGATTTCTACGATGCAGCAGAACATCAAACATTCGGCACGCGGTATATATTTGGTGCGCGCGGTGGTAGTAATACCATAGATTTGGGTAATGGAAAACTGTGGAGTTTGTTGGCCGGTCCTGGACAGAAAACCAACACTATCCACAATATCGTTAATGGTGTTGATATGAGTTATCAATATACATACATCATTTATCCAACCTATCTTGCCCCAGCCCCAGATAATATTCCGGGCATGGCGTTCGACGGGTATTATTCTGCCCGGACAGGCGGCACGCAAGAAGTTTCAGACACCTTGGATTTGGATAATGTCAATGCTATGTCGGTTATCAGCGACACAACCGGTGATTCAAATACCGCACGTAAAGTATATGCTCGTTATTCAAATATAGATTATACTTTGACGTATAATTGCGGTGACGGTGGCACGGGCACACCACCGGCGACAGTGACCGGTATCCACTATGGCGACCCAATTACCCCGGCGGCAAACACTTGTCAAAACCCAGGCCATGATTTTAGCGGATGGATTGTATCGCCTGCTGGCGGTGTAAAACAGCCAGGTGATTCATTTACATGGCAATATACTGCCGACCAAGTATTTACCGCGGATTGGAGTGGTTCCATCATATATAACATAAATTATGTATTATATCGCGGTACTGCATCCAGCACAGGTATGCCACAAACCTACACATACGAAAGTGGTGCCATTATAAATGGTGTACCGACACGCGACCACAGTACATTTGATGGTTGGTGTACGGATGCAACACTTACAAATTGTGCGATGACACAGACTATTGCGCCAAATACGGAAACAGGCGACAAGACGTTCTATGCGAAATGGAGATGCGATAATGGATACACATTGAATAACAATCTGTGTGATGCCAATGTCATCAATTTGGTGTATGATGAAAACGGTCATGGTGTTGCGCCAACCGAACCATCAAGTTGTACCTATGGTCAGACATTCTATTTGCCGGCGGCGATTGTTCCAAACCCAGCCGACGGTTATGTGTTTAGTCAATGGACCGTGAACGGTGGCGGATTCAGTGCGGGCGCACAAATCGCGTGCGATTATACAAACCTTGGAATATATCAAGGTACAGCAACCATAACCGCAACATGGAACGCGGGCGCAATCATCATAGACTGGAATGAAAATGGTGGCGCCGCCATCCCAGATGGCAGTTGTGTCTATAACGGTAATTTGACACTTGCCGGTGCCCCATTGTATGAAGGTCATACATTTAATGGATGGTTGTTGGCAGATGGCACGACGTACGCAAATGCGAATTCTACGCAAACCGGTGGGTGTACATCGACTTATATTGGTGTGACCAGTGGAACCAGTACCGCGATTACCGCACAATGGTGCGAAAATTGCATACAGCCAGAACATGGTTCTTGCACACTGACACCGCAAATGAACGGCCAATGTAAATACACCACATCGTGCAACCCTGGTTATAACATTTCTGGCGACGGTACGGCAACACCGGCCTGTACCCCGCATAAGTATACAATAACGTATCAACCAAATGGTGGTACACCTGCAGAGAATCAAACGCAAACTGTGGATTACCTTGCGAACTTTACCACATTGGGTGCAGCAACGTTCAGCAAAGCAAACAATCTGTTGACTGGGTGGCACAAGGTCAGCGGTGGAAACTTTACCGCGCTTTCAACGTCATACTCTTATGATGTGGTAACAGATACAGTGTTGAATGCTGTATGGGATGAATGTACATGTATCAAGGGTGCTGGTGTCGACACCTGTATAACATCGGTCAGCAACAACGCATGTCAAGGTGTCGCGACATGTCAAACAGAATATATTAACCCAAGTGTTGTTTGCCAGGGTACAACCTGCAACGCGACGTGTTCACATTGCCCAGCGGGAACCATCCCAGATGGGGACAAAGATTGTGTGCCCTGCCCGGCGGGAACGTTCCAATTCGGCGACAGCTGTGAACCATGTCCAGACGGGTCTATATCCGTGGCCGGATCAACCGCGTGCGAACCATGTGAGGACGGATATCATTCAAATGCCGATCATACCGCGTGCGACCCGAATACAATCACCATTGTGTACGCAAATGGTGGACATGGTACCGCCCCGGCTCAGACATCATGCCAATACAACAAACCGTTTACATTGGCAAGCGCAATCATTGCCGAAGGATATACATTTAATAAGTGGTCTG
This sequence comes from Candidatus Enterousia sp., assembly GCA_045647355.1. Classification (GTDB taxonomy): domain Bacteria; phylum Pseudomonadota; class Alphaproteobacteria; order Rs-D84; family Rs-D84; genus Enterousia. The sequence goes on from JAZRMF010000005.1 coordinate 99,076, forward strand.
TAAATAACAACACCTTTAACGCCAGTGAAAGCATAACATGTAATTATGCAAACCTTGGGGTCTATAATGGCAGTGTCACAATTACCGCCACATGGAATTCTACAATGTATCCTGTGACGTTTGATGCCAATGGGGGTACAGGTGGTCAATCGACACCTGTCCAGGCGGCATATAACCAACCAATGCCCGCCATCAGCAGCGAGCCCCCTGTAAATACAGGCTATACATTTATGGGATGGTATGATAACGCGAACTATTTAAACGGCATACAATATTACAATGCCAATGGTGTCGGAACACGTGTGTATGACAAAACAACCGGCATGACACTTTATGCAGGATGGACGCCAAATATTATCACGTTAGTGTACGATGCAAATGGTCATGGTACGGCCCCAAGTTCACGTACATGCACGTATGGTAACGAGGTAACACTGGCATCTGAAATATTTGCCGAAGGGTTCATATTCAAGAATTGGAAGGTTGGAAATCGCACCTTTAATGCGCACGCAACCATAACTTGCAATATGGCGACCCTTGGGGTATCAGATGGTTCAGTAACATTGGTGGCACAATGGGAACCACGTAATTATATTGTTGATTATAATTGTGGTGTCGCGCCGGATGGAAACGCACCAGATTCAATGCTTGCATCATACAACGAGAACTTTACACCGGCATTACATAATTCATGCCAATATTATGGGCATACTTTTGCCGGATGGAAAGTTAGTGGCACAAGCGATATCCGTGATGAAGCTGTGGCGTTTAAATGGTTATACACAGAAAACAAGACATTAACTGCACAATGGGATGCACAAACATATAGTATATCATATGAATTAAATGGTGGAACCAATTATGCCAGTGCCCCACACAGTTATGTCTTTGGAATTGGTGCAATAATTAATGGCACCCCAACGCGTGGCAACAGTGTGTTTAAGGGCTGGTGCACAGATAGCGAATTACAAAACTGCGCAATGAGCCAGACAATTGGCAGAACAGATACCGGCAACAAAACATTTTATGCGAAATGGGTGTGCACAAATGGATATATACCAAATGCGAATAACACCGCGTGCGATGCATGTGCACCTGGTCAACATGCAGAAAATGGTCAATGTGTAGATGACACTATTGAATGTACGTTACCAAATGCAACGTATGCAACACGTACATGGAATCAATCCAGCGGTGCGTACGGGCCATGTATCGTAGAAACATGCGAATCAGATTATCATGTGGTGTCGAATACCTGCGTCAAAGATACCCGTGAATGTGCACTGGAAAACGGGTACGGTACGCAACATTGGACTGGCACAACTTGGGATAAATGCGTTGCAGAAACATGTAATTCTGGGTTTGAAATTGTTGGCGATAATTGTGAAGAATGTTCAAACCGTAGATTAGACGGTGTGGTTGTGGTCAGTTCGTATGCCAACGGATGCGAAATTGCGTCTTGTATGTACCATGGCCAGAAATACGTACTGGAAAGCAACGAGTGTGTTCCAATATGTGAAACTAAGTCCGATGAAACAGGGTCTATGGCATGGAACGAAAGCCGCAAAAAATGTGTGCGCACATGCAATCCTGGATACAAAATGTGGTAGGATTTAAACACAAATGCGCAAGCCACGTGTACATTTTAAAGCAAAACGAGTGGTAAAAAAAGAAACCGAAAATTTGTTTGATTATGTCGGAATGGTGGCGGTACACTTTGTCAAAAAATTGGTCGCATATTGGCATTTTACCGCAGATATTTTTCGTGCCTTGTATCAAATGTTACGTGGTCGTGCCAAAACCAGACACGTGGATTTATTGTGCGAAATTGATAACGCCGGCCCACGCGCATTGCCCATCGTGTGTTTAATTAGTTTTATGATTGGACTGATTATTGCATTTGTTGGCAGTATGCAATTGAAACTGTTTGGTGCAGAAATATATGTTGCCGCGTTGGTTGCCATTTCAATGACGCGTATTTTGGGTGCGGTTATGACCGGAATTATCATGGCGGGGCGCACGGGCGCATCATATGCCGCCGAAATAGGATCTATGCAGGCCAATGAAGAAGTTGATGCACTTAAAACCATGGGGGTATCGCCAACAGAATTCTTGGTGTTGCCACGTGTAATTGCTTTAACCATTACCATGCCGATATTGACCATCGTTGCAGATATTGTCGCAATTTTTGGTGGCATGTGTGTTGCGATATCTATTATGAATGTATCTATGGCAGAATATTGGAAAACAACACTAGATTGGATTACGTTTAATAATTTTGCAATCGGTGTATTGCATGGATGGCTGTTTGGTTGGGTAATTGCAATTATCGGCTGTTGGTGCGGGATGCGCGCGAACCGAAATGCAGACGGCATTGGACGGGCAACCACTCATGCCGTGGTATTTGGAATTGTCGGTTGCATTGTCACGACCGCTATATTAACCCTGATATTTAATTGGATTGATATTTAATGAAAACAAATATTGGACCTTTTATCAGTGTAGAAAATCTTACCGTGGGATACGGCGACAATGTCGTCGTCCAAGATCTGAATTTTACCATAAACCATGGTGACATTTTCGTTATTATGGGCATGTCTGGGTGTGGGAAAAGTACAATTATGCGCTCAATAATTGGATTGATTAAACCAATTTCTGGTCGCATTTTGATTGAAGGTACAGACATATGGGCTTTATCCCCACAGGCACGTGCAGATATGGTAAAAACGTTTGGGGTATCGTATCAAAGTGGTGCGTTATTTTCGTCTATGACAATTGCGGAAAATGTTGCGTTGCCCATGGAATTAGAAACCAATATGACGGCCGCTGAAATCAAACGCAAGACCTATGATAAACTAAAAATCGTTGGGCTCGATAAATATGGCGATTTGTATCCATCCGAGGTTAGTGGCGGTATGGTCAAACGCGCAGCATTGGCTCGCGCAATGGCATTGGATCCGCGGATTCTTTTCTTTGACGAACCATCCGCCGGGCTGGACCCAATACGTTCAATGGAATTAGATAGTTTAATTAAACAGATAAATCGCGATACTGGGGCAACGATTGTTATGGTTACACATGAATTACAAACGATAATGGATATTGCAAATAATTCCGTATATATTTATAATAGAACTGTCGGGGCCGTGGGCGCGCCACAGCAAATATTGGCAAACACCAAAAATCAGGAAATCGTAGATTTCTTAACACGGGGACAAAAGAGAGGGAAAAAATGATTCAACCAAACAAACACACTATTGGCATATTTTTGACGCTGGGGCTGGTCATGGTTGTTGGGGCTATTTTGTTCTTCTTTGGTCATCGTTTGGAACGTAATTATGTTAGCCCTGTGTTATTCTTTGAAGGTTCGGTCAAAGGGCTAACCGTTGGTTCTAATGTTTACTTTCGTGGGGTACCAATCGGGCGCGTTGATAAAATTCAACTTATCCCGAACAGCGAAGCCAAAATGATTATTCCGGTCTATATTCGAATTGATCCCAAGATGACCGCACAAAGAAAAGTATCACGTTCAAAACTTGAAGCATGGATAGAAGAATTGGTAAAACATGGTCTGAAAGGAAAATTGCAAACGCAAAGTGTATTAACAGGACAAATGACAATTGAATTAGATTTCTATCCAAATTATCCGGTGCATTTTCAGGCGCAAAAATACGATATACACGACATAGAAATTCCAACAATTCCATCTATGTTAGACGAGATTTCGCAGAATTTAGAGAAAATACCACTTTCGGATATATCACGTAATATGAACGGGTTATTGCAAAATCTTAACAACAATATTCCTGATTTATTGCAGCAATCGACCGCAGCGGTAACAAGTATAAATCGACTTGCCAATTCTATATCTGGACCAGGGGCAGACACGGTATCAAACTTTAATAAAATGATACGCGATGTCAGTGATGCGGCAAAATCTGTATCAAGACTTAGCGATTATTTAGAACGCCATCCAGAGGCATTGTTAAAAGGTAAAGGGGGGTATTAATATGAGAATATATAACGTTATTTTGTTATTGGCGATAACTGGACTTGCCGCATGTGGGTTCGGTCATAGTAGCGAACCTTCACGCTTTTATGCGCTGACCACGCCAGAGGTGCAGCAGGTACGCGGTCCCGCAAAATCTGTAAATGTCGTTGTAGAAAATGTATCGGTACCGCAATCTGTGGACAGACCGCAAATCGTTGTTAAGCAGTCAAATTCTAATATGCTGATTGTGTCCGAATTCGATAGATGGATTGAAGAATTATCAAGCGCCCTGCCCGTTGCCATATCCGAAAATATGAACATGTACGCCAAGAATATCAACGCAAGACCGAAACGATTTGCCGCACTTTCTGGCAACACAAAATATATTGTTGCGGTTGACTTTGTTCGATTTGACACAGAAACGGATGGCAAAATAACTCTATCTGCATGGTGGACAGTGTCAAACAATCATGGCGACATGTTGGTTCAAAAAAAGACAACACAAACAGCCGACACCCCAGATATGAATTCGGGTCGTCCCGACTATGACGCGATTGTATCAACCCAAAGTAAACTGATTGCAAAATTATCCTATAAAATTGCAGATGTAATCAGTGAATTAAAATAAAGAAGCACTAGATAATGTATCATATAAAAAATCCCGCAGTGCGGGATTCTTTATTACTACGTTTGGCTTTTAACCAACCAATTTACGCCACAGGCTTGGTTTCTTGCCTTTCTGTTGACGTTTACGCGTACGATGTGGTGCGTTCATGGTTGTCTTTTTCGCCTCGGTATGCTGGGCATTTTTCTTTTTCGCATCCGTAGACGGTGCGTTTGCCATCAACAAATCATCGGTTTTCGCCTGTTCGGGTGCAACACGTTGAATTGAATATTGATCGATATTCATCAAACTGTCGTCACCAACAATGACTATTTCCGTGCCAAATTCAGCCTCCATTGAATTTAATTCTGCACGTTTATGGTTCAGAATATAAATTGCGATATCGGTTGGAACGGTCATTATTATCTTTTGTGCCGCCTTGGCCAGTAATTTTTCTTGCAAATGACGGAACAAGATAATAGATGCCGTTTGGATACTTGGAACGACACCCGCCCCCATACAGTGTGGACACGCAACATACGAAGATTCAATAAAGCTGCTGCGCAGACGTTGACGTGACAACATCAAAACCCCAAACGCATTTATTTTTGCAACCTGGGTACGGGCGCGGTCATGTTTCATAACTTCGCGCATTTTCATTTCCAATTTGCGATTGTTGCGTTCTTCTTCCATATCGATAAAGTCAATTGCAACAATACCCGCCAAATCGCGCAGACGTAATTGCAAGGCGATTTCTTCGGCGGCCTCTAAATTAGTATTCAATGCGGTTTGTTCGATATCTTTTTCCTTGATAGCCCGGGACGAATTGACGTCGATTGTCACCATGGCCTCGGTTTGATTAATAACCAAAGAACCACCAGATGGCAACTGGACATATGGTCCATGCAGACCTTCGAGTTGTTTTTCCACACCGGCCTTGACCATTAATGGAACCGCAGGGTCTTTATACAAAACCAATTGTTTGCGTGGTGCGCGACCATACATTTGTTGAAAATATGTTTTTGCCGCTTCGAACGCCTCTTCGCCCTGGATTGTAAGAATATCGTCTTTGTCGGACAAGAAATCACGAACTACACGACGTAGCAGGGAATCTTCGGTATGGATGATAACCGGCGCCACAGATTCCAACGTTGTTTTACGGATTTCGTTCCATAAATTAACCAGGTAATCATAATCCGCCGCCACATCTGCCGCGGTTGCACCAAATGCCGCCGTACGCAAAACAACCGTCATGCCCTTTGGTATTTTTAATGTGTGCAATATTTCGCGCAGACGCGCACGTTCGGCTTTATCCGAAATCTTTTTGGAAATACCATAACTGTTACGTTTACGTGAATTCGGCATCAGAACCGCAAAACGACCCGCCAATGACAAATACGTTGTCATCGATGCGCCCTTTTGTCCGCGTTCTTCTTTGACACCCTGGACCAGCAAAATCTGCTTTGGTTTTATAACGTCCTGGATTTTGAATTCGCGTGCACGTTTTGTAAATTCTTTGTTATCTTCACCGGCACTGTGGTCATCATAGTCGGTGACTTCGTCGGCCTCGTCATCGGGGTCGTCATCATCATCAATGATGTTCGCGTGCGCAAGTTCGATAAGTTTCTTTTTCTGTTCAGGTGTGATTTGGTAATAGTCCGGATGGATTTCAGAAAACGGCAAAAAGCCATTTTTTCCGGTACCATAATCCACAAACGCGGCCTGGAGTGACGGTTCAACCCTTATAACCTTGGCCAGATAAATGTTCCCTTTTATCTGGGGTTTAGTGGTTGTTTCAACGTCAAAATCAGAAACGCGATTATTGGAGGAATCTACGACAACAACACGTGTTTCCTCCGGGTGGACTGCGTCCACATATATCTTTTTTGACATTAAATAATCCTTTTGTGTTAAGCGCATATCTGTGGGCAATAACCCGTCCCCGTGGGGCGTCCAAGCCCATGCCAAGGGATAGCGCAACGATTGCAAAAAGCGCCCATCGGATTAGAGAAAGAAGTGATAATAAAAACACTTTACATATACCCCATAGTTATACTTGCACGATATTCTAACATGTGGGAAAATAATACGCAAGGTATTTTATTGTTCTTGGTTTTTATTCTTGAAATCACGCGAAAAATGGGGAATTTTTTGTTTGGCTTCGTCTATCCAACGACGCATACGCGCGCGCAACCAACGTTCATAGATAAAGAATAACCCACCAACACCGATAAGTGGCAACACATAGTATATTATACGGTATGCCAATAATGCGCCGAAAATGCTCGCCTTGTCCGCGCCGTCTGGCAACGCCAACAAGAACACACTTTCAAATACGCCGATACCGCCGGGAACCTGGCTGAATACCCCTGTGGTTTGCGCCACAACGAACAGCCCAATAAATGTTCCAAATGGCATATGAACAAACGGTATCATACAGAAATACAGAACCAATCCGGCCAAAACACTGTCTGTCATTCCAAGTAAAGTTTGCAAAAAAGCCATCTTGGTTGATGGAATATCAAACTTTAATTGCCCTATTCTGATACTTTTATTGCGAAAAAATACGGTTATTGCGAAATACGCCAATAACGCCGCCAAACAGAATATAAACAGTGTATTCAACCCAACCGATGCACCAACCGATGCGGATATTATGTCAGATGGTATCAAGAAATACCCCACAACTGCGATTGCCGTCGCCCCAAGGAAATATGTAAACCCATTTATGGTCACAATTTTAACAATATCACCGCCACGAATCCGCCAACGCGTATAAAGCCGGTAACGAATTGCCCCACCACTAACCACCGCGTGACCGGCATTATTGCTGATTGCAAACCCCAACATCCCGGCCAGCATCCATTTCCACCATGAAACTTTACCACCCGCCCCGACATAATTTAATGCCAAGCAATCATACAAGGCCAACGCGACATATCCCGCCAAACATGCGACCGATGCCGCGACCAAATTAATAACAGGAATATCCAACAATGCCCGCGCGATATCATAAAACGAATAATTGCGCAATTGCCACCACAACATGAAGGCAGCCAAACAAAAGAATACTATCCCAGAATACCCTAGTAACTTTTTGAACACTTTTTTGGTTTTAGTTGACATAAAATCCTTCTTTACAGTGCATAAGCATAACACCATCCAAGTCAAAATGCAAGTAATGGATATATGTTTAAACCTTTAATAAGATATCAGCGACACGTGCCCTGGTGGCATGATAAGCAGCTTTTTCAACATCGGTACTCCCGACAAGATGGGCACCTGTGGCGGAATTGTCCGACACAACCAATATTGCAGATGCGTTTTTACCAATATGGCTCATACAGGCGAAAAAGGTTGCAACCTCCATTTCCAATGCCTGGGCACCCATGTCCCGGAATTCATCCATGTGAATGTATTCCGCCGTCACGCTGTCCATTGATATAACGGGGACATTTAGCGTATTTATACCCTGCCCCATTGCGATATCTTTAATGTGTGCGGATAATTTCGAATCTGGGTACGTTTTTTCAAACAGGTTTTTCGCATCCAACCTGTCATGCAGGTACAATGTCACGCCATTGCCAGAAATTGCATATTCGGGAATAATCATATCCCCGACGCGTATTCCCGGAACCAGCCCCCCAACCGAACCAATAAAGACGAAATTATCACAATTTGCCTTGTGACACGCCAAACAGAATTCCCCCATAACTGGCGCGCCAATATACAATGTGATAAACAAATAATTCTTGCCATTATGTTTGATTCTGTATGTTTTGGCGTCACGCGTGCAGAACATTTCTTCTATATTTATTTCTGATGCACCAAATACTTTATCTTTGGTCCAAGATGGTGCAACAAATATGCAATCAAAGTGCTCTTCCACCGGTATTCCATAAATTGTATTCAACAAATCGCACGGCAGCGAATTTTGTTCAAATGTTTCCAATAGTTTGCTCATAATCTACCTCTTTGTGCTGATTGTAACACAATATACGATAAAAATCTAGATTATAACCACACGATATGGTATAATAATCACATTGATTAAAGGGGATTTTTCAATGATTCGTGCGGTAAAATTCAAATTAAAAAACGGTAAAACAATCACTATTCGCCCATTACGGTTGGCCGATTATGATGCGCAAGAAAGTTATATCAAAAAATTTTCCAAAGGTCCGGGGGCAATTCAGACACTGCAATACCCCGGTCGACCAAGACCACCCAAAGAGTACTTTCAAAAATTTCTGGCGAATAATTTCTTGTTGGGTGCATTTGATGGCGACACCATAATTGGTACATGCAGTGTTAATTTGTTGCGCCATGATCATCCGTATTCTGGACATGCCGCGGGCATGGGGATGTCTGTGTTGCAAAAATACACGCATAATGGAATTGGTGGAAAATTCTTTGAAATTGGCGAAAAATGGGCACGCGAAAATGGCGTTCATAAATTACAGGCCGAAATCCGCCACAACAATATTCCATCCATTGCAAATTGTATAAAACATGGATTTATAATCACGGGCATCAATTATGATGCGGCGTTTATAAATGGCAAATGGGTTCACGAATATATCGTTGAAAAAGTATTAGATAAATAAGTCAATACTTTTATTTCTTGCGCGTCTGTATGCGCCACAGTTTGCTATACTCACCGCCACGGCGCAACAGTTGATTATGCGTTCCGGTTTCAATAATTTTGCCATTTTTAATAACGACTATTCTATCCATATTTTGCAATGTCGCCAACCGATGCGCGATTACTAATGTGGTTTTGCCCGTCATCGCACTTTTCATTGATTTCTGAATTAACATCTCGTTTTCTGAATCAAGGGCTGATGTGGCTTCGTCCAATACCAAAATCGGCGCATTTTTCAATAATGCACGCGCGATAGATACGCGTTGACGCTGGCCGCCGGACAATTTTATTCCGTTATTTCCGACAAGGGTGTTATATCCCTTTGGCAACCCCATTATAAATTCATGAATATTCGCTTTCTTGGCGGCATCTATCACTTCGGCACGTGTGGCATGTGGACGCGCATAGCGAATATTCTCTAAAATTGTACGATTGAACAATGTCGCCTCTTGCGGAACGTACGAAATATTACGGCGCAATGAATCCTGGGTGACATCACGAATATCGGTATCGTTTATCATGATTTTGCCACCTTGGACATCATACATGCGCAATAGTAAATAGCATATTGTGGTCTTGCCCGCGCCCGATAGGCCGACAATTCCGACCTTTTCCGCCCGGTTAACTTTTAAGTTAAAGTGTTTGAAAATCGTATTTTTGCCATACGCAAAATCGATGTTTTGAAAATTAATTTCGGCATCGCGCACAGATAATTTTTTAGCATTTTCTTTATCTTGGACGACCCTATCCATAATTATATTTTCATATGCCTTTTTAACCGTTGCAGATGTTCGTGTATATTGTTGCAATGTTCTGTTAATGTTGTTAAAGGCGTTGTTAATAGACCCCATAGACGCCATAACAAACACCGCATCCGATATACTTAACGTGCCATTTTTAATTAACAGAAAACAAAACAATAATATTCCCAACCGTGTTACATACCAAAGTACTAGTGATGGCGCCCATTTACAGCGTTCCAGGTAATAGTCACGTTTGACCAGCTGTATCAAATTCTGACGACCATTATAAATGTATTTATTTTCATATTCGGTGTTCGCAAAATATTTCGCCGTTAATGCATTATTCAAACTATCACTACGCAGGCCCATATATTTTGAATCTTCGTTCTGTATCTGCCGACCGTTTTGAACAATTTTTTTCTGTATCATCCATTCCCAAAATACCTTTATTGCGCCATATACAAGTAAAACGACCAAGAACCATATATTCATTGTTGCCATTGCCCCAACAAGTGATAGAAAACCAAGCGCACTGCCCAGCACTTTACTGTAAAACAGATATGTTAACGAATTTAATTCACTGGAAACACGTTGCGCATCTGATAATATGCGTCCGCCCGGCCGATCGATAAAAAACGAGATATCATTATCGTATATGCGCTTATATAATACATATATCTGATAACGACCGACATATTGCTGTTTATGTCCTTTGATAATTGAACGTATCCAATATACCGCCGTATCAAAAGCATATAAACCCGCCATATATATAAATACAGGCAATACCATCGCCCAATTTGCAGACATCGCATTTTCAAAAATCTGCATCATCCATTTTGATGTTAACGGAAAGAACACCATGCCTATAATGGTTGTAATAATTTCCAATGAAAAGACCGACCCAAAATACCACGGAAAATGTTTTATAACCAACCAATAAAAGCCCTTGTATGTTTTTGGAAAATCGTCTTGCTGCATATTTTGCCCTTTGTTTCTACGCAATTATATCATATTTTAGGAATAAAAAGAATATGAAATACATATACCCCATTAATATAGGAATAAAAAACACCCCAAACGGGGTGCTGTATATTTCTGGTGGCCCTGGTCGGACTTGAACCGACACTCCTTGCGGAACTTGATTTTGAGTCAAGCGCGTCTACCAATTCCACCACAGGGCCATTGGCAAAGAATTATTTAGATTTCTTTGCTTCAACCTTTTTCACCAAACGCGCGCTGCGATTCGCTTTGTGAACTGGCTTTTTTGCCGGCTTTTCGGCCGCACCGTTCTTTTTGATAATCGCGCGTTTGATTTCCGCCATTTCCGGCGTTAAACGTGATACCGGCTTTGCCATGACATATGCGTCCAACCCACCATGCTTGGTAAGTGTGCGCAAACCCGCCGCAGACAAACGCAACGAAAAGTCACGACCCAAAATATCACTGTGAAACTTTAATACATGCAAGTTCGGCAAGAATGTACGCTTTGTATGGCGTTCCGAGTGGGAAACATTCATACCGACTTCTGTTTTTTTACCTGTTACTTTACATACACGTGGCATATTTAAATCCTTTAATCACTGCGGCATAATTTATAACAAAAAAGCCAAAAAGTCAAGTGTTGTTTTATATTTTATTTATTTAATCGTTATGCGCCGGTGTTAACAAATCGGCAATCGTCTTGACTGGGGTAAATGTTGTGCCAGGAACTTCGACAAAAATCGTGTTCCACCGCGCCATTGCGCCGTTCCACAATCCTGGGCGTTCCATCGCACGTATCGGATGCCCAGAATACGATTTGTCGGAAATAAAACCGGTATTTTCATCAATGAAATTAATCAAATTGAACTTATTGCCCGTATAGTCACAAACAGAACACACCAAATCAACCGGATTAAAGTGTGTTGATTTATTCATTATATCACGTGCGGCGGGCGCAATTTGCGAAGATTCAATGATTTGCAATCCCGACCCGCGTACCCAAAATGGTCCACCCCCAGGCGCCCCAGTATTTTTTACCATGCCGCATACACGCAAAGGACGGTTTAGTACGGCTTTTAATTCCGTTTTATTTGCTCCAACATCAATTCCAAACGTATCTTTGATAAAACGTGCAATATTATTTAAATCGGCCTTTTCATCGTCAATTTTGCGCAAGTATTCAAATATCTTTGATTGAATTGATATTAATACGCCCGCCAAAACCTGTTTATATTCAATGGTATCATCGGCCGCCGCCGCAGTGCATACATTATCTATGTTCTTGATAAAGATGATATCTGCATCAATATTATTCAGGTTATTAATTAATGCACCATGCCCCGCCGGTCGGAATACCAATTTGCCATCTGGGGTACGAAAAGGTGTATTATCGGGATTTACCGCAATTGTATCAGTGGACGTTTCTTGTTCAGACATTGTGATATTATACTTTACCCCAAAGCGCGATGCATATTCCGGGACGATTTTATCAAGCAATCTTTGAAAAGCATCATGATGTTCTGGGGACACCGTAAAGTGTATACTTACAGTGTTATCTTTTGACACAGCATATTTTGCGCCTTCAAACAAATGTTCGGCAACAGGTGTACGCACTTCGTCAATCCCATTATGTTCATGGTTGTACGTATGAAACGGCACCAGCCCCTTTGGCATATTACCGTATTTATTTACAATTGCGCGTGCAATATCAATATCGGTTGCATTCGCATCCAAATTTAATTCATCGTACATAGCAAGCATTTGCACATGTTCACAAACCTTTTTTGCAACATCGTTTAATTCGCCCGTATCTATAAATGTAAACAAATCACGCAGCATACGGGTTGCCGCCCCAGATGCCGGAACGAATTTTACAATTGCGTGATTTTTTGCGTATTCTTGATAAGTTTTTATATATTCTTGGCGTGCGGAATAATTTAATTCTTGGATGCCACCGTTGGCGATTGTTGCAGGTTCTACAATATCGGCATATGGGAACCCACGCACGAAGTCTGCAATTTGATTTTCTACGTCTTCAACCGTCAATCCATGTTTGATGATTTGTTGAATATCCTGGTCAGAAAAAGTCATATTTTTGCCCCTTTGGGTTTGTTTTCCGTGGTCTTGAAAAACATTACGACCGCGACTATATATACGTTAACCAAGAACTATTATAAGAGGCAATGAATTATGAATCCAGAAGAAATACAAGAAACACCGCAGCAAGCGATTGAAAAGTATACGACCGATTTTACTAAATTGGCCGCGGATGGAAAACTGGACCCGGTGATTGGGCGTGATGAAGAAATTCGCCGCACTATCCAGGTTCTATCACGCCGGACGAAAAACAATCCGGTTCTTATTGGCAGCCCCGGTGTCGGTAAAACCGCAATTGTCGAAGGTTTGGCGGAACGTATCATTTCACGTGATATTCCGGAAAACCTGCAGAACAAAAAATTGCTGTCGTTGGATATGGGCGCATTGATGGCGGGCGCGATGTTCCGCGGTCAATTTGAAGGCCGTTTTAAGGCGATTTTAAAAGCCGTCAAAGATTCCAATGGCGAAATTATCTTGTTCATTGATGAATTACACACGTTGGTTGGTGCCGGTAAAGGTGAAGGCAGTATGGATGCCGGGAACCTTATTAAGCCAATGTTGGCACGTGGGGAATTGCACTGTTTAGGGGCAACCACGTTGGATGAATATCGCCAATATATTGAAAAAGACCCTGCACTGGCGCGGCGTTTTCAACCGGTCTATATTGATGAACCGACCGTTGACGATACTATTTCCATCCTGCGTGGATTAAAAGAAAAATACGAAGGTCACCATGGTGTGCGTATTGCCGATGCCGCATTGGTCGCGGCGGTGCGGTTATCTAATCGTTATATTACCGACCGGTTTTTGCCAGACAAGGCAATAGACCTTATGGACGAAGCGGCCGCCCGCGTACGTATGGAGGTTGCGTCCAAACCCGAAGATTTGGATGAAGTCGATCGTCATATAATGCAGTTGAAAATCGAACAACAAGCCTTAAAAAAAGAAAAAGACGAAGAATCTAAAAAACGTTTGGTGGAATTAGAAAAACTGATTGCGGGCTTGGAAGAAAAGTCCAAAAAGATGACCGCCGACTGGCGCGCCGAACAAGATAAAATGCGTGCGCTGTCTGATGCAATGGCCGCATTGGATGCCGCCAAGGCCGAGGTCGCGTCCGCAATGCGTAATGGTGATTATGAAAAGGCATCTGCCTTGCAATATGGCAAGATTCCAAGTTTGGAAGAAAACATAAAAAAGATGAATACGGAATCGCGTGAGTACAAGACGGTTTTACCAGAACACATTGCCGCGGTCGTTAGCAAGTGGACTGGGGTCCCCGCCGATAAATTGAGTGCAACCGAACAATCAAAATTGTTAAATATCGAAGACGAACTGCGCAAACGTGTTGTTGGTCAAGACGAAGCATTGTCGGTTGTCGCGCGTGCAATACGTCGTTCACGTGCGGGGCTTTCCGACCCACGCAGACCATCGGGCAGTTTTATGTTCTTGGGGCCTACGGGCGTTGGTAAGACCGAAGTCGCCAAAGCATTGGCGGAATACCTGTTCAATGACGATACGGCAATGACGCGTATTGATATGAGTGAATATATGGAACCGCATTCGGTTGCCCGTTTAATCGGCAGTCCCCCGGGATACGTCGGTTATGAACAGGGTGGTACACTGACCGAAAGTGTACGTCGCCGCCCGTACCAGGTGTTACTGTTTGATGAAATTGAAAAGGCGCATCCAGATGTGTTCAATGTGTTCTTGCAGATACTGGACGATGGGCGATTGACCGATGGCCAGGGGCACATTGTGAATTTCACAAATACAATTATCATTATGACAAGTAACTTGCCAAGTATGGATGCGGTTAAAAAGCATTTCCGTCCAGAATTCATTAACCGTATTGATGAAATTGTATTCTTTAACCAGTTGGGCAAAGATGTTATGTCTGGCATTGTGGAAATTCAATTGCGAAACCTGCGCGCACGTTTGGCAACGCGTCGAATTGAATTAGATGTAACGGACAAAGCAATCAAATGGTTGGCCGAAAACGGGTACGACCCGGTGTTTGGGGCGCGTCCATTGAAACGTCTTATTACATCGGCGGTCGAAGATAAAATCGCAGATTTGGTTTTATCAGACACCGTGACCGAAGGCTCAACCGTTTATGTCGATGTCCATGGCAAAGATTTAACCGTAAAATAAATCATGATATTTTATAAAACGCGCCCCGGCATAAACCGGGGCTTTTTAACTTGACACATTACAGCGATTTTTGTTAGAATCGCAAATGAACCAAATGGGAATTTGGTTCGGGGCTGTCGAAAGCCTAAGTTAGCCGGTGCAAAGCATCGTAATATGTTATTTTACATGATTTTGCACCGTCATATATTCCCCGCGTTTTATGGTCGGGGTGCCGTTGGTGTATATATAAAGGCCACGGAATCTAAGCTAACTTGATTTTCGAACACCCCGACCGTCAATTTCCGTTGACGGTTTATTTATGAAAAATGAATAGGGGGAATTTTTTATGAATAAAAAACTAACAATAGCATCAGTTATTGCGGCAATAGTTGTAATGCCAACATTTGCGGTTGATGACCCGGTATCGGGTGATAAGCGCACAACGTCACAACCGTATGTTTATAACCGGATACAAGAAGAAACGCAGATAAAAATTCCTGCGGCGAACCCGTCAAATACTAACATTGGTAATACGGTAATAACATATACCAATGTAGAGGGTGGCGGTGTAATTGGTGAACGCGAACTGTTTACGGGTGGCGAATATGATGCGGATAGCGATTCTGGTAAACTGATTACGGCATCTGCCTTAAATAGTGCGTTTACGAACCTGCCGACGACGGATACGACCAAATTGGTATGTGCGAACCAAGCGGACGGTTGTACATTATGGACAATCACGGACCAAACGGCATATGGTGAAACGATAACATTGCCCGAGGGATATACACACCTTGCGTATATCGAATCCACTGGCACACAGTATATTGATACGGGAAACAAATTAAATACAAATACGGATGATATCGAAATCATTTTTCAAGCTGTTTCTGATAGAACCCCTGTGCCAAATATGAACTTGTTTGGTGCGCGTGGTTCGACAACGTCTATGGCTTATACTCTTGGGGTAAATAGTGGAGGATGGCGTTTTGGTTGGGGAAATAGTTCACCAAGCGTGGGAACAGCAGATACAAATAAACATGCCGCAAAGATAGAACATAATAATGGTGTATTAAAAATAGATGGTGTAGCAATTGATACGCGGGGTAATGTGTCAATTATAACCCCAACTACAGCGACCTTATTCGGGGTTCATGCAACTAGTTCTACTACCATGTACTATGGGAATTATAAGATTTATTCGTATAAGAAATGGACAGATGGCGAACTTGTTCAGAATTTCATTCCTGTTAAAAATTCCAGCAATGAAATCGGTATGTATGATACCGTCAGTGAACAATTCTTTAGGAACCGGGGAAGCGGCACATTTACCGCCGGTCCTGTGGTACAATAGTGATTTCCAGAATAATATAAAAAAGAACCGTCATCCCGACGAAAGTCGGGATCTCTTTATACTCGTCGCGGACCAATCCATCCCCTTCGCTGGCGAAGGGGTACGGTGTGAAACATCGGGGGGTAGTGGTTAATATAACATACCCACAACAACTACCCCGTCGCATTCCATGCGCCACCCCTTCTTGGAAAGAAGGGGATGGTTCAATCTGGAACAAAAAAACGGTCGCAAACGCAACCGTTCCTTTTTGTCATGGCAATTTCATCCCCTTCGTTCAAGAAGGGGATAGAATCATACATTTTTTATTTCTTTTTTGTGCCTTTGGATGGCGTGCGTTTATATTCGGTATGCAACGCCATAATGCATGCGTACCCAATCAACGCCGAAAACGCGGTGATAATACCACTAATCAAGCCGTCCGAGAACATCGCAAACAATATAATTGCCAAAACCAACACAACCGTATAGCCAAGATTCTTGGCCAGTACAGATAATATTCTTTCAAGTGTTTTCATTATTCTTCCTTTCGTTTATATGCATGTATTATACCATATTTTTTGAAATATTAACAGCAAAAAAATACCACCGAAAATCGGTGGTATTTTTTTACCAGAGTTCGCATATTATAAAATCACCTGACCGCCCACTTTTGCATTACGTGGGATTGGGCCAAATGAAGAACGAGGGGAAACGTAAATATTACCTTTGACGTTAAATTCCCCACAGAACTGTAAAATTCTTAAATCACGCAAGAACAAACTGCCATCAATTGTGACATTGCAAGGCAATACATATTTGTTCATACGTTGCAAATACAAATTGCCATGAATATGCATGCCATTTTTAATCATGATGGCTTCGCCACGTGATTCAATGATAATATCGCCGTATAATTCACCATCTTTGTTGGCCTTTAATGTTGGATCCGTGGATGGTTTTGTCGGAACCACGGTGGCAACCGGCAATTCACCCTTGGTCGCATTACGACGATTTGGAATTGGAATAGATTTCTTTGCTTTTGTAAATTCAATCGGAACATTTTTTGCCGGACCGTTAATAACAATTGGTTTGCGGCGACAATTTAAAATATCAAGAATTAACATAGAACATAAAACAATAATTGCAATCAATAATGCCAAATTAATAAGGCCGACCAGGTTAATTCCACATAACACTGACCAAATCCAGTAACAGACCGCGCAGATTGTGTCCCATGTCCAACGAATCGCACGGGCGACCATACGCAATGGCCACAATATTACACGACCCAGCCATGTGGCATTGGTTCGAATATAGTTCTTTTCCGCAGAAAAGTCCCGTTTTTGCTGTAAACGCTTTGCCGCGTACTTCATTTTTAATTTATCAAACATATTTGACCCTTTTGTTATTTGTCCTAAATATAATACCAAAATAAACTTTTGTCAAGTGTTTTTTTGATTTTTACATTTTTGGGAATATGGCCAAATATTTATCAGAAAATCAGATTTATCAATGGTCCCATGAACTTTATTGCCCATGCCACAAATATCAGTGCCAATATTAACCCTGCCACACGCACCAGGTATGTTGATATCTTATATGCATTGGGTATCTTAGATTTTGTCATATTATTTCCATTTTTTATATATTCTAGTGCATTAATGTTGTGTTTTTAATTTGATTTTCTTCTTGTTTGGGGTTAAAATGGCACGATAAATCAAAGGGGGCGCCCATGTTTGATACCGAAAAATTAAAGACTTTTTCATGGGTGAATGTCGGAAACCCTGATCATGACGATTTTGAAAAACTGCAAGAAGAATACAAAATTGACGAAGATACCATTTCCGATATTTTGGACCCCGATGAACAGCCACGTATCGAAATCGAAGACGATTACAAGGTTATAATCGTCCGATTCCCAATTGTAAACCGCGAAACAGATACTCAATGGCACACCGAACCGCTGTCCATTATTTATTCTACGAACCGCGTTATTACCGTGTGTCGCAAACGCTGTGATTTGTTGGACAAGATTAAAAAGGACGAAAAGACATCGCGTGAAGAATTCATATTGAATATTATGTACTATATCGCGGAATCTTATCTGCGGTGCCTGAAAGAGTTAAACAAACGCGTTGTAGAATCCAAGAAAAACCTGCAACAGCAAATTAGAAAACGCGAATTGCTGTCATTATTGGACGTTGAAAACAGTTATACATTATATATGACGGGGTTAAAGGGGAACCTGTCGGTGTTGGATAAATTGGAAAAGGTTCGCGGTTTTGCGAAAACAGATGAATGTGTTGAACTGGTCGAAGATACACGTATTGAACTGTCCCAGGGGATAGAAGTCGTGACCAGTTATACAAAAATGCTGAAATCCATCAAGGAAACGTTTGAAAGCGTTATTAATATTGATTCTAACACGTACATTAACCGTCTTACTATGTGGAACATTATTTTAATGTTACCGACATTGGTTGTGGGGTATTACGGGATGAACGTTGCCCTGCCCTTTGCAGAACATGCAGACACAGGTGTTATTATATTCCTGTTGATTATGGCGTTGTTGGTCGGATACGCACTGTTCATTATTGTGCGGCGTCGTATTATTTAATCAAGTGCCGCACATACACGTCCAAAATTCACATTAAAATCCGCATCTGATGTATCAACATCGGCAAAACGCACACCATCCGCCGTGCGCAACCATTCTATGGCCGGCATAGTGGTTTTCCAGAAATTATCCAAACGACGGCGGACGATAGATGCATCTGCATCATCGGCGCGGCCGCCACCTTCGCGGATACGCTTTTCAATACGGGCAAGCATGATGTCTTCGGGTACATTTAGGTATATGACCCGAATATCAAACTTGTCGGCATAGTTTTTCACAATCCATTGTGCCTGACCCAGGGTGCGTGGGAAACCGTCAACAATTATATCTGAATCTGTATTGAAATTAGATGCCAATAATTCAAACAAATCTTCATCTGGCACCAATTCGCCACGTGCAATAATTTTCGCCAATTTTGATTCCGCCGGCAGACTGCGCAGAATTGCACCCGTTTCAATATAGCCGTACCCATCACGCGCAATTAACGCACGAGCATGCGTACCCTTGCCTACGCCTTGGCCACCCATCAAAAGAATCATTTTTGGTTTCATATCTTTTCCTTTTTTTCAGATTATACCATAAAAAAATCCCCATAGCCATGGGGATTTTTTTTATTGTCCGTATTTTTTGTTACGCAGCTCTTCAACAAACTTGTACACCAACGGATGTGTTTCATTCCTAAGTGGCAAAAAAAGCCTAAAACAGGTATCGTTTGCATTTGGCGCTTCGAATACACGTAATTTTTTTGCATTCAAAAACCAATTAGAACGAAGCTGCTTGACAGCTGGGAATCTTGCCTCTTCCAATCCTTCATTATATTCCAAGAAATTATCCCCTATTTCTTCGGCGACAGGTGCAGAAATACGTTTAAGTTTTGTGGCAAACGTTAAAACATCATCACGTATGTATTTGCAACTTGGCAAATCAATAGATTCCAAAATACTGGCTTTAAAAAAGACACCCTTGTCTAAATACACCACCTTGGGCACCTTTACATCTATTAATTTTATGCAGTCAGCAAAACACCAGTCGTGGATTTCATGTGCCACGGGCGCATCAATTGTTGCAATATCAAGACATTCTTTAAAACACCGATCCCAAATGTATACAGCCGCCGGCAAATTAACGTGTTTAAGACCGGACAAGTTACTAAATGCATCTGGCCCGATATGTGTTGCAGCCGGCAATGTGATTGTATCGGTGGTCATTGGCTGTCTCTTTGGAATACAGAATGAGTGTTGTGCAACCTCTTCCAACGCCGGCAGGTTTATTTCAGCACAGTGTGTTATTCCATCGCAGAAAGAAGCCGTACCAGTTTTTTTCAAACCTGGAAAATATATTTTGGTTAATTTATCTGGAACTTTGTTCAAGAATTTATTACCAGTTACCTGCAATTTTGGACAGTCTATGGACGACAAACCATTGTACGGATTCGACAGAAAATTATCGCGTGCGGTTTGTAATTCTGGAAAAGATACTGATTCACATTGAACATCATCGCCATTAAACGATACATTGGTTTCGGTCATTTTTGGCAACACCATCTTATCACGAAAAACATAATAATATGGATATTTCGTATCAGACGATGAGATATTATGTCTGTGCGGAACACGTACCAAGTGGAAACACAAACCATTATCCGCATTTACCCTGTAATCTGCGCCGAACATATCATATTCTACGTATATCTGTTCGCCCGCAATTTCGTTTAATATCGCCCATGTATATTCATGCGGGATATTTTGCATTAATTCGCAGATTAAAGGATTAGTTGGTACTGGTATAGTATCTTTGATTGTGTGCATATTAATACCCTTGTTTAACTTTATTTTAACATACCCAAACCATTAAGATTGTCAAGTAATTTATTAAAAAATCCCCGCTATTGCGGGGATTCCTTTCAGATTTATTGTTTTTGTATTTATTTGGCACGATTTGCTTCAATCGCACTGTAAATCAACGGATGACAATTTATCCCTGCGGAATCCAAATTCGGTGCATATAACAAACCACCGCCGTTACTTCTTTTCATTGCTTCGGGGGTATTGCAATCCAAAACATTATTTTCCCAAAGGCATCCGCGCCCAACCTCAATTAAGTTTGGTGCTTTAAATAAATCCATTTTTTCATCACGGTAAAGGAAATAATCACCTGCACGAACCAATTCTGGACCTTTAAATTTCGGCAATTGTGAATAAGCCAATGCTTCGCGTCCCAGTCTCTTTAATTTTGGCACATACAAGCTTTGTAAATCATAGGCACGATCCAAAAAGTAATCCCCACCATCTTCTAAATCCGGAAATTTTGCCCATAACGTATATTCATAATCATGCCCACAGAACATATACGTGTCTTTCAGAGTTTTTATACCCGGCACACATATCTTCATAATATGGTTATTACGTATTTGCAGTAATAACATCCCCCCTGCATACACCGTACAATTACCTGGGTTACCAGTTACGACCACAATTTGTGGTGATTCAACATTTTTATAAATAACTTTTGCCCATTCTTGAGCATCTTTGTCTGTATTAAATGCTTTATTTACCCCAGCATCACAAATAAGCTTATAGAAACTAACAAAATCTGGCTTTTTAATTCCGAAACGACGCCCTAAATTGTTTTGGCGGTTCAATGTATATTCTTGTCTTTGCATTGTGTGTACCAATGGATAATATTTTTGTTTTTGCATTGTCTGTCCCTTTGTTCTGATACTATAATTATAGACCAAAAGTTCTCATTGTCAAGTCTATTATTAACAAATAAAAAATCCCCACAACCGTGGGGACTTTGGTTTGAAATCAACAAATTATTTCTTGCTGTTTTCAATGGCGGCACCAAGGATGTCACCCAAAACAGAACCGCTGTCTGCTTCGTTGGCATATTCTTTAACCGCCTGTTTTTCCAATGTGACCTGTAATGCACGGATGGACAATTTAACATTGTTCCCTTCAACAGACACCACAGATGCTTCGACCGTGTCACCAACCTTGAACTTGGATGTATCCTGTTCAGATTTTTCACGTGACAGATCGGTACGACGAATTGTTCCTTTGATATCGTTTGGCAATTCCAAAATCAATTCGTCTGGGGTGACTTCGGATACAGTACCCGAAACAACCGCACCTTTCTTGATAGATGCCGCATTGTTATCCGCACCGGCGGTCAATTGTTTGATACCCAATGTGACGCGTTCTTTTTCCGGATTGATATCCAAAATCTTGGCGGTCACTTCTTGGCCACGAACGAATTTCTTTAATTCTTCTTCGTCCAAACGGTTCCAAGACAAATCAGAGATATGAACCATACCGTCTAATTCTGGGGTCAACGCAACGAACAAACCGAATTCAGTTGTGTTCTTGATTGGGCCAGTGATAATGTCGCCAACGTTGTGTGTTTCGGCAAATTGCTTCCACGGATTTGGTTGCAATTGTTTATAGCCCAACGAGATACGACGTTTTTCTTGGTCGATATCCAAAACCATAACATTGACTTCTTGGCCATTTTGCAAAACTTTCGATGGGTGAATATTTTTGTTTGTCCATGACAATTCAGACATATGAACCAAACCTTCGATATTGTTGCCCAAATCGATAAATGCACCATAATCGGTGACCGAAGAAACTTTCCCGGTAACTGTATCGCCAACGTTGAATGCACGTGACGCAGTTTCCCATGGGTCTTCTTCTAATTGTTTTGCACCCAATGAAATGCGGTGTGATTCTGGGTCAAATTGAATAACTTTGACTTTGATTTTTTCGCCGACATGAACCAATTCACGCGGGTGATTAACACGTTTCCAAGACAAATCGGTAACGTGTAACAAACCATCAATTCCGCCAAGGTCAATAAACACACCGTAATCGGTAATGTTCTTCACAGTACCTTCCAACACTGCGCCAAGTTCGATATTCTTTAACGCTTCTTTTTGGGCAGCAGCAATTGTGTCAGATTGAATCGCGCGACGTGAAACAATTGCGTTTGTACGCAAAGCATCCATCTTTAATACGCGGAATTTGTCTTTCAACCCAATCAGAGATTTCGCATCACGAACCGGTTTATGGTCAACCTGGGATGATGGCATAAATGCGAATACACCGTTAATATCAACGGTATAACCACCACGGACGACTTCGATAATTGTACCTTCGGGATCAATACCTTCGGCAACAGTCTTTTCCAATTCTTTCCATGCCTTTTCTGCACGTGCCTTGGCATAGGACAGAACCGCCGTACCTTCGCGTGATTCATAGCGTTCAACAAAAACGTCAATGATATCACCAACGGCCGGCACAGATGCGCCAAATTCCTTTAATGGAACGCGACCTTCGGATTTAAGGCCGACATCGACCATCGCAAAGTCACCACGAATATCTTTCACAGTTCCCTTGGTCGCATAGCCTTGCAATGTTTCTTGTTTGCCATAGTTTTCATCAAACATTTTGACGAAATCTTCGTTGGCGATTGGATTAAATAAATCTTTGGATAAATCTTTCATTTAGAATTCATACAAAGTTTGCCATCGCAGCCATATTTTATTAGAAAAACCGCGAGGTCTTGCGGGGTTAATCGGACTGATTCCATGCCCGCCCACGAAATCAGCACCGATTATATAGACTTTTTTGACAAAAATCAAGTATTATCATAAAAAATCTGTTTACAACCCTGCTCTTTTGTAATATGGTGTTTGGTATGAAAAGAATAATTATTATCACAGGGGCCAGTTCAGGTATGGGCGCAGAATTCGCCCGCCAGATTTATGCCCAAAAATCAACAAATGGCATGGAAATGTGGCTGATTGCGCGCGAAGCCGATAAATTGGCCGAATTCGCCGCAACCCTTGCCGGTAAAAATATAACGGTGCGTACATTTGCGTTTGATTTGTCTGGGGCGGATGGTGCAAAACGCGTTAAAGAAATCTTGGATGCCGAAAAAGGCAAGTTTGTTGTAGATTTACTGATAAACAATGCTGGATTTGGAACATACGGACCATTTGCGGAAACCGACCCTGCGCGTGAAATGGCAATGATAGATTTAAATTGCACGTCATTGACGGGAATTTGCGGTTTCGTATTGCCACACATGCAACGTGGCTCTCATATAATAAACGTGGCAAGTTTGGCGGCATTTTTGCCACTGGGGAATTTTGCGGTATATGCCGCGACAAAATCATACGTATTATCATTTAGCATGGCATTGGCCGCAGAATTAAAAGAAAGTGGCATATCGGTATGCGCACTGTGTCCCGGCAGTGTCAGCACCAATTTCGCCAACGTTGCAAGTAATGGCAAACGGCGTGAGGTTCTGCACGGACGCGACCCGCGCAAAGTCGTGGCTCATTGTCTGCGCGCAAGTCGTCGCGGTCACAAGGTTGCACTGTGGGCACCAAAATGGAAAGTGACGGCATTTCTGTCGCGTTTCATCGGCCGGTATATTGGTGCACGTTTTACATACCTGTTCAACAAACGCCCACACTAGAATTACATAGTTTTTTCAAATCGCCGAACCATTGGGTTCCATTTGACCACTTGGGTTCTGATACATTCTGCCTGGTATCTCAAAATACTTTCATACAATTCTTGAACGGACTTTGTTGGATTTTTGAACAAGCCATAAATATAATTTACATCCAAATTTTCGGCCTGGGCCAATTTCAGACAGCCTGCTTGTACCTGCTCGTTTTGATATTTTAATTCTGTAACGGTCATAAAATTATTAATCAATTTTTTCAAATCATTATATATCGTTTGTATTTGGGCGCTCGGCTTTTTAAGTTGTTGATACATAGAATCTAATGTCATACCGTTGCCACCGAACCGATAATTTCTGCTGTTGCATTCTTCCTTGAACGCGCAGAACAATGCCAACTGTTGAATTGCCGGTGTTTGGTATTTTATATCACCAATATTATCGGGGTGCGTAATTATCGCCTTGCGTTCAACCCTTTCACCGGGACTTGACGGGTTAATTATATGAATACCGTTTAAATCCTTATAGATTATTGGTTTTTTCGTATTTGTACTATCGTACATATATTTGATAGCGTGAATATTATCCGACCACCCGACTGCATTTAATCTGAATGTTTCTAATTCTTTTGGGGTTAAACAGGTGCGTTGTTCTTCAACTTTTTTCACCAAATCTTCCAGAACCATTTGGGGCCAATAGTCATTAGCACCATAATCATTTTCTATCATGCGTTTTTTATTAATTTGTGACAAACGTAATACACCAAAAATCAACGCTTCTACTTCTGCACGCAGTGTTCTATATTGTGGTTTGACCAACAAAATATCTTGGATACTATTTTTGCGTCTGGTATGTACGCATACCCTGTTCACGATATCTGGATCGGGTGCGTCAATATATTTAATTGCCCGTGGGTCTCTTTCACACACCGTAAATTGCAAGGATACCGATGGTTTCGCACACCGACTGATTAACCACGGTTTTTCATATAAAACCAATCGTATTTCGGCATCAGGCATTATATTTTCGGCCGGATTTGTTAACTTATTACATTCCAACATGCGTTTCGTCAAAAAATCCTGTAATTGCCGATATTGCGACATAAAATCTGCGGAATCCCGCATATCACGCAAAACATAAATATACCCATAAACCCTTAGGTCATTTGCACTATGTTCTGTTTTACATTTTTCAACCAAGTGATGATAATTATCCAAAAAATTTTGCATTTGAAAACAGAGTGCCGATGTGTCCAACTTTTCGGTCAGTTTGCCAGTTTGTCTGTTGGTTTCGTAAACTGTACACATACGCAATATATCTTTTATTAAATCGCGCAAATTACTATACTTAAAATATTCTTTTTTATCTGGAAAAACCTCTTTTACATACTCTTTGCGTCTCTCTTTCTCCCACCAGGTCAAATCATTGCTCATATTGGAATCCTTTTGATAGCCATAATTCATAATACACTAAATGTGCAACTTGTCAATATTATCTTGATTTTTCACATAATGCACCTTAGAATGTACCTAACCCAAGGATGACATAATGCCACACTATTATAACCAAAAGTATCCTTATTTACAGTACAGTTATTGTGATACGGATTGGTTCCATATAATGTTTTCGATTCCACCAAAGTTATTGGCGACCAAATTTGAACAGACGTTTGGATATGCCCCGAAAAGTTTTTTCGATTGTGGTGCGGCAACGGGTAAAATTGTTATGCTTGCACAAGAGTTGGGGATGGACGCACGCGGAATCGACATAAAAGAATATCCACAGCAATCCGACATTCCAAGAGAATTATTTAAAACCGGCAAAATACAAATTAAATCGATACTTGATTGCGAACCGATAAAATCTGATTTGGCGTTTTGCAACGGCACGTTAACATACTTTTCCGAAAACGAATTGCCGCATGTATTAGATAAATTCAAATACGTAAAAATGCTCTGTGCAATACATAACACAACCGAAGATATTGTGGCGGCACGCAACAATGGTGATGAATTAACCGACCCCAAGAAACCCCGGCTTATTAAACCGCAACAATGGTGGATGGAAACATTTGATAAAAATGGATTTAAAACAGAATACGATACTGCATTACAATGTTTCTGCGCCGTGCCACAATCACGATAAATGTTTATTTGTTATGCGCGGCATCATATAACAAATTCAAAGTCCGCAACATGTCTGGCGTTGCCTCGACTGGTTGAAAAATTGCACATTGTGTGTCATTAGCCGCCAAAAGATAATTTATTTTATCAGTATCGGGCATATCGTAGGCAAACGGTATCTGGACAACCCCAGGTGCAACATTATACGCAATTGCGGGGAATCCATTATTATATTTTGAATCAGATGGCAGAACCGCTATATTCACACCACCGTCTGTAAAGCACGTTGGGTATTGGGACGCCCAAGAAAATAAACCAGTTCCACGGGTCACAATATCACTGTACAGACGCCCCGCCCTATCAGAAAGCGCATGCGGTGAAATGGTTTGCAAAATCGCATTAATTGCAACAGTGCTTGGTATCAACACATATGTTTGCCGTATTATTGTCGTCCACGCTTGTTTGGCCAAGATGGTCCTATCCCAATTTACCTTTGGAAATATCTGCGAAACCTTTTGCACGTATTCCAATTTCATTTTGGTATTGGCGTCATTTATTTCTTGAATAAGCGTGATATTTGACATCTTGGCACATCCATTATCAATAAAATTAGCGTTTTTTCCCAAACGGTTCATAAAATGGGATGTTGCACCGCTGCGCCAATGCTTTATATTCGTCTTTCAATTTTGGCACAAATTCTATAACCGCCGCCCATGCCATAGATTGTGACACCAACTTTTCATCCAAAGCGCACGCATTTGCATTATCTGTCGGTATATATATCTTTACTACCCCGGGCGCAATATTATATCCCCCAACGGTCCAACCGTTATTAAGTTCGTTTTTACGACGATCTGTGGGATTCCACACAAATTTTTGCCCTTTGGGCGCAAAAAATAATTCATTTGCGCGCTGGTCAAAGGGCCTGAACCAGCGCCCCAAGTGTACAAAATTACATAAAAGGCTTGTCATATCTTCTTTATGGAGTTGTTTGTACAAAAACACTTGTGCCGCAATATTATATTCCATTTCGCGCTCTGTTCGTACTCTGAAATCGCAGTAGTAACGGTTTTCTTCATCCCGTTTGCAATAGTAATTTTGATTATCTAATGAATAAAAGTCGGCCCGCGCAAAGGAACTGGCGATATAGTGTATAGCATTTGGAACCCGGATAGCGTACAATTCCGAATTATTTTGGCCGCTTTTATCCGTGGAAACCATTTTCTCGATTTTTCTTATGATATACGCCCATGGTTTTTTACATAATTCTTCTGGCTCATAATTACCCGGCAGAATATTTTTATTGGACATGATTTGCGTGAACATATACTTTTCGCGTTCACACTCCGCATTAATCCGCTTTATGATATCATCGTTTGACATTTTGATGCCTTTGTTTTATAAAAACAATGCTGGAAACATTAACACAACATATAATAATGTCAATAAAAATGCATATACCTTATCGTTAATCAGTTGCAGTGCCCTTGATAATTTGTTGAGCATAATATTCAAAACTGGTTGTTTTGCCGTCTTGTAATCTGACATCACATTCTTGTTCGGTTTCTGGGTTCAAATACAGCGCCTTGACCATTAATAAATATGCCTTGTAAAACCATTGCCTGGTTTCCGCATCCGGATGCTTAAACCCGATAATTTCACAACAATAACAAATATGCATATAGAAATGCACCGGGTATTTATTGCGTAATTTTGCAAAGACCGCAACCGCATCTAATGGAATATCATCCTGCATAAATTTCGTTTTATCATCGGCGGCATTATTCAATATCGTACAGCGAATTTTTCTAATAACTGTTTTTGACACATCATCATTATAACTGCCGTCACCACCACGAAGCGCAGTTAAAAGTATACTCTGTTGTTTCATACTGATATTATCATTGAACACCCAGTTTTGTATTACAGAAGCCATTTTATTTAACCTTTTTATAACATGTTAATTTGTGTTTTGCCCCCAAACACTTGCTCAACCAGGCTAAACGTATATTGTGAATTAACGAAAAATGCCATGAACAAAAGTTGTATGGTATTTTGGGCAGATGATAATTTGGCGATTGAATAAAACGTATAATATCCAATACAGACTTAAAATCTTGCTTCACGTGGCATGGTATTACAACCGGTAATTGGCATGGGTTGGAACTGCAAAAAGACAACGGAGATTCTGCGGCAAGAGATTGTATAGATAAAGCATCCCAAAAGCCAGATTTAAAAATCACAATATTTTTAATGCCGCACTTTGTTGCCACATGCGTCAGTGCGGTATCAGGCGTCACTATTAAATCAATATTATTTAATTGTATCTGATTGATTAAATCATAAAAGCCATCATCTTTTAATCTTTCCAATTTCAAGACTTTTGACACATTGGCACTAAAATCTTTGGTTTGCGCATCGTGTCCAAACGGAATAATTATACCAAGATTATTAAAATGCGCCCTAAGTTGTTGAACAAGACAATCCAATTCTGAAATTGACAAACTTTTTTGATCAGAGGAAGAAAATGGATTTATGTAAATACGTTTGATTTTGTTTGCCGTTATGTTTCGTGCATGATGCGGGAATATTGGCTTTACCAGGGACGAAACACACCGTTTCATATAAGGGAATATGTTTCCCTCAGCCAGTAAAACATCCGGAATATTTTTCATTGCAAAATACTGAATAGAATTACCCCGACGAACAAAAAAATAATTACGACTGTTTACTATATATATACCATCCTTTGCATAATTGACGGCAAAATCATGAAGCCACGCATCATCTATATCTAACAAATCAGAAAAAACATATATACCATTATCTGGGATGCGCGCCCATGCATCTAAATCCTTGGCATCATAAAAACCCGATAATTGCCGAAATTGTTTTGATAGCACAACCTTTTTCTTTACGTTAAAAGACCGTGCAAAAACATCCAACATATATGTACTTAGAAAAGAATCCCCTATGAAACGGTATAAATCAATATAATATAAAACGTCATGGTTGATGTTTTTTAATTCGCGAGCCAAGGCATGCCTTAGCCCATATTTGGTTTTGTAAAATTTGGCAACAAAATTCGTATTCTTTTGCAATTTTTGTATTAGATTTGCACGTTGTGCCAATCTTAACTTACCGCCCCGAATATAATATGATACTTGGAATCCTTGGTATGAAGTTTCAGAACAAATCTTGGTTATAATCGGGAAAGGGTATCCTAAACACATATAATTGTGTGCATCTGATGATTTCCGTATTGTGATTACATAGTCAGTTCCAACGGTTATCAAACGGTAATCTATACGATTCTTTTTCATATATCGTACCGCTCGATCACTAATACCTATTAACGTTGGTAATTTTTGCTCTAAACAAACAAAAAGCTCCCTGACCTGTTTATCAGACAGAGAGCTTTGTTCGAATTTAGAAACGTTTACGTGAAACCTAGACATTATTGACCAACTTTATAAATTCTTCTTTGGTATATTCTATATCTGGTTGAAAATCCGCATGTGAACCGTTATGAAAAACATAATATGGTCTGGTGCCAATAACTTTGACCGTGTCACCATTTATATACAGGCTGTCTTCTTCGGGTAATGCCAACACAGGTGTATTTTTTGAATATTCCGTTAAATAGTCCGTTGCTTTTTTGGTCTTTTCGGCATCTTTGTTTGTATAGTGCGCGGTAAAAGAGAAACCAAAAACGGCATTAAATCCACTGGTATTTGCCAATTTAACGTTATTTTCATCCATGTACAAGCAAGAATCTATATCTTGACCAAAAATAATTGCACCCGCACTGCACCCATAAATCACGCCGCCAGCGTTCATATATTCTGTTAACCAATCAAACGCAGGGCTTGCTTTCAATTCTTGTAATAATTTATACGTATTACCACCGCCAATGAACACACCACCAAAATCAGATATATTTTTCTCAGATATATCAGACGCAGAACGCAATACCACAATTTCCCCATGCTTTATATTTTTGAATTCGCCCTCTAGCCATGTTTTACAACTTTCATAATTATCAGTACCGCAATCCCGCGCCAAAGGGATATACAAAAGAGGTTTTGATGCATCCACCAATGATTCAAACAATTTGTTTGGTATAACCGTTTTTTCGGCCCAACCGCCACCACATAAAATTAATTTCATAATATCTCCTTTATACTTTCAGAAAACATTTTAGCCTTGTTTATATAATATTCCACCCTTTTATTAATTTGATAATTATTTTTTTCATACCTAAACCACAAATCATACAGCATATAAATAATTGCGTAATTTTTTATGGTTTCCATATCATTATCATTTACGGCACCGATTTGTCGCATCATATTAAATATTTTCGGACGCGCATATAAAAAACTTGCCGCATCATATAACGGATCAAATGCAATGGGATGATCAATATCTATTACACCTGCCAATTTATCGTTGGCATTAAATATGTAATTCTTTTCGTTAGGGTCTAAAATTAAAAACCTGGCATTATCTGTATAGCGGTACTTGTTTGCAAAATATTTTATGGCAGAATCGATATCAATATCTATTTCGAATAATTTTTGTACTTCGCGGGCTTTCATAACCAGATGTTCCAAATATTCCTGCCATGTATCCACCTGTAATTTTGTGTCAGCAATCGGTCCAAAAAAATTCAGTTTTATATTATGTGCCAATTTAAAAACGGACATCATTGCAGATACATGATTTGTTGTTAAATCCTCAACCGAATAATTATTTCCATATATTCTTTTTTCCGCCAGCACACAATAATTCGGGACAAGTTCCCCAGGACCATATATATGCACAACAGATGCAACCGGCACCCCAACATTTGCCACCAATTGCAACATATCAGATTCAAATTGAAATCTAGATTTATTTAAGTCTAATCCAAAAGATGAACGCAAAATCTTGTAAATAATTCCGTCTTTTTCAAATATAGCATGCATATACCCATGCCCAAAATATGTATAGCCATTATCAATGAAATAGCGATAATAAGGTTCCACGGATGGGCTATAAACGGAATCTATCGACATTTGGCAAACGCCTCTTGTACCAAAGGTTTAATATCCGAACCATAATCAGGATACATGGCTTGTATATAAAAATCGATAAGAGCTGAATAGTCACTAATTTTTGCGTTCATTTCACCATGTATTTTATCGACTGCTTTTATATACTTTTTTAATGTTCTGCCATCCATATGAGATGAATTCGGCATAATATTGGAATGTAACATTTCAGATACACATGATATACAATCATAATATTTTAATTCAATTGGTGTATTCGCAACATAAAAATCGTTCAATGGCGATACAGACATTGTATTTTTTAACGCATATTTTTCCATCAATAGCACTTGCAAAGTTGAAGAACTTTCAATTGCCAAATCTGTACCATTATTTACATATATTGATAGTACGCATATATTGTTATTTGCATAATAAAATCTGATATTTCTGCCGGTTAGTAAAAAATCGCCACATTGACCAAATTTATTTCTGCACGCATCATCTACTATCTGGACATTTTTATACGGTGCCAGAACTTTCAAGAAATCAGCATCGTTACGGTTGACTTTGATTGACAATTTATCAGGGTCAAATTTTACAATATTGATAAAAAAATCGTATTGATCCTTTACTATATCTTGCAAGCCCCACAGGTCTTTTAATAATCCGATATTTGTGTATGAAGACGCGTATCGCCCTATTCCGGGGTCAGTGATATCTGGCAAATATTTTGAATTAACAGATGCTTGAACCAACATGTGCCCGGCATCAGAAATTGGTTTCCCTAGCAAAAATTGTTTAAATACATTCGTGCAAGAACCAATAACAAAAACAGTTGGATCTATTTTTGAATTTAATGGAACGGAAGGTTCTAATGCATAACCACGATTTCCAAAGAAATTCACAAAATCATCTTGTAATTGATGGTATCTTGCTGTGTATTCCATACTACATTGCCCCTTGTATTTCCTGTTTTAATATGGAGAAAAATGTTGCCATGCGTTCCAGACGCAATTTTGCAATTTGTTTTGCGGTTTCTGTAAACATCTTGTCTGGGATATTTACATTTTTTGTTGCAAATTCTATATTCGGTGTATGTTTAGAAATATCTATTATTTTGCCAGATGCGGTTCCACCAACCAAATTTGTTTTTATATATTCATCAATATCGCAGTCATTATATATTTCTTGTTTTTGTTCCCCTGCTATCATATAAGAACGTGCGATTCCTATATTACCTATGACATCCAATTTGTCCGCATCAAACAAAATTTTGGCTTCCATACTTTCTGGAACCAATCCACCCCTAAAACGGTGTGTTCTGATTGCGGCAGCAACGGCCTGTGCAAACGATGTTGGTTTACCCAAAGATTCCAATATGTCCTGAGCCTGTTGCGCCCCCAATATGGCATGATCTATTTTTTGACCATCATGTGGCATATCTTCTTCGGGACGCGCAATATCATGTAACAATGCCGCCGCCTTTAAAACATCCATGTCTACAATACAATTTGGTTCTGTTTGCGCAATTTTTATACAGTTATTATACACCCTAAATGTATGTGACAGGTCGTGAGATGACGATTGTAATTTGTTTTTTACTATGACAACTAGTTCATCAAACATAGACTTCCCCTTTTTATTATCGCGTTCGTTTTCTTGCCTCTAGCATTGGATATATAGCACAATCTGTACAGCAAGGGCAAGGTTCTTGTTCCCCAACGACAATTGATTGTCCTGTCAACAACTGTTCTGGTGTTATTTGTTGTGTACTGTATAAACATGGTGAAATTACTCCATTTGGATGGACGAAAACGAACGTTTTGCCAGCAAGGCATTTATTTTCGCCATTTTGCATCAACAAATCCAAATGTCCAGTATCTATAAATTGCTTTAAACACATCAGAAATTCATTATCGCCACAATGTGTCGCAATAAATCTAGAAACTTCTTGCTTTTGCTTTACCGGCACAGATAAATCCATGTCCATATTTTTGTAATATGTAGATGATTTATCTGCTAGTCTAAAACTAAACATTGCGTTATTTTTGTGCGCAATATCATATACGTGTTGCAGATTTTGCATATTTGCGTTTTCTCTCGATAATGTCATGGACAAAGACAAATTAAGATTTGGAATATGCGCCATACGACCCAATACATCTATAACACAATCATAATTGTCTATTCCGCGTAATTTGTTATGAGTTTCTTTGGTACCTTCAATTGATACACTTAAAATCACCTGTTCAAACATTTTGGCGGCATAGACGCAAATACGATTGATGACATCGGGACGCGTTGCATTTGTATTTAAAAACAACCGTTGTAATTTTGGCATACACCCTTTAAGAACCTGGATTATATCAATTAAATCGTTGCGTAAAAAGGGTTCACCCCCCGTTAAACTTATCGTATCCACCTGGGCAAAACATTGATGCGAAAATAATTTTTCTATTTCTGCGACAGACATTTCGCCATAGAAAGATTTTTCTTTCCATATGTTACACATTGTGCAATGGCTGTTACATCTGTTGGTTACCGAAAAAGAAACATTATTTACCATGTTGCTTTTCCCAATTTAAATTATTTTGCCACACGTATTCTCTCTGATACGGCTTAAATGAAAAGCATAATGGGCAATAATCACCGCAATTCATACTCTTGCTTTGGTTTGTACATGGGGTTGGATTATCCATATCATGATCTGATAATTCGTTCAAATACCCCTCTTCCCATACAATTTTGTCATCATAATATTTTGCGACACAATATTTTGAACTGATTAATCCGGAACAGATTCTAATCTGGCCATCAGGATGTATCAACACACGTTCACCCAGTTTTGCTGGACAATATCCATAATATTTTGGATTGCTATCAAATTCTTCTTTCGTCACAAAGTGGTACGGAATTCGAACGTGGACACCGAATTTGCCTGCGGCAACCTTATCCGCCAAAATATCACGCGCAATTATCCAATCTTCTGGCTTAACAGCGGTGTCTTCGGTCCATGTATCCATTGGGAAACCATGTTTGAACAACACATGAAAGTTGATATTTCTGACACCAAGATCCTGGGCAAAAAGAATCATATTTTCTATTTCCAACTGACCGTTTTTATCTTTTTGTAACAACATTGGATGTATACAAGATGTTATGTCAACCGTATACCCCAAATCAACGGCCCGTTTTATATTCTTTTGACACTTGTCAAATGCACCCGGTCCACGCAGAAAATCGTTTATTTCTGGACGATGACCATCTATGCTGAACGACACTTCATCTAATGCCTTGATATCATCCAAATTCAGCATATCGTCTTCAAATTGTCCATTTGTATCCATACGAACATATGAATAACCAATTTGTTTCAATTTTTGTATAAACGTTCCCAAATCTTTGTGTTCTGGGTCACCATATTTGGATGGTTCGCCACCCATAATTGTTGCCTTACGTGCCCCTAATGTATGCACATCTTCCGCCAAATTGCACATCTGATCCAGTGGAATTTGCCGTCTGTTATTCATTTTGAAAACCAAATTGGGTTTATACAAGCACTGTTTACAACGCAGATGGCATTCTTCGGTGGTATAAAAGAACACCTGTTTAACCCGACCATCAAAATAATTAATAAATTTATCTGATATATCATAATGGTATTTTTTATTTGGCATATTGTATCCTTATGTAATTAAAAAAGACTAACCGACCCCATGTCGAATTAGTCTCCTTTTCTTCTTTGACGTATCATATTCTAGACAAACAAACACGAAATGTCAATAAATTAATACCTATCGAGGCAAAATCATTTGCGCGCAATTACGGCATGCACCACCTTTAACAGCACCTTTTCATTGTGCAATTCGGAATATTTGTTTTTAACATCCAAACCGATTGTTGTAATATACCGACATATAGCCCTGTATTTACGGATGCTTTCTTCGGCATCGCGACCGACTTTCGTCATGTATCGGTCTAGGCCCTGACCTATGGTTGGTATTCGCGGGCACATTGCAGATTGACCATGCGATAGTTCCCGCACCAGTTTGACCAATATCTGCTGTTGCCGGCATATTTTTCTTTCGATTTCGATTATGCGTTTTTCGCGTTCTGCGATTGATAATGTCATGGTTTGCCCCTTTGTTGTATTAAGTACAACCTTATCAGGCAATATTGGATAATCTAATATTTATTGCCCCCCACAAATGCCACACGTGGTAATTGGCAATTTTTTCTACGATAATTCCGAAAAACAGGTGCCGATTGGCACCCGTTTATTTTTACTTGTTATAATCAAATCGTTCTTTATGAAATACGAACAGGTCTTTGCCTTCGTATTTTTTATAGATTTCATAGATTGTTTTAAATTCATCCATAGTAATGGCATGATCGCCAACAACTTGTGCATATGCTACACCTGGACGACCAAGCGCATACAATTTTTGTTTGATGTTTATGAATATCCAATTACATCCCCAGCATCCACTGTATGAAGTCGATTTAAAGCCTTGTGATCGTAACCATTTTGTAACCTCGGAATCATGCTGCTTCAAGCTATCGTCACAAACCAAGAAACAACCATAATCTGATAAACGTAATTTTTGTTCCATTTTAACCCCCTTATTTATTATTTGGCAAAATACCTGATATTCCCATGCCACATAATTTGGTATATACTGGACGATTCAACCCCAAGTATTTGCTAAGGGTGGACGGTTTTTGGTTACACCATAAATCATGATAGGAAACGTTGCCGTTTTTAATCGTCTTTATCAGGCCACTTGGCAATTCGGTGCGCCCGATGCACGAAGACAGGTAAACAAAGCACTCGTCATTATCGCCCAAATGTTCACATGCCAATATGCGCGCGTACACGTTCAGTGTTAAATCGGCCTTGCTGGCGTCTTTGGTCCATGGGCTGCCCCCGCCAATTGGGCACGCGGTGGAATAAAAATCGCACGCCAATTTACGTCCGGTCACACCACAATCGGCAATTGGTCCATGATGGGTATAACGCCCCGTGCCGTTTACGATGATATTGGTCGGCCGTGCACCCAAAATATCCTCGATAGCCCCCGTCAGGTCTTCGTCCCGCAACATAGGAATCGCGACAATCGCGGTTTCTATTTTATCATCGTTCAATGTGATTTGCGTTTTGATATCTAACCCCAGGTTATCTGATTCACGCGCCAATTCATATAGGGCGTTGTTTAGTTTTTTTGCCAAAAACAGTTTCCTGTTTATTTTGCCCTCACCTTGGCACGCGTATCCAACAAACACACCTTGGTCGCCCCAGCCGTTATTATCAACCCCACGGGCAATATCCGCCGATTGCATTCCAATAAGGTTGATTATCTCGATTTTATCCGGCTTAATCGCACAATCCCCCCATATTTTGGCATAACGTTCGTCATAGCCGATTTCGGCCAATGCCTGTTTCACATACGTGCCTAAATCGCCGATTGTGGCGTGGCTGGTTATCTCTCCGCCCAGGACAACTGTGTTGCCCTTGATCATAACCTCGACAGCATATCGAACATTTGGATCTTTGGTAATCATGCGGTCCAAAATAAAGCTTGAAATATAATCGGCTGTTTTATCTGGGTGTCCCAAAGACACCGCTTCTGCTGTTCTTTGCATAATTCACTCCTTTGGTTTCTGCGAACATAACCAAAGGTGGATTCTTATGGCTACCGACACAGGCACAAAAGTGCTGTGCAAAATGCGGCATAAAATACAGGAAAAATTGCATAACAATAACTCCTTGTTTAGTCCGTTTAGAGGTAGGACAAGTCAGGTTAAATCCACCTTAGTTAGTGTAAATAATATCAGCATTTATACAAAAAATCAAGACACCAATTAAAATTTACTGTTACGCTTTACTAATACCTGTGAAATTATCAAATCAGCCGGTAATTGCGGATGTTGCAATAAATCTGTTAAGTTCACCCATTTTTGTTGATCATGTACTTTCAATGTTATATCGCTGGCATAATCCAAAACTTCATACGCGTACAGTTCTAATTCTTTACCGGAATCCAATCGCAGTTTTGCAACGGTTATTAACTCGCCTATGTTGGCATCAATCCCTAATTCTTCTTTTAATTCACGATGCAGACAAACGGGGCCGTCTTCGCCATCTTCAAATTTACCGCCGGGGTATTCCCATTCGCCTGCCAATGGTTCTGTCGGCGCACGCCGCATCAACAATACAGAATCATCCTTTCTAAATATTCCCGCCGTTACTTTCATAAGTTTCCTTTATCCCCATTTACATATTTGCTGTATCTTGATAATTTAATAGAACCACGGGCGCCCGATTTTTTGTTCTCTGTGCTTTTTGATTTGGCTATACAGAACAATATGCCATTTTTTGAACAAATAAATGGATAAGCACCGAAACCTCTATCAACGATGTTTTCTGAATAATACCGATGGGCGATGTCCGGATCCAGAACGCATTTTATTGGTTGACACAACTTTGTTTGCTATTGTCCTGCGAAATGCCGCAGGAAGCAATTTACGACCCAAAATTATTTCATAAACCTGTTGTAATTCACCCAATGTAAATTCGCTTGGCATCATGTCAAACACTATGTCTGTGTATTCAATTTTGTTGCGCAAACGTTCTATGCCAGCCTTTATAATGATTGCATGATCAAATGCCAAATCTGCCTCGGCCAAAGTTAAATCTTCGTTATGCAACAATAATTTGCCGTTATTATACTCTATGCTGAACCATTTTGCATCGTGATTGCCAGAATAATGCAGTTTATTTTTGTTTATCAACGCCATATGCGCAATCGAAAAAACACGCGTTCTGGGATCACGATTTGGCGCATCAAATGTGTATAACTGTTCCAAATATATGTTACCGGTTGCGCCTGTTTCATTACGCAATATGCGATATGCCGCATCAAGCGCAGTTTCCTGAATTCCTATAAAACCGCCAGGCAAATTCCACTTGCCTTTTTGTGGATAATCATCGCGATGTACCAATAAAACACTGAATAATTGTTTATCTGCTTTGCGCCAATTTTCTGCTGCACTGTTTGACACAGAAAATATCAACACATCAGATGTAACCGATGGGCGGTCAAATTTTGATGCATCGTATGCAGCCAAGAATTCTGCTTCAGATGAAAATTCGTGTTTTAGCATACCTTTCCTACTTTGTTTTATATTTTTGTATTTTGGCAATAATCAATAGCATTGTCAAATCTTTGATTTTCCCTTTATCTTGTTTGTTCCACGACCAAGCCATTTCTACGCCAGGTATACAACCATTCTTCATATAGTTTTGATTTTTTTCCCAACATTCGCTGTTCTGACTTTGGTAAAAAAAATTTCCCGGAATTATAACGAATATAACTTGCGTCATCTAACATTAGCCCAGCAATTTCATAATTATGCTCAATTGCACTATGTAATTCAGCCCATTCTGGATAAACACTTTTTACCCGTTCAGCAAAATCTGCCACCCAGGCATTGTAATTTCCGTTGAATTTATCCTCAACAATAGTAGATAATGGTCCAAGGCTCATTTTTATTACCTTTTGTTCTGCAATTGTTTGGCTGTCGTCAATTGAATATTAAAGTGTGAAAAATCAAATAATTTGACGACCTGGTCGATTTCTTGATTTATTCCACGACAAAGGTCTTGTACAACCGTCACAGAATAGCCCTTGCATAAATATCCCCAAATCGCATATTTTACGCAGAAATCACTCGCAACGCCCATAATAT
Source organism: Candidatus Enterousia sp. (assembly GCA_045647355.1). Taxonomy (GTDB): domain Bacteria; phylum Pseudomonadota; class Alphaproteobacteria; order Rs-D84; family Rs-D84; genus Enterousia. The sequence continues at coordinate 138,606 of JAZRMF010000005.1, forward strand.
AAACATCTGTATTTTTCGGTTCAAATCCGGTCAGGGCTTTTTGTATTGCACGCGGATCCGCCCACACATCATACACATTTTTTAATATTCTGTCATATTTATCCAATCGTATTGCTAATTTCCATCCATTTGTTCCGTACAAACAATGCGGCGGAAAATCTCTTGATTCTGATGTGTTGTTATATGTTGCGCGATAATGCGTATCAAATGTTGCTATAGTTTTATCGAATTTAACTTTACGCAAAAAATCATTTGCTGGCTCAATCAAAGATTCTGCACCGGCAACAGGCAGTTTACCATTTGCCATCACAAAATCTTTTTGCATGTCAACAATGTGTAAAAGTGTTTTGTTCGTTTTTTTATTGTCTTCTACTTTTGGACTTTTGTATTTTTTCACTAACTTTATCACATCACTAACGGTCTGAATTTTGTCTTGTTCGCTATCAGGAATAATAACTTCTAAATCTCTTTCGACATCCATTAATAATTCGACTTTATCCAAGGAATCTGCACCCAAATCGTCTTCAAAAAATGCATTTGGGGTTATTTCACTTGCATCAACATCTAATCGTTCCAAAATAATTGGACGAATTTGTTCAAGTATTTGCTTGTCTGACATTTTTTATCCTTTTAGTTTTATCTGGTTTTTGTTATTTACAAAATGATAATAACATAATAATATTATCATTGTCAAGATGTTATTATCAAAATATTTAAAACACAATAAAACCATATACGGATAAAACTCTAGAGACTTTTTCAGTTTTTAATATTTTACGTTTTACACGTGGTCTACACGAAGCCATTTTTTGCCTGAAAGGGCGGATTCTGGCGGCGTGCGAATTTTCTTTACAAAATGTTTATAAAGTCCTTGACTTATAGGGAGTTTAGGTATAATACAAGCGCTGTTATTCGGGCATAGTTCAGTCGGTAGAACAACGGACTGTTAACGGCGCCCGAGCACCCTCCCTAACAGACGATAATTGTGAAAGAATGCGCTAATAACCGCTGCTTATTAAGAAAAGAAATTTGACCGTTTACGCTAAAAGTCTATCAATATATGGTTTAACTCCAGATAACGTTTTACACGTGGTTTACACAGAATGTGTTTACACACAGTTTACACCACCTTTTCAACCCCGCAAAATGCCGTAACGCCGTTCCGTTGTCCTTGCTACACACGGTTTACACACCGGCTACACACAAAAGTGATTTACATGGTCAAAAAAGATGAGGAACACGAATTCTTGGTCCCCTGTTCTAAGCATTATAAATGTACGATTTCAATATCTGGGATTTGGCTTGCGATGTATTCAGCTGCTAGCCGTCTGTGACACATATCGGCTGTCTTTTCTGTGCAAAGTAAACATATCCTGTCTAGTTTATGAGTATCAAAATTTCGCAGCGGGTTGCGCGCGTTTAACAATTCGCGATATTTCTGCTCGAACTCTGCCCAAGCAAGTTTTTTATCTTTATAATCGGCCAAAAATTCTCCGCTTGGTGCAAATTCTGGATGGTATTCATAACGGCTACCAAGCACCAACGCCAAATTATCGCCATTATAATATGGCACATAAGTGCTCGTCCGCCAAAGCCGAATGTCCCACACACAACTTATGCGTGCCGCTGACAGCACTTCCAGAAAAACTTCTGGTTTTTTGCCACTAAAACCAATCGTAAATATCTTTGTCATATCAGTATAAAAATAGCCCATTCAATATCAAATAGCAATGACAAACTATTTATGATACAATTTTATGAAAGGATTCTATTAAACATGAATATTTCAACAGATAAATTGTTACACAATATCGTGATTGATTCGCGACAACAATATGCATTGTACCTTAAAACTAGGCAAGGTGTGATCGAACAATATGGCGGCAAAAGGACCAGTGATTACACGAATTTTCGTATGGCATCTGTAACAAAACAATTTATATCATTTTGTATTTTATTTCTTATACAATCTCGACATATCGGCATAAACACACGATTATCACAAATCTTTGACGACATACCAGAATACATGAAAAGCATCACTATTCGTCATTTACTAACTCATACATCTGGCCTTATTGATTACGAAGACAGACCCAAAATCAGCCGCAAACAAATAACAGATAAAAAAGTATTTGAGTATCTAAAAACTTTAAAACATGCATATTTTAAACCAGGCACAAAATACAGATACAGTAATAGCGGCTATATTATATTGGGACAAATTATAGAAAAAATATCCAAAAAGAAATTGCCGGTTTTTGTTCACAACACTATATTAGCTCCCGCGCGTATGCACAACTCTCTCATATACACCCAAGACGTTTCTGTGATAAAAAATCGTGCATATGGACATAAAATAGACAAAAACAATCGGATAATTATTTGTGATCAAGGTCCTAATACAGCAACCCAGGGCGATGGCGGTCTTTATTCTTCCATACATGATTTGAAAAAATACCTATATTTTATTCAGCACAACCCATTGGCATCAAAAATGTTTGTACCGAATATATTACCAAACAGTAAAAACACAGGATACGGATTTGGTTTACGAATAATAAAGCACAAGAATTACAAAATTATATACCATTGTGGTGGAACAATAGGAACAAACACTATTGTTGGTTTTATACCACGTTTAGACATTGAATTCGCATTTATGACATCACTCGACGGCATAGATACTGAAATATTTTTAAGAAATCTTTTGCATTGTTTCTAGACAAACAAATATTTTATCTTAATTTTTGCGTTTTACACGTGGTTTACACGAAGCCATTTTTTGCCCCAAAATGCGGATTTCTGGGACAGACAATTTTTATTTGCAAAATGTTCAGAAAGTCCTTGACTTGTGCGGATTTTAGAGTTATTATATCGCCTGTTATTCGGGCATAGTTCAGTCGGTAGAACAACGGACTGTTAAAATACCGGAAGTTCTTAGCAAAACCGTTTGAACCCACCACAAAAAACCGCAGATTTCCGCGGATTTTTTTAACTCAAAATTTTTCAATTCTGATATCATATATGATATCTATGACATAGCATATTAGGGCGATAAGTGGCAATAACTAGCACCTAATTTTGATAAAAACACATATTGACATACGGAGTCCATCGGTCATACGAAAAACATACCCAAAAACACCCCCGATTTTTCATATCCGAAATCAATAATGATATCATACGTGAAATTGTATTTGATTTTACACCATTGAAATTTGATAAAAAGTATGTTAGAATTCCTAATGAATCCAAGAGATTGGGTTCGGGGCATGCTAAGCCCACTTCATTCGGTGCGAAAGCATCGTAATCTGATGTTATCGGTGTCTTTTGCACCGTTATCATCCCTGACTTATGGTCGGGGGTTCGTTGGTGATACAACAGGGGTAACCCGAAAGCCACGAAATCAATAATGAAGTGATTTAGCAACTCCCCGACCGCCAATTTCCTTGGCGGTTCAATTTTTATAGGAGAGAATACCATGAAAAGATGTTTAATTTTCGTATCAATATTAGCACTGGCAGCATGTACAACAGATAGTGGTGGTGGCAGCAGTGGCGGTTCGTATAATCATGGCATATCTGGAGGGTATAGCGGTACCACTACGAACAATAATACAAATGGTGGCAATAGCGGAGGTAATACTGGTGGTAATACCAATAATCAACAAAACAATCAAGTGGTACATTATACAAACTTTAAACAATACTTTGATAATGTGTTACAACAAAATACAAATGGAGTGTATACAGATTTTGTTGAAACTACACAAAGTTGGCCTTCCCAAGGAGGGTATAAACATTATGGATACAATGTAAACTCATCTACGGGTACACAACATAGCATATCGAAATATGTTGTTGAAGAAAAAGAAATGCAGCTCGCAAATTATGGTGTTCAAAATTATACTTATAAGCAGGATTTTGATAACGAATTCCATGATGCTAGCGAATATTCTGCAACGGCATATGCACATAATCGTGAGGGTGTCGGGGCAAATTTATATACGCCACAAGAAAACACAGTTTTTAGTGGAGGAACGCTTGCTTATTTAGACACAAGCGGTCAACAAGCAGATATGTTCTTAAAAGGGAATGCCACATACACGTACAATTCAACCAACCCAGAATTGTTAATCGCATATGATAATTATTATACATTCAATATAGTGAAAGGCGATGGTAACAGTGAAACCACGACTGTATCTGGTACAAATAATACAGGAAATGCTTATTACGATGTTACACCAGGAACATACACAGATAATTATGGGTATGATGCCACTTTCACACCAAATCACTTAAAAAAGGGGAATATAGAGGAAGCTGTTGGCACGTATCAACTAAATTTTGGTACTGGGGATATTGGTGGTAACACAACAAACAATTTCTTTATACATGGTGCATTTGGTGGCGCAAAGCAGTAAACAATGCATAATAACATGCGTATTTTAGTTGGAATATGCACTGCGTTATTTATGTGGGTGTCTGCTGGATTCGCCGAACAAGTACAAACATTAGAACTAGATGATAAACAAGCGCTGGCATTGGCTAACGATCTAGTAAATAAAGGCGATTTAAAGTCTGCTACAAATATTTTAGATGCTGTTATAAAAAGCGAGGATGAAAATGCACGTACAGTCGCATTATTTGAAATGGGACGAGTGGCATTGGCTAGACACGATTATGCAACAGCAGAGCAAAATTTTCTGACCATATTGAATTGGTACCCAGAGGCAACATTTGTTCGTATGGAACTAGCCAAAACTTATTTTGCTGCTGGACAATACAGTAGCGCAGATTTTAATTTCCGTTTGGTACTGGCAGATAAGAGTTTATCTGACAATGAACAAAAACTTGTACGGAACTATTTGAATTTAATTCGTAAACAAAGAAATTGGGATGTGTTTGCCAGTTTTTCTGTAGTTCCAGATTCAAACCTTAACTATGCCACAGGCAGAAGAGAAGAATGTATAAACACGATAGCAGGTACACTTTGTCGTGACTTAGAAGACAAATCGTCTGGGATTGGGTTGCAGTACAGTTTAGGTGGCGATTATTACCTTAAATTGACCGACCATTTCGGTATAAAAACCAGTGCAGCTTTATATGCGTTGGATTTTCCAACATCAAAATTTGATGATTACATGTTTTATGTGGCCGCAGGACCTCGTTACATAATAGATGGAATTGGCGAATTCAGTATCCAGCCATTTGCACAATTGCGCTGGTACGGCGACGAATATTATGACACTATGCCAGGCATACGGGCTGATGCAGATTTTGATTTAACAAAGCGGTTGCATTTGTCTCTAGGGGGATCGTATAGCAGGGATATGTATCGTGACGATTCCTTGAATAGAATTTTGGGTGGCAACGAATATTCGATATACGTTCAGCCACGTTATTATATCAACAATAAAAGTTTCGTATTTGTAGGTACTGCTTATACGAATGTCACAGCAAAACAAAAATCATACGGTAACCATGGGTTAAATTATTCCCTGGGATATTTCGCAGAATTGCCATTGACTTTGACTCTGCTTGCTAGGTTGGATCTGATACAAACAAGGTATAAAAAATCACAGTATTTTATAATGGAAGACAGTAACCTAGAATACTTCACAAGACGTGATACAACATACAGAACTTGTATACGGCTATCAAGTCGTTATTTAGAATACAAGAGGCTTTATCCATCGATAAGCTATACTTACACCAGGCGCAACTCAAATGCTCCTATATACGAATTTGACAAGCACAGATTTCAAATAGAGATGAACTACCGTTTTTAACCGAAAGGGCTGTAAATGAAAATTGTGAAACAAATAAATGAAGAACTTATACAAGACGTATTATGTGTTCCGCCATATCCAATAATAAATGGTGAATTTATCCAAAATTACTTAAAGCAACCAAAAAATCGAAGAAAATTCTTTATAACGAAAGAAATCATTTCGCCTATTAGACGTGCTTCGTATGCGACATATCATTACAGAGAATTAGACATTTTTAAAGAAGTACGCATCGTTATAGAATATGCGATTATTGCTTTTTATGATAATAACCCAATATGCTCTTATTTAAGTTTATTGGCTGTAATAGAAACACTATTGTGGAATTGGCACAAAGAAATCTCAAATACAAATAGACAACGGCTGAAAGTAGCAACTCACGATATATCAATATATATCAAATCCAAAATTTCAGACAATTCCGAATATAATCAAAGAATATTGTTACTTACGGATTACTTGGAAGAAGCAATTAACATAGGATGGAGTCAAGGCAATAATGCACCAAAGAAAGAATTTAATAGGAACCTTTCATTACATTATCTGCAAAATGCTAATAAATATGACATAAACTTACTAAATAACTGTAGAGCTTTGCTTATCATTGATGTTATTGCTGACTTATATTGCAGAACCCACTCAGACAAGTATAAGAAAATGCAATCTTTATATGACCTAGAATATAACCACTCGCTATTTGAGTTATATGCCAAATATTATCAAAAACTAAGTGTTCGAATGCTTGAAGGTGCACAAGGTAATTTTATCCAAAACGTACTGTTGAAAGATAATATCACAAAAGCAGAAACAAAACATATCATGAGTCTTATGTAGTCCCACAGAATACAACACGTACAAATAATCATACGAAACGACATACAGTCAGTTCGTCCGTTGTTTTTTTATAGCATGAAATCATCATTGATTTCGACTGTGATTTTACTAAAAACGACACACAGAATATTCTGTGTGTCCCTGTTAGCACTTTACACATGGTCACGCACAAAAAATACACAACAAACAACAAGTTATATTTTACAGGAATCAGGTGCTAATTTTCACTTTTTGCTTTCGTGTACGTATATGTGAAAAAATCACACAAAATCACACGCAAGCCGCAGAAAACTGACCCCAAAATTTGTAGTATAAAATATTCAGAAAGTCCTTGACTTGTGCGGATTTTAGGTATAATATAGGGTCTGTTATTCGGGCATAGTTCAGTCGGTAGAACAACGGACTGTTAAAATACCGGAAGTTCTTAGCAAAACCGTTTGGACCCATCGCAAAAAACCGCAGATTTCCGCGGATTTTTTTAACTCAAAATTTTTCAATTCTGATATCATATATGATATCTATGACGTAGCATATTAGGGCGATAACTGGCAATAACTAGCACCAAATTTTGATAAAAACACATATTGACATACGGAGTCCATCGGTCATACGAAAAACATACCCAAAAACACCCCCGATTTTTCATGTCCGAAATCAATGATGATATCATACATGAAATCTGGTTAATTATGCTTGATTTCATGAGTGGCAATATACTTGTTCAATTCACTAACAACATCTTTTGCGGATTCAATAGATGCCACACGCAGAAAGTCCGATAATTTTTGCTGAATATGTGCTTCTTGTAATAACAAGATACATTGCTTTAACACGACCAAAAAATTATTTGGTAACACGCACCCACCAACCTGTTTAAACTTGTTAATATAGTCGTTTAAAATCCATTTCGCCAATACGGCGGCACAATTTAACTGATGCTGCTTGTCGTCATTATTGTCAACGGGCAAAAATCGCCTTAACCAACCATATAAAGCGATATCTTGCATATTTACATCTTCATACATAATAAATCCTTTTGGTTTCATTATATGGATTATAAACTAAAACACAAATTAAAAACATGCCCAAAATACTGCAATAAAAAATGCTAGGTTTCTGGGTGTTTGCTGCTATTCTATGAACTTTTTATGAATAAATTAAAATGAATAAATAACTGGACTTTCGCCGAAAGATATTGATGAATACGACAACCTTAAAAAGGATTGTCGATGAAGTATAAACATTTTCGGGAAATTGAGCCCAATAACAAGACAGATTTTATTATGCTCTACTTCGCAGCATGCCGATCGTTACACGAATTAGAGAACGCTATACGCAGAACAAACAATGGTAATTTAACCTGCAAACAGACATGGCTGTTTCGCCGCTTGTACCGCAAACTATTCCAAATGGCAGCATCGTGGAAAACACAATAGAGTTAAAAATGCCTTTGCCCCCTTGATTTTTTATAAAATATATCTATATATTCCTACAACAAATATTAAGAATTGAAGGTATACGGAATGACAGCAGAAATTGTTATAATGAATAAAAGGGGTGTGGCAGCGTCTGCAGACAGTGCGGCGACGGTTGGTAAAAAAACTTTTAATGGTGCTAATAAATTATTCCAACTTATAAAAAATAAACCTGTTGGTGTTTTAATTTTTAATAATTCTGAAATAAATGGAATACCTGTCGAGTTGGTAATCAAAGAATATGGAACAACCAGACAGAATAAAAAGCTAGATTCGTTAAAAGATTATGTGGATGACTTTAAAGGTTTTTTAAAAAATTTTGTCAAACAACACATGGGTACATGGGATCCACTACTTGGGGCATTTGATGATTTCTTAATAGTATCAAATGGATTAGCTGATTTAAATTTACTAAAAGAAACATTGTCATCTAATCGTAATGTTTTGAATATGCGATGCACCAAAGATTTAAAAAAGAGAATACAAAAATATTTAGATTTAAGAAAAGTATATTTGTCACCAACATTAGATTTTTCAAATTTAAATATTGATGAAATTATTAACATGTTTTTACTTTTTGTAAATAGGTGTGATTTTTCCCCTGCAATGACAGGATTCGCCATATTTGGTTATGGAGACAAAGACATATACCCTAAAACGTATGTATTTCACTCTGTTGGTTTTGTAAATGATAAAATTTTTAAATTTTTCTCCGAAGAAGCTCATGAAACAGACCAGGATATAATCCAACTAGCACAGAGAGATATGAGTGATATGTTTATATTCGGGTTGCCATACCACTTAAAAAAAAGCATAACAACAATTTATAATGATGTTATTGCAAAATTATTTATATCAATCGGTGGGAACACACCAGAAGTAAAAAACATTATAGAAAATGCTCTTGCTAATTGTGCTAAAGAGGTAGATAAAAATATAACAGGTAGCAGATTGTATAATTTACAACAATCTTTGCCTCATCTACCCCTAGAAGATTTGTCAAATTTATCTGCTACCCTGATAAGATTGGAATGTTTGAAAAACAGGGCTTCTCTGGATATGGAAAGTGTTGGTGGAGAAGTAAAAACAGCCATCATATCAAAACATGAAGGATTTCGTTGGAAAAACGATAAAAAATAGGTTATAATATAAAAAACAGGAGATTTTATGCAAAATTGTATTTCTTGCTCTTTCGCAAAGGTGAAAGTTGCACAGGATCTTAGATCTATTGCTAGTGGTATAGCATCAAAGGCGATAGAGGAGTTAAAGGCTACAAAACGTTCTACTAATAATAGAGATAAGAAAAAAATTTAATGTAAAAAAAACAACAAAGTTTTAAAGGTCGGTATTTCAATACCGACCTTTTTCAATAAGAAAATTGAAATTTTATAAAAAGTATGTTAAAATTCCTCATGAATCCAAGAGATTGGGTTCGGGGTCTTTACAAACCCGCTTTATCCGGTGCGAAAGCATCGTAATCTGATGTTATCGGTGTCTTTTGCACCGTTATCATCCCTGACTTATGGTCGGGGTGCCGTTAGCGATAAAACAGGGGCAACCCGAAAGCGCGGGGTCAATGATAAAGCGACTGTAAACACTCCCGACCGCTCTTTCTTGGGCGGTTTTAATTTATTCAACAAAGGGGGCACCCCATGAAACCATTTGTCGTTTTATTATCCATCTTGTCTTTAACTGCTTGCGGTGGTGGTAGTGGTGGTAGTTCCCCCTCTAATCCTGGTCCAGTTAACCCAGGCAACCCGAACGTTCCGGGTATAGATGATGAATTAACCGCAGCGGAACAATTGTTTGGTCAAGGTAATGGCACAGGTGCTACACCAACAGCATTGTTAGCAAGGACCGATAATTTAGGGTTTGATTATTTATCTTTTGGGGCTTGGGGTAATATTTATAATTTGAAGGAATCCGATACAACAAAATTACTTAAAATACTTGTTCCTGGCGAACCAACATACAATGCGTTTATTAGCGGTAACCATCTTGAATTTACGACCCAACAATTAGAAACAATGCAAAATTGGACGCATACAAAAGATAGTCGTGTAGCAGAAGCAACATATACGGGGCCAGCCATTATGTATTATATGCCATTTAATCCATCTGGTGCTGTGACAGAATCAGACCATGGAACAATGCAACTCAGTTTTGGGCAAGATATAGCAAATTCTGTTTTGAATTTTGTTATGCATAATCCGTCAAACAACATATCTCTCAATTCTGCCGATGATGTTTATAGCACAAATTTCTCTGAAGATATGAATAATGTGGTAGTTGTGTATGGTATGTGGGAAAATAATGCTCACAACCTTAGGGTTTATCATGGCTACGGGTCAAAACAATAACTCATGAAAAAAACTTTTTGTGTTTTGTTATTTTTGATTCCCACACTTGTAGTTGCACAAACAACTGATGTCACATATAACGATTCCTTGGAGTTTGCAAAAAAGCAAATTGTTGGTGGAAATTATGCACAAGCAGAAAAAACTTTGCGAAATTTAAATGGCACCAAAAACACCCAAGAAGAAATAGAAAAATGGTTTCTGCTTGGTCAAGTTTATATGGCACAAGGTGACTTTAATACTGCAATAAAGATTTACAGAAAAATCTTAGATAAACAACCCGACTTGTCCAGAGTCCGTTTAGAATTAGCAAGGGCATTGTTTTTTAATAAACAGTATCAAGAAGCAGAAAATAATTTTTTGTTTGTTCGAGCCGACCACAATACCCCAAATGAAGTTGTGCAAAAAATTAACTTATTTTTGACCGCTATCAGACAACAAAGAAACTGGTATGCTAATTTTTCGTTTGGTATTGTTCCTGATTCAAACCTTAATTATGCCACTGGACGACGTGAAGAATGTATAAATACAATGTTTGGTATTTTGTGTCGTGAATTGGATGACAAATCATCTGGTGTTGGCCTTCAGTATGGACTTGGTGGGGATTATTATATAAAAATGACAGATAATTTCGGCATCAAAACCAGTGCATCGTTATATGCCCTTGATTTTTCAAATTCCACATTTGATGATTATATGCTGTATATGGCAGCAGGTCCTAGATATGTCCTGGGCGGTATTGGCGAAATCAGTGTTCAACCGTTCACTCAATTACGTTGGTACGGTGGAGAGTATTATAATACTGTCCCCGGTGTGCGTGCAGACATAGATTTGGATTTATCAAAACGTATTCGATTATCATTTGGTGGTTCATATAGTAAAGATATGTACCACGACGATGATTTAGACGATATTTTACGTGGGGACGAATACACAACCTATATTCAGCCTAGATATTACATAAACAACAAAAGTTTTACATTTGTCGGTTTGTCTTATACAACCAACACAGCAAAATTAAAATCATATGGCAGTAATAGTATGTATTATTCTATTGGTTATTTTGGTGAATTGCCTTGGACCCTATCATTGTATGCCAGGTTAGATTTAACACAAACAAAATACAAAGATTCACAATTCTTTATAATGGATGATTACACAGTAAATAAATTTACACGACGTGACATCGGTTATCGTGCATATTTACGTCTATCCAGTCGTTATTTGGAATACAAACGATTGTATCCTGCAATCAGTTACACATACACTAAACGTGATTCAAATGCTCCTGCGTATGATTTTGATAAGCATAGATTTCAAATCGAAATGAATTATAGATTTTAGTAATAAAAACACTTCATTTTACCGTTTACACCGTGGTATTTTGGTATTATAATACTATATACAGTGGGACGATGTGTAAATTTTCACTCGTCTCTTTTTATTAAAAAATATTGGTAAAGGACTTACTTTTTATCAGTTTTTTGTTCCATTATACGCTTAACAAATTCATCTCCAACAACCTTGCAATTATTGATTTCAAACTTCTTTATCAACTTATCATCAAGTTCCATGACATTATTATACAAAACATCAATAACATTATTTAAATATTCAGGTTCTATATCTTTTCTGTTCCCAAGAAGATTTTCGTTTAACTGTAATTTGTTGATATATCTTCTGTTAATAACACAATCATTATGAACAGATATATTTCTGATTTCAATTGCTTCCCTTACGATGCTTTTATTGCTTTCGTCAATAATTTTTACTCCTAATCTTTTATCAAAAAAATCAAACAAATCGTCAAAAGACGAATACGATAATTCGTTTACTTTTTTTTCTGTTAATTCTGTAACAAAATCATCCATTGTTTTATATTTCAAAACCTCATCTAGTTTTACCACTTCTGATGATTTTAAAATTTGTGGGCAACATAAAAAAACATCTTTAAGGATAGACGACAAATAATTTTCATAACATTCTACCAAACGACACAGCCACAGTTCCAATATTAGTCCGAAATATTTTTTCAATTTATCTGTTGCCGCATGTTTTAATTCTTCTTTTGCTGGTTCTTGTTCGTGTATCTTAGCCAATGCTTTGACGGCACAAATTCTCATTTCATCAACTTGTTGTGTGGTACAAATTATGTAATAAAAAAATTCAGCCAGATGATTTGTGTTCTCAAAAAAATGTGCACAGGCATTCGTAACTTTTATTTTTACCATATTTGACCTTTCTTTATTATACGTATAGAAGTATGATATAGTGCCTTGTGTAAATCAACAAATTTTATTAAATTACCCATTTGCGACCCAAACCATACATTCCAAATAGGAGGTGCGTTTGGTGGACCAAAACAATAGTTAAATATTACCCACAAAAAAGCAACGGACGATTTGTCCGCTGTTTTTTGCTTAACCTAAAATCAACATTGATTTCAATTGTGATTCTGCTAAAAACGACATATAGAATATTCTGTGTGTCGCTGTTAGCACTTTACATATGGTCACGCACAAAAAACACACAACAAACAACAAGTTATATTCCAAAGGAATCAGGTGCTAATTTTCACTTTTTGCTTTCGTGTACGTATATGTGAAAAAAACACACAAAATCATACGAAAGCCGCAGAAAACTGACCCCAAAATTTATAGCATAAAATATTCAGAAAGTCCTTGACTTGTGCGGATTTTAGGTATAATATAGGGTTCGTTATTCGGGCATAGTTCAGTCGGTAGAACAACGGACTGTTAATCCGTATGTCACTGGTTCGAGTCCAGTTGCCCGAGCCACAAATTAGCCGTAATTCCTTGGAATTACGGCATTTTCTTTTATTTTTGTCTATGGCAATTTGTTCTGGTATAAAATGCAAAAAAGTGTTAAAAATCGCAAATAATTATACCAGAGTTATACACGGCTTGTAGAAAAAACGCCTATAAAAACGATTGCAAAACCAGTATTTACAAGCCTCTCAGAAGATTATATGCCCCTGAGAACAACGGAACGAAGTCCGTATATCTGCTTGTATACAAAATGTATACATTTTTAATTATCAGATTTCCAAGAAACGACTGGACTTTTGTTAAAAGATAAGGACAAATACAACAACTTTTAAAGGGGTTGTACATGAAATACAAACATTTTCAAGAAATTGAGCCGAGCAATAAAACTGATTTTATTATGCTCTACTTCGCGGCGTGTAGATCATTACGCGAATTGGAATCGAATGTACGATACAAACAAAACGGAAATCTAACCTGCAAACAGGCATGGCTATTCCGCCGTTTGTATCACAAATTATTTCAAATGGCTGCATTATGGAAAAACGACGATGATCGCCCATAACAAATAAACGCTTGCGATAAACTATTTTAGAGATGTGAGATCTAATTTTTTCAATAGCTCCCCTTCATCTTGTAACATAAATTCTATCAATGGGCTAAGATTTGCAACAAATGTGTCACAATCCGAAGGCGTTGCGCTAACCTTGTCGTTATGAATAATTTGCTGAATGTTATCAATATTAAAAGAAGAAAAAGCTCTCTTCATACTCAACTCTGAAATTAGTTTTGTAAACAATTCGGACAATACGGCAAAATCCGTAAAAGGCTTTTTGGTCCCTTTCTTTGTTCTAAAAGCATCATTAAAATATTCATAACTAGACAATTTCTTATCTTGGTATTTTGTGTTGTCTAAAACCCATTTCAAAGTACATTCAAACACTATTCTTATCATAGCCATCTTCGCATTAGGAACCTGCTGACTATTGAGTTTCATGAACAATTCATCTATTTTGTATTCAAGAGATTTAGAACGATTTTTTCTTGTCAAAACCGGTTTTTTTTGAACAGAACCTCGTAAACTTTTGTTTTTTGGGCTATCTACACCTTTTTCAGGTGCCGCGACAACATCTGGCAAAACACCATCGTACTTTTTTTCATTCCCCATACTCAAATTTGATTCATTTTTAGAATTGAAACTCAACCCCAATTCCGGCTGAGAACTACCTGTTTCTGTTATTTCTATTTTACGCAGAAAATCTTGCTGTTGTTCCGGCTTATCTACATCATAATATGATGCGTCTGGATTTTTTTGTAAATATTCAACTACATTATTGATATATTTTTTAAACAACTTATTATCAGTTATTATCAATTTATATTTTTCGTTTTTACCCCCGAAATCGTATCCACAAATTTTTCTGGACCGAAACAATCTCTCTAAGAAAGCTAATTTTCCACCTTTCTTTCCAGAGCTTCTAACCAATTCCTTAAAATTTTCTCCGCCATGTTTTACAGCCTCATAGTAAAAATTTGCGATTTTCATAAAATCTCCGACATTAGAATCAATCGCCTGAATATCATCACTCGATGCTCCCGCAATAAACAATCGGTGTATTTCTAAAGCTTTTGCTATACGACTCCATGCCCTAAACGATGGAGTCGCATGTTTTTCCCTTATTCTTTTTTCCAACAAACGTTCATCGTCATAAATTATAGCAGGTAACTCTTGTATGTCAAACTTATCAACATTTAATCCAAAAACATCTGGATTTGATAACGCAACTACGGCCGCAGCTCGCCTATTTCCTTCTTTTACAAGATACGAACCATCATGTTGTTTTACCACCCACAAAGCTTCGTCAGGATAATATTCGTGTTTATCTAGTATATTATCAACTATTTCATGTGCATTTTCTTCATTAAGTAAATATAAAATAATTTCTTTTTGTGTGGTACCAGAATATAGGTCCGCAAATCTAGGATTGTGCGAATCCAATACCAAATTCTCTCTTTTTACATACTCTATTTTATGCTTCATTATAAACCGCCTTTATCTAACAGATAATACTTGATAACCTGTGCCATTTTAACGAACTTTTTTTATTTTTCAACATATTAAGTCAGTATCAGGTATATTAAGAATTTTGTCTGAAAAGAACAATATTTCTTTTCCTCGTTTTCCTGTGGCTCTTAAACAATACTGTAAATCAAATTCTTGTTTGGCTTCATCATCTACCCAATCATATAAATTCCGAATCTCTTGCACATTATCATAACTAAGAATCCATTTACATTTAAGTTTTCTTATTGCTTCAGAAATGTCCTTATGGTCTTTTGGTTTATACCAATTCTGATATAGTTGTGGGCCTTTCTTAAAGTAGGGAGGGTCTAAATAAAGTAAGCAATTTCCTCTTAATACCTTTAACATCGATCTATCAGTTAACAACTTTAATGCATCTACGGAGGAAATATGTATTTTATCCTTGAATTCAGATATTCTTCTTATTTTATTTATTAACTCATTTTTGTTAAACCGACAATCTATTTTATATTTCCCCATCTGCGATTTTCCACCTATAACCCCCCCCTTCAATATACCGGAATGGTTACATCTATTTAAATAAAAAGCGGCAAAGCCCAAATCAAATTTTTGTTTATCGGATTCGTGCAAATTTGCCTTATATATTTTTGTTTGTTTTTCCCATTCTTCTATGGTCACTTCTATTCTTTTTATTTTGCCAATAAATTTATTTGTATTATTCACAATATTGTACCAGAAACAATATATTGAAGGATCCGCATCATTTATATATATCTCTGAAACATACCCTTCTATTAACAAACCCAATGCAACAGCTCCCCCGCCTGCATAAAGCTCCACATAACAAGGTTTGACATTGTCAGGAAAATTAGATTTTATGGTTTCTTTCATAAAATCTAATATTCTTGCTTTTCCACCAGGATATCGTAAAGGCGAATTATTTTTTGACATCTTTTGCAAAAAACCTTCTAATTTTATATTTAGAATAATACAACATAAAACGCTTCACAAAAACAAACCTTATTTTTTATATTTAATATATCCAGCAACCTTTTCTATAAAACTTTCAAAATTATTGATTACAACCCCAGATTGAAAACGGTCTTTAAATTCGTCATCAAGGCCAAGATCCTTATCTCTAAAAAATTCGTTATATTCAGCTTTATTGTTAATATTATTATCTGCAATAGACTCCGATAATGTTACTACATAAATCAACGTCTGGGTCGGTGTGTGAAGAAGCAGTTCTATATTATCTTCTGATAATTTAATATACTTACGCAAATTATGTTCGTTAATGTGTTCTACTCTAATGATCTTGTTATTCTTATTATAATAAGGTAATTCTTTTAACAAAACCAAAACCTGAAAATAAGGAATATTGTTACATCTTATATTAGCGGTCTCCCCCAACATATTTTCAAAATAATTATTAGAATTTTGTTGATAATTACTCATAACAAATTTGAAGCCTATCGCCGCTAAAACAACGTTACCTTTGCATACCGCAATATCCACATTCTTGTCCATGTATCTACCAGCAATTGACATTTCGCCACCACGTTGTCCCGGTCTCAAAGAACAAAAAGTCAACTCAGGATCGTTCAATTTCGTTTTTAAAGAATCCGATATAAAAGAATGTATCGGTTTTAACTTTTCATTGCTGCGCGAACCGGTACTTAAATATAAACGAAAAGATTCTTTCACCTTATCCAAAAAGGCGCAATTGACGTTTGGCATCTTGTGTATCTCCTTTTAACATATAGGTCAAATACTTTTCCAATTCTAGCGAAGAAAATGTAAAGTATCCACCACTTTTATATTTCTTTAATGCTTTTACATATTTTATAAATTTAGGGTCATAAATAACACGCTTTATATCATCAAAACTATAATCTGACAATATGTATAAACCACTATACACACCAGAACCAGCAGGAACATTTATTAGTTTTATACTGCTTTCATCTTTAATTAACGTGTTAATAGATACTTTATTTTTGAAAACATCTTTGATTCCTTGGCTTCTTCCAAACAAATACCAATGCCCAGCAAAATCAATAGCTCGTTTTTCTAATTTATCTTTAAACGATTGCAAATGTGTGTATGCGGACATAAAATTTTGCTTTATAAAAGATTCTTCCATAGGCACACCAGGAAAAACATATGGGAACAAGCATTTTGTCCATTTGCCGGTAGAAGCTTTTACAACATCAATATATATGTTCTCTGATGATTTAAAATCTTGAATAAAACACGTATCTGCCAATGTAGCAAAACCATTCTTTACAACTATGCTACGTTTTACCTGATCTTTGTAAAAAGAATCTATGTCCGATAATAACTTTAACGTGTCTTCATCATCAAAGGACATTGTGCCATGCTTAAAAACAGTATCATACGGCAAATTAAAACTATCCTTTGTACTATGTTCTACATACTGGATCTCATCGTGTGTTATCCCGTTGTCAAACAAAGTAATAGCTGTATATGCCGATATACCATCAAACACTTGTTCTTGACCTAAATCAACAACCATTGATAATTTTTTGTTTTTATTTATACATGCTCGGCAATTTTTACCAGACTTACTAGTCATAAATGAACTGGGGGTAATCAAACACATTTTTCCGCTTTTATTGAGCTGCTTTAATCCAAGTTCAATAAAAACTAAATACAAGTCGATCATACCATCTTGTGCAAATGAGAATTTTTTTGCCAAATCATAATTTTCCAAATTGTGAACTCTAACGTAAGGCGGATTTCCAACAACAAAATCCATTTTATGATCGTACTTACTTACAATTAAAGCATCTTCATTCACAATATCCCATGCTACATTTTGTATACCATATTGAAGAACAATGGTATCCAAACGTTTTATACATTTTGTGTATTCATTTTTATCTAATTCAATACCATGAATGTATGTTTCTAAATCGTGTTTCAAACGGCTTATATCATTATTTGCAATAGAAACGAAAGCATCACAATATCTGTGAACGATTTCGGACAAAAACGCGCCATCGCCACAACTGTTTTCCATTATATGTTTTGATAAGATATCTTTGCCACTGAATGCCAAATAATCCAGCATTTCCTGCACGATGCTGAACGGGGTATAAACGCCTCCCATATTCTTTACCCTATGTTGCTTGGCTATTACTTCCATATATCCTTTCCCTTAATAAAAACTTAGCCCAAAACAATGTATAAAGTCAAGTAGAACAATTAAAAAACGGGGGGCCGCACAAAAATATAAGCTACTGCAACTTTTCTTTTATTCCCAATTCTTGACGCATCTTAGTCGCTAGTTTTACTATTTTATCTGCCATTTCATTTGATTTTGCCTCTATCTGCTTTTGACTATGCATTGTATCGTAACAATTACATATTTCTGTATCCAACGCATAGTATGCATCGTAAATCTTTTTAGATGCATATATCAACATTTGCCCCTGCAATGCATTAAACATTGTTTTACATTTCTTTGACCATTCATGGGAACGACGATACTTTTCATGTTCCATTAAAACCTGGCACACATTGATATATAACTCTTCTCGTTTTTGTTTTATATAAAGTTCCCTGTCACGTTTGCTTTTTAAGAAGTCCACAAACCATGTAAAACCAGCTGTCAATAATGCCCCAAGAATAATTCCAAATAATTGAGACGAAAAGAAATCAGACCACGTCATTATCATCTACCTCTTTAAATTATTTCTTTCACATTCAACATAATAAAAAATTACGTTTTTCGCAACAGGATTTCTGTTAATAAATAAAGTGAATTTTTAAATAAAAATCTACACTATCTTTATACAGTCACATCCAGTCAAATCGGGCTTTGTAAGGCTTTTTTGCTATCTTAAAAAAGGTCTACACAGAGGTTATATTTTGGGACAATTTTAGAACAAATTTTTGTGTCATTTTAAGTCAAACCTAAACAAAATCAAATCCGGCAACGCCACAGCATCTGTGGCATACAAGGCGTTAGGTTTACACTCAAGCGCATTAAAATAAATATTCATTGAGGGGCAGCTGTTAATCCGTATGTCGGGTGGGTGGGTGTGGGGGAGGAGTGAAAATTGCGGAGAGATGGCGGGAATCATGCATTTGTTTAAGATTTTTGAAATTCAAAAAAGGGTGCGTTGTTATCCATAACATACAGAAACACACGAATCAGTTCGTTTGTTGCGGCGAACGAGCCAACGAACCGCGCGGAAAATGGGCGCGGTCGTCCGTGTGTCGGTGACACAGAATATAACACGATACTATATTTTATATACGGAAACGGGCGCCAAGTCTGATAGTACTGAACACATTAAGGCCATCGCCTTCGGTCGGCGCATAAACACGTCTATAGCCCAAATCCAATGTGGTTACATCGGAATATTTATAACCGACCCCGGCATGCAACGCATAAATCACACCATCGTCATCGATAGAATCACTGTAATCTATGTCTTTGATTGTGACTTCTTCCTTGCCGAAACTGTACCCTATTCCCAGTCCGACGTACGGAACAACGCTGTCGATTTTGAAATCTGCGTATCCATTGGCCAGCAAGAAGAAATGATCGTATTTTATTTCCACGTCATGTTTTACGACGTAATTTTCTTTTAACTTGCCATCTTCGCGGTAATTATTATACCCCGCTTCAGCTTCTAGCCGCAGATGGAACCAATCATACGGATTCTTTTTAACATACATTTTGCCCGGCGACCAATCGAGGCCAACGGCGACAGAACCTTCCCACAAAAAACCGGAATTACTGTATCTATAATGTGCGCCATCCAATGCATTGAATGTATCGACCAAATAATCGCCCACCTTGGTATCACCATCAACATATATGGTTGTGTCACCACCACCCAGTTTTGCCGACACATAGTATTCGGTTTGTGCGCGTGCGGTATCAGTAATCAAAACCATAGCGGCCAGTACAAGAATCTTCTTCATATAATCCCCCTTTCAGACAAAGACAATTATAATAATACTGCGGAATTATTTCAACAACAATTCATCGAATTACCCAACAAAAAACACAAAACATAAAAGTCAAGCATTAATTTTATCTTTATCTTTATCAGATTATTTGTCTTGCGTATATTTTTATGATATAATATAGCGCGAGAGAGGTACATAGTTGTATCAAAAAAGGCTGTTTTTGGCGGTTATATTGATGGCCGGCGGGGTTGTTGTCCACCCGTCTGGGGCCGCGCCTGCCGTAAAAAATTTTAGTGGTGCGACCAGCAGCAGTACCTATAGCAATTTCAATCGTGGCACGCCGACAAAATTATCGGCCACGACCAAGGGTGCATCATCCGCACGTGCATTAAGTTTGACAACCAAACCAACGACCAAGGCATCAACCGCCGGCAACACCAGTGGCACCAGTGTTTCAACACCAAAGACAACGGGGTATGCCACGTCTGCACGTTTACCGGGGGCGCATGGGAATCTGTTCAAGGGGATTGGGAAAAAAATCTCGACAAATTACGCATCACAACCTGGTGGTGGGGGCAACACGTCTGATTTGGAACAGCGCATAGCGGCCTTGGAATCTGAAATGAATACCAAGCAAGATATATTGGAATCCGGCGATGGCATTGCCATTTCTGGGAACACAATCAGTTTGGACGCCGATTTGGGTGCGTTACCGGAACGCGTGGATGAATTAAGCCAAGCCATAGATAATCTGGGCGAACAAACACAGGAATATATGGAAACGACTTATTATACCAAGGAAGAAATAGATAATGTTGTTGGTCAATTAACACCGCCAAACGTGGTGAGTGAATTTGACCCGGGATTTTTATTAAATCCGTAACATTGATAACGAGATAACAAAAATAAAAAACGAAAACAAAGGAGAGGCAGTAAAATGAAGAAAAGTTTTGTATACGGTTTGGTGATGTCCGTATCCATCTTTGCAATCAACGCATACGCGGATCCTGTTGCCGATGCCAGTGCGTCGGCCGTAACGACCAAGGGTTATGTGGATGCCGGTTTGAAATATGTGTACGATGTTGCGACCGGCGAATCGGCGGGTGCGGTCAAAACGTTGCAACAAAACGTTAGCGATTTGTCTGACAAAATCGGTGCCAAAGGCACAGGCGGTGCCGCAGGAACCGGTTTGGCCGGCGATGTCCAAAGTTTGGAAAAGACAATCGGTGATGCAAACAGCGGATTGGTTAAAAAGGTAAACGATTTGGCGGCGTCCAGTAACGTTTACGAGGCGGGCGATGGTATCGTTGTTACCCCAGGTGCAAATAACGACCCGGCGACAATTGGAATTGCATTGCCGAACAATGCCGAGAATGGTGTACAGTACGTTTTCCAATCAGATGGTAATGGCGGCGGTTCATGGGTTGCATTAGAGGTAGAGAACAGTTGGAACCCGGGATTTTTGACAAACCCATAAAAAAAAATTAAAAACAATGCATTATGTTGTTAAAAAGGGGGACTTTTTATGATATAATGTAACCGAATAAAGCAACAAACAAACATGGAGAGAAGAATGAAAAAACTTTTAAATATATCAGTTATCGCGGCATTGGCAGTATTGCCATTGGCGGCGAATGCGGCACCGGAATATGCATCTGCGATTCCGGCAGAGCCAGTTACTGCAACAGCAAACACAAAAGTGGCAACGACATCCTATGTACAAGGTGCATATAATGCCGCCATTGCAGTTGCCAATAAGGAAAGCCAACGTGCATCGGCCGCAGAAGGTGATTTAACAACTTTGACAACGACGACAAAAACTTCTTTGGTTGGCGCTATTAATGAAATCAATACCACAGCAGGCAATGCGGCTAATCAAGCATTAAGTAATATAACCACAGCTGGTGAAAATGTTATTAAAGGTTTAGCTGCAGATGGTGCTTATGATAATACAGATTCTGGTTTGACTGCTACAACTCTCCAAGACGCTATCGATGAAGTTGCTACCACAGCTGGTGGTGCGGCTAATCAAGCATTAAGTAATATAACCACAGCCGGTGAAAATGTTATTAAAGGTTTAGCTGCAGATGGTGCTTATGATAATACAGATTCTGGTTTGACTGCTACAACCATCCAAGACGCTATCGATGAAGTTGCAGCCACAGCAGGCAATGCTGCAGATCAAGATTTAAGTAATCTGTCTGCAACTGGCACGGGAGTTATTACTAGCGCAGTTACAAGTGGGGCTGCTGGTGGTACATATTCAAATACAACTTCTGGTTTGACGGCCACAACCATCCAAGGTGCTATCGATGAAGTTGCAGGTAGTGTTGCTACTCAAGGTGCAAAAGTGTTAAAGGTTTATACAACTTGGAATACAGATACAAACCAAGAAATAACATTGACCGCACCAACACAAGGTAGCTAATAATAAAATCTCAGATTTTGGTCTGGACAATTTTATCAATATTGTGTATAATAGCATGAGATAAAATTTCCAGACATTTTATTTTGGAAGATGAGAGTGATATTTGGCATTTTTGTTGGAATTCTGATGGTCGTACCGGCGGTTGCCGAAGTTGTGCCCAATACAAAAGTAGTGACAAAGTCCTATGTTGAAGGCGCTTATGATACAATGGATGCCGCAAAGCAGGATAAATTAACATCAACAAATGTTGTTGAATCGGGGAATGGCCCGGTTGTGACGGCCGTCACCGCCAGTAACGGGACCGTTACCGTATCCAAGGGCGAAGTTACAATTCCCGTTGGTGCAACGACCAGTAGTACCCGTGCAACAATTTGGTTTGAATAAACAAAAATCTAATATCTAATTTTTCGGCCGATTTTTAATCACCCATGGGTGATTTTTTATTTACTGTGTAATACGCGTATTTGTTTCAAAATCACGTTCCCCATGCAAAATACTGTCGTCATACAGGGTGTATTGTGTATTACCCTGGGTCACGTGCAGTGGCGTTAGGGTTTGATCGGTGGAACTGACCCCGATATAGAACACCGTATTGTCGCCAACCGGTTGGATGTTTATGGCGGGGGTGCTGGGTTTCATGGTTTTAGAATACAAGATATAATTATCAATATGCAATTTGCGGCCGCAATCGCCAACCTCGTCCGCACCATGCCCGTATCCAACGGTGGTTAACCCCGATGCGCATTGGGTATGCGTACTGGTCGAACCATAATTTACCGCCCCGCCCGGTGCCCAATATCCCGCACCGGCATCGGTGCATGTTGCATCATTTGCCGTTGCAATATATGAACCCGCCGGACAAACAAGTTGACATTGCGTGGCCAATGTTTTCCCGGACACCGTATTTGCATCATATCCCGTTGGACACGCCGTGCACACGCCGGCATTCAAATATGTTGCGCCGGTGCATCCACCACCCGAAACACATGCGCCATTGTCTTCTTGGTACCCGACATCGCACGCCCATGGGCAATTATTTGTTGCGGCGGAACCACTGTATGAACTGTTTGTGGGAATTGCATTGTCGCACGCGTGACGGGTATTTTCGCCACCCGCGGAATAATACCCCGCCCCCGCATCAACACACGCATTATCAACGGCATAATATGTGGCGTCACAAAGCCATGGACAACTGTTGGTGGTTGCGTTACCGGAATATGTGGCATGCCCCGGCGCATTAGTGCATATTGATGGGTCACTGATATCGCCATATTTGACATCGCCCGCCGCAATATAATATCCATTGGGTGCGGCGGTACAGGTCGCATCGTGTTCTGTGTGCACATAATAACCCGCGTTGCAATGGATTTTGCATTGACTGATTGATTCTTTGTTATCGGTGGTGTCTGCATCATACCCCGTTGGACACGCCGTACAAATACCCGTCTGGGCGTCCGGATAATTCGCACCGGTACATGGATCAATGCCTTCGCAGTCATAAATACTGCCCGCATTGTTTACCGGTTCGCCATTAACAATTGTTCCCGCACCATTTGGACACTGGTTACGGACACCGGTTGAACCATAGTTTGTATAATTTTCACCCGCATAATATCCGTATTCAACCGGACTGCATGTGGCAATCGCATCACACGCATCATCTGGGTCATCACCGTCCACAACGCATGTGGCGGATGTAAATACCCCCGTCCCAACATTCGTATAAAATTCGCCATTGACACGGTTATAGAATCCCAACACATTATCAGTATTACGGCGGACCGGCACCAAATCCAACTTTAAAAATGCATCCGTTGTGCCACCATCCCATAACTTGAATGAATATATGCGTCCAGAATATAATTTATCGCCCCAACGGTCGCCAACGGTAACATTATTTTCATTCACATATGCGGCACCATTGTCAAACAAGAATACTGAATTGCCCGGGTCATTAAAATATGACGAAGATACGGTTTTAGGTGCTATCACGCCACCGTTGACCTGTAATGTACCGGTCACAGATCCCGATCCTGTCACCGTGTAATCTATGTTATATTTAACATCCGCAGCAAATGTCATATTGGCTGATCTTGCCTTTTCACCATGATCGCTCGTGTTACGCATCCAAAGTCCAAACAAATTACCCTTGTAATTAGCACTGAAACCACCTTCGTAATAAATATTACCAAAGAAGTTACCAACATCACCCGTGGTTGGGGTCGCCCGACCCACAACAATGTTAATCTTGACATTTGTTGATGTGACGGAATATCCGGTGTTAATAAATTGACCCGAACCATTACTCTGCAAATATTCAACGGGTGTATATTCTGTCATATATGATCCGGCACTGCAATGATGCTGACATTGATTTACCGATGTTTTGCCGTTATCCAAATTGTCGCCATAACCACTGGGGCACGCAACACATTGGTTGTTGGAATTACGGTATGTTGCACCACTGCACACGGCCAAACATTCGGATTGACTGCCCGAATTGTTGGAACTTGTTATCTGGCCATTTGGGCACGCCGTTCGGGATCCGGTTGAACCATAATTTACTGTTGATGCCGCGGCCCAATATCCAATGCCAACGGGAATACAACTTGTGTCGCCCGCCGCGGCCAAATATGTCCCCGCCGCACACGCAATTTGACATTGTGACGCAGATGTTTTACCCGATATTGTATGCGCGGTATATCCCGTCGGACATGCAACACAACTGTCTGTGCCGGAATCAAAATAGGTTGCATCCGTACACAACAACGAACATTCTGCGACACTTTCCGCCGTCATCGTTCCCGTTCTTTCTTCGGGATGCGGACAATGTGTATGAACGCTAACCGAACCATAGTTCACTGTTTCTGCGGCCGCGTAATATCCATCGCCTACCTCGGAACAACTTGAATCGCCCGCACGCGCTAAGTAGTGACCGGCCGCACAAAGAATCTGGCATTGGGTGTTTGATGTTTTACCACTGTCGGTATTGTATGTGTATCCCGTTGGACACGCAACACACTGGTTAACATCATTACGATATGTTGCGCCTGTACATGTCTGCAACGCATCTGGCGTTCCGGTTGAACCGTATGCGTATGTATCGGCCCCTATGTAATAACCACTGGCCACCGCAACGCATGAACCGCCGGCCGTCGCAACATATGTCCCCGCGGCACAATTAATTTCGCATTGATTAATAGACTCTTTGGCGTCGGTGGTATTGTCTGTGTATCCCGTTGGACACGCAACGCAACCATTTGCGTCGGCGTTAACATTGTTTTCGTCGTAATATGTCGCGCCTTTACATTTGTTCGGTAATTCTTCACAAGAAACCTTGCCATTCCATTCTGTTTCATAATTTGTGATATATTGACGCATATCTGTAAATGATGAACAACTGGTTGCGACATTGGTTGCATTAAATGTGTTTAACCACATATCCGTGGCGGTCGGACTGCTGTTGGCAATCAAACCCGCAAATGTGGTCGGCGGAATATAGCCCGACAACAGCGTGCATCCATTAAATGTTTCACTAAACATAAAGTTTGCCGCACTGGTAATATTACTAAATAAATCAGCCGGTATCGCGGTAATGCCCGTACAATTCTTGAATGTTCCATAGAACAAACTGGTTTCACCGCTGCTGATATCACCAAACAGTCCGGATGGTATTGTTGTCAAACTGGTACAACCATTGAATGTATTCGCAAACATATTTTGGGCACCGGTTTCAAAATCGCCAAACAATCCAACCGGAATTGATGCGAGACCAGTACAACCTTCGAATGTACTGGAAAACATATTTTGGGTTCCGTCTGTAATATTTTCGAATAATGTCGCCGGTATAGAGGTCAAGTTTGTACATCCCTTGAACGTGTTCGTAAACAGCGGTAATTCGCCAGTACTGGTACCAAGTTGCGGAAATATCGATGATAACGAACCGGTAATAGATGCGATATTCGCCTGGGTGCCATTACTGGAACGCCAGAACGCGATTGAAGATTCAGATCCGTATCCAGATGCAACACCACCAAACCGTATCGTATGTGCGCTGGCCGTTTCCCATGTACATGTATATGACGATGATCCGATGCCACTGCGTATAATTTGTGTACCAGAAACACCACTGCCCGTCAGCGTTCCATCATCACCACAATCAACATAGAATGTACCCCTGGCCGCAAGTGAAAATGTTAAACTGGTTGTGTCGGATGTTGTTGTGACCGTAAATGCCGGATCTTCACACAGACCGCCAACCAGTATTTGCCCCGCCGAACATGTTGCCGTCTGACATGACACTTTGCCATCCCACAGTGTTTTATACCCGGTCGTAAATTCTGTCATTCCAGCAAAGCCATCACAACTTGTTGCCAATGTTGTTCCACCAGTAAATGCGTACTGCCACATATTGGTTGCGGTCGGACTGCCGTTTGCAATAAGCCCACTAAATGTAGATGGTGGTATATAACCCGTCATCGCCGTATCACCAAAGAAAGAATACTTAAATTCACCTTCTGCCGAACTGGTAACACCACTGAACAAATTTTCTGGCATTGCGGTCAAAGAAGTACACAAGTTGAACACGGACCGGAACATATTCTTTGCACCACCAGATACCCCGGAAAAAAGGTTTGACGGAATTGTTGTTATCCCAGCACAACGGTCAAATGTTTCACGGAACATGGCATTAGCGGCCCCCGTAACCCCAGTAAACAGCCCGGATGGAATACTGGTCAATGCAGAACAATATTGGAACGTCTTATAAAACCGCGGGAAATCGGTATCACTTGCGCCATTATTCAACGTCGGGAACAATGCACCCAATGAACCATTGATTGATGCAACCTTGCAGCTAGTGTTGGTTGCGTCTGAAAAACTAATCGTTGTATCGGTAATTGGCGGCTTATCAGCACTGCCGGGGAGATGATATTTGGTTGCGGTACCACAAAGTCCGATTGTGTACGAGTCCGCCGTTGTATAGGTATGAGGATACGTTTGTGCGGAATCCGTATTGCCGACACGATAGATTGTTTCAATGGGGCTGCCATCCCCCCAATCAACCGCGAAAATACCGGCCGCGGACATCATGAACGACATTTCTTCATTCGCAGATAAATTCGTTGTTGTCACAGTGAATGTATCACAAACACACGCACCGTTTTCAAGACGTGCGCCCGGTGCGCAACCACATGAAACCGGACCATTCCATGTAGAATTATTAGTGTTTCCTTCATAACCCGTAATATATTGCGGAACACCAGAAGGACAAGTTGTCACCAAATTGGTATCTTTGAACGTATCATACCACAAGGTTGATGCGGATGGATGACCCGCGACAACAAGCCCAATAAATGTGGACGGCGGTATATAACCAGACATATTTGTACAACCCTCAAAGGTCTGCGAGAACATGGAGCTTGCCGGTGTAGTAATTGTGCTAAATAAACCTTCGGGCATTGATGTTAAACCTGTACACCCCGAAAAGGTGCCATAAAACATAAAATCCGCATTATTGCCACCCGTATAACCATAGAACAATGTTGATGGTATTGTTGTTAAGTTGGTTGCGTTCTTGAATGAATTAATAAATTGTGGAATTTGACTGGCGTTGGTACCAACTTGTGGAAATAATTCGACCAACGAACCTGACAATGATGCAATCTTGGCCGCGTTCCCATTTAATAAACCATCAAAAGTAATTGCTGATTTATCCGATGTAATATCTAAAACGAGAACAGGATATTCGGTTGCGACACCGCCAAATCTTATTGTATGTGCGCCCGCCGATGCCCATTCGCAAGTATAATTAACACTAACATTTGTGCTTTTTGTAATTGTCTTGCCAGACGCGCCCGTTCCCGACAATGTTCCACCATCGCCGCAATCGACATAAAATGTTCCCTTGGCCGATATACTGAATTTAAGGGAATCACCAGCAGATAAATTGGTCGTTGTCAATTCAAACTTAGATGTTTGGCAATTTGATCCATTACCCGTTACATCGATTTCATTGGTTGTGCATGCAAAAGCCGCGGTGTCAAACGACACACACGCCAAGAATCCGGCAAAAATGCAACCAATTAAACGCCGCAAAATTCTTCCTTTTCCCCCTAATACAACCATTTCGACATTAAAAGTTTAGCCAATTTTGCAGCAACCGGTCAAGGGGTATTTTAACGATTTTTTCGAAAAAATCTGCGTTGCACGTTGTTTTCAAAACAATTCGTTTTTATAGCAGCGAAATTACATTTGTAACCTATTGACTTTTATGATAAATTCTCTATAATGTATCTTGATATGACAAAAGATTGTATAAATCTTAATCACAATTTTGAATCTGCACGTTTTTGTGCGGCTGGTTTTTATTACGCCTATTAACCCCTTATGGTGTTATGGGTTTGATTGGCTTTGGCACCATAAGGGGAACTGTCCAAAGCCAATTTTTTTATCCATAAACACTAAAAAAGGATTAAGTAATGAAAACCAAAGAACAAATTATTGATGAAATATTGGACCGTGGCGTTATTGTTGATATTCTGCCGTCGCGGGCGGAATTTAAACAGCGGTTATTAAATGAAAAACTGCGTTTTTTCATAGGGGCCGATCCAACGAATACGTCGTTGCATCTGTCACATGCGAAAAATTTTATGCTGTTGGAAGAATTTAGAAAACTGGGGCATGAAGTATTCGTACTGTTCGGTGATTTTACCGCATGCATTGGCGACCCCAGTGACCGTAATTCTGCACGCGCCCGTCTTACACCAGAACAAGTCCATGCGTTTTCGGCGGATTGGGTTCGGCAAATATCGCCAATTATCAATTTTAATGATGCCGACAATCCGGCGCATGTCGTGTTTAATGGCGAATGGTTGAATAAACTGACTATGCGGGATTTGATAGATCTGGCGTCAAATACCACCGTTCAACATATGTTGGAACGTGATATGTTTCAAAAACGGATGGCCGAAAACCGACCTATTCACCTGCACGAATTCCTGTACCCAATTTTCCAAGGATTTGATTCCGTGGCATTGGATGCCGACGTTGAATTGTGCGGTGTTGACCAGACATTTAATGCGCTGATGGGGCGAACTTTGTTAAAGAAATTGAAAAACAAAGAAAAGTTTATCGTGTGCAATAATTTGATGGAAAACCCGATAACAGGCGAATTAATGTCTAAATCACGTGGCACAGGTGTATTTTTAAATACAGATGCGAATACTATGTTTGGGCAAATAATGGCACAGCCCGACGAAATGATACGCATTTTCTTGATAAACAATACACGTGTTCCGTTGGATGAAATAGACGCATTGGATATTGAAAACAATCCAATGAACGCCAAGTTATTTACCGCACAAAAAATTGTGGAAATTTTCCATGGTACGGCGGCGGCAGATTCCGCACTTGCGCATTTCAAAAACACTTTTTCAAACAAAGTGTTTCCAGAAAACGCGCCAGAATTTGCAACCGATAAAGATGAATTGTCCGTTATGGATATTCTACAAATTGGGATGAGTGCAGAATCAAAAGGCGAACTGCGACGATTGGTTTTACAAAATGCCGTTACGATAAACGATGAAAAAGTGGTTGATATAAATCAGACCATGCGTACAAATAAAACGTTGTTTGTTCGTGTCGGACGTAAAACTTTCTTTAAGGTCGCGCGTAAATAAACGATTAATCAAAGGCCCGGTTTTTGGGCCTTTGATATATTAATGGCAATAATTTTTGACAGCCGTTTGAACAACTGGTGTCATTTGGGGAATACTATAGGTGAGTGCAAATTCATCACGATTATCGTACGTTAACGTTACACCATTATGTGCGACCGTCATACCGTTTTCTGATTGTGTGACCGTTGTGCCATCCATAAACGATATCAGGTTACAGCCATCTTTGGTATGCGAAAATGTTGTCGATATACTTACATTTGCCGTATTTTTGAATTTGAATTCTTTTATGCGACACATTGAATCCAATGCCACATGATGGCGACGATCTATCAAAATGCTATCGCCTTTGCCAAAAGGAATCTTGGAACCACATTCCATATATTTTGTAACGCGTAAATCTGGACCTGTATATATTTTACTTCTGGCTGTTTGCAAAACATTTACACAATCTTTGATTGTATGCCACATAGTATGTTCATCCCAATTAATAGTTTGGGTTTGCAAATTAATAATTATCCCATTTGGTAATTTTACATTGGTGACCAATCCATTATAGACACCTATTTCCATGCCGTTTGGAAATGTATATTTACAATTTTCTATGGACGGTCTGTTTTGATACAAGATTTTATGATTTTTAAAATCCAAATGTGCAACCAGGCCATCTTTGTGCGCATATTCATAAACCCCGTCACGTAATTTCGTCACATCCGGCCCGACCGATATCAATGTATTCATTAATACCTGGGCATCTTGCAAAAACTGTTCTTCCTTGCTTAATAACAAATTGCGCAATTCTTTGCTGAAATAATTATGACTAAGTTTATTACGCAACACGGCATAATCTTGCCATGTCTTGGATTCTTGGGGCGAAAGCAAGCCCAATTTTTTAATATGCTGCCATGCCTCGTAACTTCTTAGGTTGCGACCACGTGTCATACAATGTCGCATTACAATACAATCACTGGCATGGAACGTATTTAAAAATCTTGAACGGTTGCCGTAATAATCTATGCCGATATCTCTACCATGTGACAGCGGGAAATCATCAACAATGTTTATTGTTGGTATAATCTTGCGCAGATTGCGATTAAGGCTCTTGTATTTATCTGAGGCTATTGGATGATTTAATTCCACACCTGGACACATTGCATCGGGGTTGGCATATGCCGTACGCACCCGTTGAAAGAACTTGTTATTACTTTCCGATGTATCGCGAATCAATCGGTTTGGGCATATTTTACGCATTACATGTTGCATTTGGTGCAAAACATCGATATAGGCCTTCATCCGATAAATTGGCGTTTTATCACAGATTTTCAAATACGATTCCACATACGTAGAACGAATAATTTTATTTTTGTTTGCCTTGTCCGCATCAAAAAATCCCAATTCATCCAATGTGTCTAACTGATGCCGCATAAAGTTGCGGATATTAACATAATCTTTAAAATTATCGGCCGATGGGATAAGACCGTCGGATTCCGCCTGCTTTAATGCCGCGTCACTATCGGCGGTGTCGTATATCTCACGACAAACAACCAATAATTTTTCGGCAAAAGATCCCAACAGTTCCAATATAATATTTTCATTTGCCACCACTTGTTCGGCCGCATATATATTTAAATACATGCGATTATAACTTTTTTCTGTGGCATCTTTATTTTGCCACAGGGCGTCTACCTGGGCTATATTTATGCTAAATTCGCCCAGCATATCGTTATTATAAATAAAATCTAGTAATGGCATATTGGCATTTTCTTTATCGATATATTTCATCTTGTAAATACCATCAACAAAGAAGTCTGTTTTACCCAATTCGGATGTCGGCGTATAGATAACCGTACAACGTTCAAGGTTAAACGGCAATTGCATGTTCAACGATGTAACAGTATACGGTGGAATAGCAAAATTTTTGAAATATCCATTGTTTTCATGTTGCTTGATATGATGCAGTATGACATATGCCCTATTTTCATCTTCATATTCATCATTATTTACAAAATTCACAAAATCCTGTCTATCCTGGGGGCTCATAGGCATTATTTGCCAACTGATTTTTGGGGCATCGGGATGCATACTTTCCAATTGTGAACACGCCAAGTCTTCAATGGACGCCAATTGCATCACACTCTCATGTGCACGCGCAAGATACAAAAAGTCCTCATATATGGCGATTAATTCGTCAATATGCTGTTTCGAAATAGATTTGTATTTTTCGTCCATAGATTTTTTTATACACCCGTACCCCGTTATTGTCAAGGAACCGATCGATTATAGTCCGCGGTTTTTTCCTGTTTTCTTTGATTTTGGGGCCGGAATTTCAGAATAAATTGCATCAAACAAATCGCGCAATAATTCACGATTTTCAATATCATCAACCATTATCATTGGATGGCCACCCGGGTATGGAATCTCCATCGTTGCATTTGGCAATATTGCAACCGCAGATTTTGTTGGTTTTATCAGAAACCTGTCATCATAGATGCCCGCAACCACACGCCCACGATAATATATAACATATTCGCCCATCATTGCACGATATGTAATATCAGGCAAATCAGACAATTGTTCCAATACAAAATCCAAATATTCTTTGCTTGATGACATTTAATATTCCTATTGTTCACATTATAAACAATGTTTATTTCTATTGCAATACCCGGATAGCGCATTAAAATACAACCGACAGGAGGTGGCACATGAAATACAGCAAGTCCGAAACAATCACGACCGAACAGTTTAGCATAACAGAAACCTTGCAAGAAATTGCCGATGTTATCGCAATTGCCAAGGCGACAATTAAACAAGGCGATACAAAATTGGCGTTGAAAAACCTGGACGAGGCCGAACACTATATACCCTATATCACGCGCAAGGTTAAAATTGCGTTGCAACACGTTCCTGAATCCGTCCAAGAAAAAGAATTCTTATAAAAAATCGCCCGAATGGGCGACTTTTTATTTCTTGTCCGCGTATTTTGCCTTGTATGCTTCACGCAGGGATGTATCTTCAAAATATTCCAACCCCATCGCACGACGAACCCGTTTTAAAGTATCCGCCGCGATTGCGCGCGCCTCGGCACTGCCCCGCGCCAAAACATCATAGACATAATCTATGTTCTGTTCGTATTTCTTGCGGCGTTCACGTATTGGGGTTAACACATCGTTCAACACATCGTTCAAGAACTTTTTAACCGTTCCATCACCCAAACCACCACGCGTATAGTGCGCCTTCATTTCGTCCAAGTTTTTATATACCGGCAAATATTTTGCAAAATGTTCATCGGTTGCTAATGCCGTCAAGTATATGAACGGAATGTTGCCCTCCAAATGCCCAGGGTCTTCAACCCGCAAATGCAATGGGTCGGTGAACATATTGTTAATCTGCTTTTTAATTACAGACGGTTCATCCGCCAGGTATATTGCATTACCCAACGATTTACCCATTTTTTCACTGCCATCTATGCCGGGCAAGCGCCGGCATACACCGTTTGCCGCAAATATCGCCGTTGGCTCAACCAAAACGTCGCCGTATATAGAATTAAACGCACGCACTATTTCACGCGTTTGTTCCAACAACGGTTCTTGGTCTTCGCCACACGGGACGTATTTTGCATTAAATGCAGTTATATCGGCGGCCTGGCTGATGGGATATGTCATAAATCCCGTTGGAATACCACCATCAAAGTTCTTTTCTTTGATTTCGGTTTTGATTGTCGGATTGCGTTGCAACCGCCCAAGTGTCACCAGGTTCATGTAATAGAACGTCAATTCGGTCAATTCTGGTATTTGCGATTGAACAAAAATTGTTGTCTTTTCAGGGTCGATACCCACAGACAGGTAATCCAGGGCAACCTCTATCAAATTCTGGCGAATTTTTTCGGGATTGCGGGCATTATCGGTCAAGGCCTGGCAATCGGCAATAAAAACGAACTGTTTATACCGCGGGTCGTCTTGCAATTCAAGACGTTTACGCAAACTGCCCACGAAATGTCCAATATGCAAACGCCCCGTCGGACGATCGCCGGTTACAATTATATCTTTTTCTTGTGTCATATTAAAATCCTTATGCTTTTTGTATTATTACGGTAATGATATTGTTTTTCAATTTGTTTATATAGATTACCGGCACCATCGCCCATAGACGGGTGCAATTACAAAACTGTTAAAAGCATAAACCTGTTTAATCATTTTCTATGTTTCCATTATAGGTTTATTTGACAATATTGTCAAACAAAAAGCCCCGTTTTTAACCTAACACAAAAACGGGGCGGATCAAGGAGTCTACTTGTCTATCTCTGTTATCTACCGTCGTTTTCCATTCTTGTTCTTGCACCCAAACCCAAGACACCAAGCACAGCAAGCCCCCCAATTAATAAAAGGTTGTCATGGCGCTTAGATGTTGCTTGGTCTAATGCGGCATCGGAATCGCCATTCTGATATGCAACATACGAGCTATCGTTCAATTGCCCGCATGTATACATTTGCTGCGCATCGGCAAAAGTGATTGTATCTTGGGCCATTATTGTATCAATAACACGCGCACGCCCATTAGATACATCATTCCAAACATCATCCAGCACAATATCTTTAACATCCTTTGTCTCATATCTTGGTCTTGGTCCACTTGCAATTTCCAAATTTTGTGACAGATTGTCAAAATTCCATATTCCGCAATTATCGGCGTCTTTTTTGATATTATTAACATTGTCTGTCCGTTTAGAAGTTTTGCAACACAATATATCAGACAGCGCCAAGTCATAACATCCATTGGCACGCACATCCAATAAATCTGAAAATTCCATTTCTCCGCATACTATTGCCGCAAAGAAATAGCAACGTTTTAAAACGCCTGGATCCTTACGATATAGTGTCAGCCATTTGACCAGATCTTTACCTTTGGCGCCATTATTTAATGCTTTCAAAAATGAAGAGTTTCTAAATTTTGATGGTCCAATACAATATTGAATAACACAGGCCGTCAACAAGGTGTTTTCATCTAACGAGACTTTTACATCTTCACGAATACTTTTTAAAGTAGAAAATGTAAGGTATCTATCCATATCTATATTCGCACTGGCCATGGTACATGTCTCACCCGGGCGAACATCGCGCGCCTTGCCATGTTCATCATAAATAACGGTCATACCATAACCTTTGGCTAATCTTCCACAATGATAGGTATGATCATAGAAATTTTCGACAAAAGCCAACGAAAATTTAATTTTACTGCGCGTTGCTTCAAATAACGCAATATTGCCGTATGGATCATTTTGAACCACTGGGTCTTGCGCAGGCACTTCTGTCGTTGGCTGTCCTTCATCCTGACTATTATTGTCTTCCTTTGGAGAACACGCGACAAGGCTGCCGAGTAACATAGCGCTGAGTAAAATCTTTTGAGCTTTATCTGACATATTTATGATTCCTTATTGTTTTCACACCTAAATATATAACACAAAAACAAATAATGTCAAGTATTTTATTAAAAAACGGGTACTTATGCACACAAGTCACAAAAAACTTAGAAAAATAACGTATTTTATGGTATAATTTTGCGAAAAGGGGAAAATTTAAATATGTCTGTCGCAGATTTTACGCGCGCCGCCAAAATTCAAGGGGTTATAAACCGCATCAGGACCCAAGAAGCCGTATTTCAGGCAGGTCATTGGTCATCTGCAGAAAATTTTGAAGCCCAATTACGTGCGGACGGCTTTACCCCACCCGTGTCAATATCGCATAAATACAATTTCCCAGATAATTTACCCGAAAAAGAGTGCGAAGATATGGTGATGTGGTTAATATATATAATATATTTTGACCCCATGCGCATTTATGACCCATTAGGTTATGCTAAAATGAGAACTGGTGGTACCCCAATGTCCCCAGAAGAAAAACAGGCTTATTACGATAATATGCAAAAGATTACTGGCGAATTAAATAATACAGAAAAAGAACAAATTGTGGCTTTTTTTGAACGGGCGCAACGGCATGCAATGGACGACCTTGCAAAATTGGCACGTAATCTGCAAAAATTAAACCCAGAAATTGCAGATATTAAAATAGACGAAACTTCTGTACGTGATTTGACCGATTTGGTAATTGGCATGACATCACGATTTCACCCAGACGATATAAAATATTATATGTCTATTACAGATTATGATACGGCACTGCAAAAGCGCGCAAAGTTAGGCGAAATATTAGGATATGAACCGCGTGTATTTATTGACCCGAAACGCGTAGACAAGATTGTTAATGGCATAACCATGCAACGCAATATGCAACAAGGACGAAAAATGCAATAAAGAACGGGGAAAATCCCCGTCTTTTATTGGATCAAAGGTAACATATAATTTACCAATTGCGTTTTTTCTTTTCTAAAATACAACCATATAACGCACCAAGGTATTCAGATTCTGAACACAATTTCTGTGCTGCCAAAGCGGTATTTAATAATCTGTCCGCTTCCGCTTTGGTGCGACCATCGACACGCGTTATTTTACCAGAATACGGATTTGCGTGCAAGAAATACGCACTGCTTGGCTTTCTCTTGATTGTTTGGAGCATCTGACCTTCGTATGCCACAATGACGGGTTTAGGCGCTGCGTATTCTATGATAAATGCCGCATCACCACCGTATATATAGTATAAACCGATATCACCGGCACGTTGCTGTTCCAATAATTCTTGGCCTTGTTTCGTACTCCACCAATAGTTACCAAACGGACTTGTTGTGATTCTTATTTTATCTTCTTGGCCATTATCGTAAATGCATGAGCCAATATCATTGTCTTGGTGTTCCTCGTTGTACTGCGCACGAAATTCCATCAACCACGGTTGAATAACGGCCACACACGCCTGACATTCTGCCTTGGTGTTTGCATATTTTTGTTCATATGTTAATTCTGCCATACAAACCCCCTTTGGTTCTTTAACTATAATATAATACAAAAATACAAAATGTCAAGTAGTCGTAATTTATTTGCATTTTTAACACATTTTATCTTGATTTTTTCGGATTTGTTCTGTTATAATCACCCCTGCCCTGCGGAGCGTTGGCAGAGTGGTAATGCAGCGGATTGCTAATCCGTTTTTCTAGTAAAAATTATAGCGTATTTTCAACAAGTTATCATAACCGTCATGGTATCGTGGTGCACTTTTGGTGCAGTTGTCACAATACGCCATATGACCCTATAAAACTCCACAACAATTCATCAATATATTTCGGTTTTTGGAACCCAGTGCACCATAACTGCACCAAAAAAATTTTTTACCCTACGAAAACGCTAGTTTTCTGGGGTTTTTATATGCTTATGCCACGGATTATGAATCTGTATTCATCAAAAAATGGGGGAGATTTGGTTATTATATATTAGAAAAGGCAAAAAATGACGACATTTGAAAAAAATTTACACCAAATGTCAAAAAATACGGTGAGATTTGTGTATTTATATATGGGATACACAAAAAACACGATGAGATTTGTTTATTATGTATAAAGAGGTATAAAAATGGCAACAATAACAAGGAGAACAAATAAACGCG
Source organism: Candidatus Enterousia sp. (assembly GCA_045647355.1). GTDB lineage: Bacteria > Pseudomonadota > Alphaproteobacteria > Rs-D84 > Rs-D84 > Enterousia. The sequence goes on from JAZRMF010000005.1 coordinate 176,503, forward strand.
GCGAGGTTTCTTACAGAGCCCTTATTCGTGTTAAGGGGTATCCTCCGCAATCAAAGACCTTTATTCAAAGAACTAATGCACAAGAATGGGCAATGCGGACAGAATTACAAATGAAAGACGGCAAATTTGTTATGACATCAGAGGCACAACATAGAACGGTTGCTGAATTGATAGATAAATTCATCGCCGAGGCCTTGCCAGAATACAAACAAAAAGCACAGGCAAATTATTTGAATACCTGGAAAGGCCTTATCGGCCAATACGCATTGATTGCTGTGAAACGGGATTTAATAAATGACGCATTGAACAAAATACGAAAAATGCCAACACCACATGGTGGCGAAAAAACGCCTGCCACCCTGAACCGTTATATCTCTGCTATGTCTGTCGTATTCACATATGCTTATAAGCAACTGGATTGGATAGAACGCAATCCTTTTGATAAAGTGCAAAAGTATAAAGAACCCAGGGGACGCGTTCGGTATTTAACTGACGATGAAAGGCACAAATTACTGCATGAGTGTATGTTATCACAAAATTCTTTATTATACCCCGCTGTTTTGCTTGCTATAACCACAGGTGCCCGCAAAGAGGAAATAATGTCATTGCGGTGGGCGGATATTGACTTGCACGGTGAAACCAAAAGAGCAATTTTACAAAAAACAAAAAATGGTGAACGGCGGTCTATTTCAATAGTGGAACCTGCATTGACGGAAATGTTGAAATTGGAACAAAAACGCGGAACAAACGAATATGTTTTTGCCCCACAACGCGAAAGCAAAGTAAAACACCATGCCAACATTACACATGCTTGGTATAACGCATTACGCAGGGCTGGCATAACAAATTTCAGATTCCACGACTTACGCCATACTGCGGCCTCGTATTTAGCAATGCATGGGGCAACGAACAGAGAAATGGCCGAATTCTTGGGGCACAAGACCCCACAAATGACCATGCGTTATGCACATTTGTCTGACCAACACCAATTCTCACTTGCAGAATCCATAATGTCACACCAAGTGTTTGCACAAACACCAAATCAAGGAGGTGAAACAATAAAAATTTAAAAAAATTTCAAAAAAATTGCCAAAACAGGCCAAAAACGACATGAGATTTGTTTATTATATAATGGATAGGCAAAAAGATGACTGCTTGTCCCGTAAAATTGAATCAAGGAGTTAAAAATGAATGAATTGAAATCGCCAAATCTTATGACAGTCAGTCAGTTTTGCAAAGCAAATCCTGCCTTTTCAATGGGTAGTATTCGGAACATATTGTTTTATGAGAATGCCAACGGCCTCAAAGCATGTGGTGCCACAAAACGCCTTGGACGCAAAATCTTAATTGATTGCGACAAATTCTTTGCGTGGTTGGACACAAATCCATCAATCACAGGCAAATAAGGAGGTCAAAATGTCACAAGAGAAAGAATTTACTCGCCCAATAACAAAACCATGTGACGCCCCTGTCAATGGGGACGAATTGTTGACCGAATTGGAAAATACATTTAAGCGTTATGTGGTTTTGCCAGACCACGCCTCAACGGCTTTGGCATTATGGACGGTGGCAACATATTTACCCTACACCACAGAGGGTAAAGTCAAATATGCACCACGCATAATGATTATTTCGCCCACTCGCGGTTGTGGCAAATCTTTGTTATTGTCCGTATTGGAATATCTGTGTGAATGTCCGCTTATGACAGGCAATATTTCATACGCCTCGCTTTACAGGATAATAGAGGCCGACAAGCCGCTTATTCCTTTGATTGATGAATGTGATGGTTATGTTAAGGGTAATACGGATATGGCCAATATTTTAAACAATGGTTTTACGCGTGGTTATCCTGTTATAAGGTGTCGTGATAGCAAAAATTTGAAACCAAAGCGTTTTGATTGTTTTACACCTGTTGCCGTGGCTGGAATAAACAAATCCACATTTGAACCAACAACCATTGACCGTTCTATCATTATCCAAATGCGGAGGAAACGCCCAAATGAAAACATTGAAAAAATACCAAGAATGGATATTTTTGGTGAGTTGCGTCAACAATGTGCCAGGTTCATAGACGACTTTAAAAATGCGGATATGCCCTTTATTGAAAAAGCCAATGGATTAAACAATCGCAGATTTGATGTCTGGGAAAATTTGTTGAGTTTGGCAAAATTCGCGTCAGACGATTGGTATGAAAAAGCACTAACAGTGGCTGAACACTTATCAAAAGAAAATGACGATGATGATTCTACGGATTTAGGTATTCAATTACTATCAAATATCCGTGAAATTGTGACTGAAAAGTGGATTCCATCAGATGACCTGTGTAAAAAATTAAACGAAAATGAGGAATGGCCTTGGAAAGAAATGGGTTATCGTGAACAACCATTGACCCCCACAAAATTAGCACGACTGTTAAGACCTTTCAAAATTAAACCACGAAACGGACGGGTGGATATATCAACGGTCAAAAAAGGATATTTAAAATCAGATTTTGAATCCGCCTGGGCTAATTACCTTGCAACATTACCAAAAACACCCGCTACACCGCTACAAAGCGTTGATTTTGACCCGATATTGAACCCATAAAACGCTACACAAAAAACCACGACAATCAAACAGAAATTGATAGTTGTAGCGTTGTAGCGGATAAAAAAGGATACGACATGGCAAATGAACAGAATTTGATTCCAATACGAACCGAGAGCCAAGCAAGAGCACTCGGTCAACGCGGCGGCATTGCAAGCGGTATAGCCCGCCGAGAACGCAAAAGATTGCGTGAAATTGCTGTGACAATGGTTAATACACCTATGCAAATAGACAATGGCCCTTACAGTATCAACAAATGGTTTGAAAAGTTTAATATTTCCGAACCAACAATGATTGATTTCATTATGGCACGCCTGATTGATAGTGCGTGTTCTGGTGATATCCAGGCAACAAAATTATTATTTGCTGTTATTGGGGATACACCATCGCAAATATCGTTTCCAAACGGCACATTCACACAACAAAAAATAAAGGTATCTTATGAGGCAAAACGACAAAATTTTGAATAAAAAAAATCCCAGTATTCTGGGAAGTTTTTAGAAAACTGGCGGAGCGTGTAGGATTTGAACCTACGCACGACTATAACGCCGTGACGGATTAGCAATCCGCTCCATTAACCACTCTGGCAACGCTCCATCGTTCGCCTGCGGATTATAGCAGACAATAAAAGAAAAAATCAAGTTAAAAAGAAAAAACTTTGTTAAAAACAACAATATAAGGAGAACAAACATGACAAACGAACAAGAACAACACATTATTGACGCCATAGATGAGGCAAAAAACGCAATTTATAATAACGGTTCTGACACATATGATTACAGAGATTTATTGCAAGGTATTAACAACGAATTACGCGACATAGGACACGGCAATATGGGGTTTGGTTGTCTGGCCGAAATTCATTCTGATTTACGAAAACTTAACAAAAACCAAATTGTTGCGGCAATGATTACCGCCACGAAACAAACTTCCCTGGAATCATTGAAAAAGTTTTCGGATTTGGCAGATAAATATTTGGATTATGAGGCCAAAAAATCGTAATCAAAATATTACAACTTATTTTTTCCGTATCCCTCTTTACTTTTTTCAAATAACCGTATAAAATAAACACTGAATCCAAGAGATTGGGTTCAGGGCTGTGGTAGCCCATGTTGTTCGGTGCGAAAGCATCGTAATCTGATGTTATCGGTGTTTTCCGCACCGTTATCACCCTGACTTTATGGTCGGGGAGTCGTTGGCTATAAAATAGGAGCAATCCGAAAGCCACGAAATCAATAACAACATGATTACCAACTCCCTGACCGCTCTCTTTTGGAGCGGTTCATTTTTACACGCAAAGGGTGAGTTGAATGTCAAAACAGATGATTATTTATTGGTATACAACAAAGAAACAATTCAATGAAATTGAACCTGGGCAAACTTGGTGTATTGGTGAAGTTGACCCAAATGCCAGTAAGTATTTTGGCATGTCCACCGCCAAAGCGGCCGAAACCCGTGTGCGTGAGGAATTGGGGAAAGTCAAAGACGGTGCACGCATAACCTTTGATGATATTGATGATTTAGAATACGATTCCTTTGAATTTCCAAATCCAAACAACAAAGAAAAAGGTATGGATAAAGATATCCATGCAATGTTAAAAACCATTAACTGTAAACAGATTGCCACCGAATGGTTTAACACTACACCCGATGAAATAAAACGCGTTATAAGTCATTTGATAAACGGGACACCACTTGGAACAAAATACGAATTACGCAAAAGACAAGGTGACGCAATCAAAGTATTCAAAAAAGCATTGGACAACAAACAAAAAAAGTTTGGTTTGTTTGCCATGCCACGATTTGGGAAAACAATATGTTCATTTGAAATGATGAATTTGTTGTTTGAAAGATTTCCAGACAAAAAATACATATTCTTTATTTCCGCAAAATTGGACGCCGAACAGGCATTACGAGAGGATTATTACAAATTTGACCAAAGTTGTAATTTCAAACTATGTTTATATGATTCTGATACCAAAGTCACATTAGAGGATTTACAAAAAGATAAATACCTATTCTTTGCAAGCAAACAATGGTTTGACGGTAAAAGTTTGGACGAAATAAGAAAACGATTCCCGTGTGTAAATCACGATGATTGTGCGGCCGTATTTTTTGACGAGGCACATTTTGCCCGTATGACGGATAATGCCCAAGGCACAATACGCTTATTGAATCCACACATGCAAATTGACATTACGGGCACACCGTTCAGATTAAAAACAAATGAAGATTACGATGACAACAATTCGTATGTTTATAGCGTTTTGGACGAATATGACGATTACGAAAATTCAGATAACAAAGAGGCATTCCGATTAAAGAATCCTGAAATGGTTTATATCACACCGAAAAATGAATTCTTTAAAACAGACAGTTCTTTTGGTGAATTCTTTGACAGTGACGGGTGCCAAGACGCCATCAAAGAATGGGTTGAAAAAACATTTTATGGTGGGAAATTTAACATAGATGGAAAATCATTGCCAATTACCAACGCCATTGTTGTTTTACCACCACGCCGTAAATATTGTGATTTATTTGCCAGTGCCGTTAATGAATTAGTGCGTGCAAATAAATACGCAATTAAATGCACCAAAACCACAACCAAAGATAATGATGACAGAGATTACATTCCAGACAACGAACAAAGATTCAAAGAATGGAATCGTATGTGTAAAAACGAACCGAATTGTTTCCATTTGTTGGTGACGATTGGCAAAGGATTACAGGCCGTTTCATTTCCTGATTGTCACGCGGTTATTATGTTGAATGATATGACATCACCAGAACAATATATCCAGGCAGCGTTCCGTAGTAAAACGCCAAACGGTATCAAAAAAGAGGCATATGTTGTTGATTATAACAAAGGTCGCACATTACAGATAATTGATACATTCATCAAAAATCATTTGTTGGTCAAGGCATGTGACGCAAATTATAAAACAGAATACCAGCGTGCTTTGTCGCGTATCCAAATTCGTGACCACACACTTGTTCGCCAAGAATATACATTTGAGGAAATATTCCAAACATTCATATCAAATTGGAACATTGAAAGAATTACCGATTCCATAGATTTTGATATAGAACGATTGGTTAACAAGATAGATTTAAGCCAGGTTAAATTATCAGATTTACAAAAACCGCACCAATTAACATTACAGTTAACCGAACGCGGTGATGATTATGAACAAACAGACCAAGATGACCAGGGCACTGGCACAGATGATGGTGGTGATGGTGGCAAACATTTGGCACCTGATTGGTTGGAAAAACACATTGAAAAATTGAAATCAGACCTGGTTAGGTATGGATATATTCCATTCGGTGGCAAAGAATCAGATAGATTGAAAGATATAAACCCAGACGAAATTCAACGCCGTGTATTACCTGTTGGCAAAAATGACGATGAACAAGAGGTTTGGTCATATCTTGGTGGTGATGGTGATTGGGACGACATATACATTGATGAATCTGGTTTATCACCATCAACCGTTCGTTGGAAATATGTTATAAACAACAGGTTTGTAAATGTCACTGGTGAGGCCTCGCACGGGGACGGTGCTGTTGATATCAAAAAAGCAAAAGCATTTATAAACGCAATCATTCGTTATTTACCTGCGTATTTCTTGGTTTCGGGTGTTCCAAATGGTTTTGACGATTTCAAAGACCGTTTTGGTCGTCAAACAATTTCCGAAAAGCACAAAGAGCGTCAGTTGTTCCGTGAGTTTATGGGAATGGGTATAGATTACCGTTATATCATTGAAATCTTGAAAGTATGTGACGCAGGTAGTCGCGAACAAATAATCGCATATTGTGCCGATAAAGTTGCCAAATGTTATCAAGACGGCAAATTGGTCCCAGAAAAGGTTTTGGAATTGCTTTGGGTTTATAAAAAAGACGGCAGTCGCCCCGTGCCAAAGCAACTGGCCGACATAATGCGTAAAGACAAAAACTATGACATTGTGGTTTGTGGTGGTTATTGGTTAACCGACAACAAAACAAAAATGTATATCACCGACAGTTTTGGTGAATCTGAAATCATGAAAAAATTACGCCCCAACTGCACGGTTATTTATTCCAACGATATTTTACAAACACTTGAAAAACAAAAAGAGTCCATCATGAAATTTAAAGCATTCATAATGAATCCACCCTATGGCAATCTGCATTTGCCGATATTGAAAGAGATGATAGAAATGATTGTTGAAAATGGTGGACACGGTGTCAGTTTACAACCAGTTCGTTGGTTGCAAGACCCATTGGTTAAATATAAAAAATCCACCGATTTTAGCAGGTATAACGAGGTGTTAAAAAATAGTTTAGCAGACATACAAATATATTCCTCAACAGAAGTTGGCAGAATGTTTGAGGCAGTATTTACAATGGATTTAGGTATTTATGAATTTAGCAAAGGCAGCACCTACAACTTGGACAAATTGTATAAAGACCATTTGTTAGAAAAAATCGTAGATACGATATTGTCCACAGATAAACAACATACCACAATTCACGCCAAAATGGAAAAAGATAAACGAATGGGGATAAGGGTAAGAGTTTGTGATATACAAGACAACGGCAGAGGTGGAAATGGTGGACGAAAAAGCCACATAGGTTTATACAGGACACAAAGAATAGAGAATGGACTAGTTGACGGGAAAGATTGGACAGATTGTGTTCAAAAGAATCAATGTAGTAGACAAAGCGGTGCCCCAATCCCGTATAGTATAGAATTTGATTCTATCAATGAGGCAGATAATTTTATCAAATCAACAAAGACCATATTTTGGCAGTATTTAATGTTAAAAATGCATAGGGATATAAATGTTCCAAATCAATGGTTGCCGTTTATGAATGATTATTCTGAACCATGGACAGATGAACGATTCTATGCATATTTTGATATAACACCAGATGAACAAAAGATTATTGAGGAAACAGTCAAAGACGCGAAAAAGTAATGACAAGACAGAAAACAGATTATGATTGCAATAACAATGCTTGCGATTTAAACCTGACAAAACAGGAATGTAAATCGGCTGGTGCTTTTCATACGCCAGAAAAATTGGCTATTGAGATGGCAAAAAAATTGTTTCCAAAATATATTACAACATGTCGTAAATGTAGAACCAAGGCGGGTATAATTAAAAAATTTGGACAAGAGGGAATTGATTTTCTAAAAGATTTCAGGTTAATTGACCCATGTTGTGGCACTGGTAATTTGTTGGCCGCCGCAATGAATGTCTATAAATGGATTGACGAGGAGGACCTTTACGGTGTTGATATAGACCCGCGGGCTATTGATTTTTGTATGCGTAAATTTCCACATGGACATTTCCAGGTTGGTGATTGCCTGTTAGAGGATTTAACCGATGATAAATTTTGGGAACACCCATCTGATGGTTTGTTTGGTGCCTATAAAGCACAAAAACTGGCCGAGGCCACACGCATAATCAAAGATAAAGCCGTCAAAAACAGAAAAGAATTATCTGCGGATTTGTTAAAACAAAAACAAATGCAAATGACACAGAATCCACGGGGTGCTAAATAATGGGTGTATTGATTGTTATTCTTTGCGTATGGATTGGAATAAAGTTGATTGTTCCCCTGGGATACTTGTTGCTTTGTTGGTTGCTTGGTTTAAATGATAATAATCCAGACGATACCCAGGGGGAATAAAGTGTATATTCTTATGGGATTTTACTATTTGGTCATCATATGTCTTATCATTGGCATATTCAAAGCATTATTTGGTCGGTAAAATGGTGCACTGAATTTTGTGCATAGTCGTTTTCGTTATATTCGTCAGTTTCAATTTTCGCCAGGAATCCAAGACCTCTACCTATATTCATCGGACACGGTTCCCCCCCTCTCGTGGTGCAATTATGGTGCAGTTCATACCAAAAAACACCACATTTGGCAACAATTCACAAAAATAGCGATTTTTACCAAACCCGCAGAAATCTCTTGCTTTTTGTTGTAATCTGTTGTAGAATATTATTGAAAAAACAGGGGGTAATAGATTGCTAATCCGTGACCGTGTTATAGCGGTCCATAGGTTCGAGTCCTATACGCTCCGCCATTTTTTGTACCCTGCCAAGGATGTTAAGAAATCCGGGCATTGCGGACGGGGCATATATTTACCATTGCAAATTTACTTTCTGATTAACAAAGAACGAGCTATTGTGCCTGACACTGGTTCATATTTTATTTTACAACAAATACTTGACAAATACAAAATATTGTTTACAATTATTCATAATAAACCTATAAATTAAGGATAAGATATGGGAAAACATCATCGCTATAAGATATACGACGACGAATATCAACAAAAAGAACGTCCACACAAGAAAAAGGTGGCTTCCAAGGAAAGTGCCGCGGCGGTTAAGTATTACAAATATGTTATTGATAATTCACCTTATGAAACATTACGTCCTGGTGAAAAATTCTATGCAAAAAAGTCACCTAATGGCGAAGGGTTACAAATTTGTAAAACCGCATTTGAAACAATGTTATGGTTGGAATCCGCGCTCAAGAAAATTGCTAACAATGGTGATGGTGTGTTTTATGCGGTATACCAGGTAAAACCATTAGGCCCAATCACAGAACATCAATATACCACAGGCCTTACAATGTACAGTGTTGCATCTCTTGAAATCGTAGATATATGCACACCTGAAGATTTGGGAAAACAAATAAAAGAAGAAATTAAAAACAAGGTTATCCCAAGCCATAACCACTACTCAGCAGATTTTGAATTTGCCACAGCAATTTATGACAAACTGAATGCATATAAACGTCGTAATAATCAATTTATTAACGCCGTTAATCTGCTAGGTCGGGTATCATAACCCATTTTTGACTGTCAAAACCGATATGAATGTATTTTCCGGTGCCAACACCACCAATTTTGTGCCCGCACAGGTACATTATTGCGCGGGTTATTCCGCCATGTGATGCGATTGCAATATTTTTATATTCTGTTTTCAACACGTCCGTCAAAGCATTTCTAACGCGCGCCAATGTCTTGTCGCTTTCAACCGCATCATTCGGGTCGTCTGTTTGCCACAGGTAAAAGATACCGTCACCGAACCGTTCATCAATAATCATTTCTGCATTTGGATGTTTTTCGGCGACAATCTTCGCGGTATGTACGGACCGTTCATGCGGGGACACAAAGAAAACATCTATCTGTTTATCTGCCAACGCATTGGCTAATTCGGCGGCTTCGGCAATTCCATCATCGGTCAAATACCGACCAGACATCAAACTATGTCGTATGTTTTCGTCAACTGCATTGGTTTTGCCATGTCGGAACAAATAAAGATGTCGAATATATTCCATCTATTTATCTTTTGGTGATGCGCTATCGATTTTGCGGGTCATTTTCAGGAACTTTTCTGCACGCAATTCCGGTAATTTTTCCGGGTCGGTCTTTTGCAATAATTTGATTTGTTCACTGACCGCGTTAGCCAAACTTTCCATCGTCGTTTGCCAATCGGTATGTGCACCACCCGCAGGTTCCGGAATTATTTTATCAATCACACGCATTTCCATCATATCGGTGGCCGTCAATTTCATCGCCGCCGCCGCAGTAGCCTTGAATTTATTATCTTTCCACAAAATACTTGCGCAAGATTCCGGCGCAATAACCGAATATATCGCATTTTCCAACATTAACACACGGTCGCCTGTTCCGATTGCGATTGCACCACCGGAACCACCCTCGCCAACATTAACAGCGATGTACGGTGTCTTGATAGAAAGCCCTGTTTGGATTGACGATGCCACAGCTTCGGATTGACCACGTTCTTCGGCGGCCGAACCCGCAAATGCACCCGCCGTATCAAACAATGATATAACCGGCAAATTAAATCTTTCCGCCAAACGCATCAACCTTTGCGCCTTGCGATAGCCTTCGGGATTTGGCATGCCAAAGCGGTGCAGTTGACGTGTTTCAATCGTGCGACCCTTTTCTTGACCCAAAATCACCGCAGGGAACCCGTTCCAAAAACCAATACCGCCACACATTGCCGCGTCTTCACCAAACAATCTGTCGCCGGCAAGGTATGTCCAATCCGATACAATACCATTGATATAATCCAAGAAATGCGGGCGATTTTCATTTCGCGCCAATAAAACTTTGTCATACGCAGCATTTTCACCCATGCCACGTGCCTTTTTGGAAGAATCTGAATCCGCCGGAGTTTGGGTTGTTATCTTTTCCACGGTACGTGATTGGTGCGTTAAAACAGCCAATATTTTTTCCAGACGTGATTTCAGCTCGACACGTGGAACAACCATATCCACCATACCATGTTCATACAAATAATCCGCCGTTTGGAAATTTGCGGGTAATTTTTCGCGAATATTTTGTTCAATAACGCGACGCCCCGCGAAACCAATACGCGCACCAGATTCTGCAATATTAATATCACCCAACATTGCAAAAGATGCCGTCACCCCGCCATACGTTGGATCGGTTAATAACACAATATACGGAATCTTGGCCGCATGCAATTTATTTACGGCGACGGTTGTACGCGCCATCTGCATCAGGGATAATATATTTTCTTGCATACGGGCGCCACCACTGCACGCCACCATAATCAAGGGTTGATGCATCTGAATTGCGTGTTCGGCACTGGCCACGATACCCTCACCGGCAACACGTCCCATTGACCCCATCATAAATTCGCCGTTCAAAATACATATCGTTGTTGGGATACCACCAATGCGACCGTCCGCCGTTGTAACCGCGTCATTGTATCCGGTATCACTGCGCCCTTCGGCCAAACGTTCTGAATATGGGATTCTATCTACAAAATTCAGTGGATCATCCGGTAACGTTGGTAATTGAATTTTTTCCCACGTGCGGTCATCGAACAGCAAATCAAATCTTTGCTTTGGATTCATAATAAATGCCCGGCCACAACGCGGACAGATATAATGATTATCCTTGTAATCTTTGTAATACACCAATTTATCGCAAGATTCGCATTTTATCCACATCAACCGACGAACGCGGTCGTATTTTTCACGATTCTTGTTTTTAATTCCGGATTTTTTACCGAATAACATAATGCTTACCCATTCATTTTTTTGGTTAATTCACGACTTGGTTTAAATAGAATTGTCGTGTTTGCCGGCAAATGCATTGGTTGCCCCGTCACAGGGTTATACCCAACCTTGGTTGCACGCGGGCGTGGTTGAAAAGTGCCAAAACCACGGATTTCAATACGATCACCATCGGCAATAGAATCAATCATTGCTTCGGACACCGTATCTAAAACCGCCGCTGCATCAGCATTGCGCATGCGTTTAAATTGAACCTGAATAGTACGTATAATATCGGAACGTTTCATAACTATCTTTCCCTTTGTTTTTTATGTATGTTTTGGATTCTAACACCCAAAAAGGAATATTTCAAGTGGTTAAAAAATCTTGCGTATTTTATAATAAAAAAGTTGCTTTTATCCGATGCTAAATTATACTTAAAGCCAATTTAAATAAAAGGATTACAGATGATACGTCCGTCTTTGCGCAAACCTAATCAAATGAGACCTGTATCAATGGAAACCGCCGTTAACAAATGGGCCGAAGGTTCATGTCTGATTAAAATGGGCGGCACACATGTATTATGCACCGCCAGTGTCGATTTCGCCCAACCAACATGGAAGCGTTTACAAAATAAAACTGGCGGTTGGGTTACCGCAGAATATGCCATGTTGCCACGCGCAACCGGCACACGTAAATCACGCGATGCAATCGCCAAAGACCATCGCAGTGCCGAAATATCACGTCTGGTTGGGCGCGCCCTGCGCAGTGTTGTTGATATGGAAAAACTTGGTAAAAACACTATTACAATTGATTGCGATGTGATTCAGGCCGACGGCGGAACACGCACCGCCAGTGTGACCGGTGGATTCGTTGCATTGGCCTTGGCGGTTAAATGGTTGCTGGATAATGGGCATATTCGTGAAAACCCAATACGTGAACACGTTGCAGCGGTAAGTGCGGGCCTGTGGAACAATGAACTTATTTTGGATTTAGACTATGACGAAGATTCCAATGCCGAAATGGATGCGAACTTTGTTGTCGCGGAATCCGGTCGCTTTATCGAAGTGCAATCAACCGGCGAACAACATCCTTTTGAAAAATCACAATTGGGTGAAATTATGGATATGGCCGCGACCGGCGCACAGAAATTAATCGATTTGCAAAAACAGGTTTTATCGTAAATCTATTTTTTCTGGTTCAATATATCGTCCGATTTTATATATTCGGGCGATTTTTTTTGCAGTTTCGTTTTTGCACGCTTTGCATATTCGCGTGATTTTTCCGGTGATTTCTGCATGCGATAATATTCCGCCATTGCCCAATCTGCACGGCCATCTTCGGTGCCATATGCACGCGCCAATGTCCAATATGCCAATGGTGTTTCTTCGACCAATATCGCATGTTTACAGAATTCTATAGCGCGTTCTTTATCACCGGGTTTATTACGCTCAATCAAAACAAGTGCAAATGCGGTTTCTATTTGTGGTGATTTTGGTTTTAATTTTAATGCGCGTTCGTACGCATCTGCACTGTCATCATAGTGTCCATATGCGTATTCTATATCACCCATCAATTCGTAAAAATACGGATTATTCGGCGAACGCGATACCAATGTTCGCGTTCCAACCAATGCGCCGTCTAAATTGCCACCGCGCATATTTGCAATTGCACGCGCATAAATTGCGGCATCACTTTTGTCAGAATATGGATACATTGTTTTTACGCGCCCTGCATTGTCCAGATACCCAACCAATTTTGCACGAACCAGTGCGTATTTTTTTATCATATCGTCAGAATCAGATTTATATTTTTTATTTTTAATTTCTGGTTCCGCCAATCTGTCGCGCACATGTTTAAGGCGTTCTGATGTCAACGGGTGGTTTATCGCATTTGGATTTATTTTGGATTCAATATGCGATGTCATGTCGTTCATCTGATTAAACACGTCCAAGAATCCATTTGGGTTCATACCCGCACGCACCATCAGGTTAAGCCCCATATCATCGGCGATACGTTCTTCGTCACGTGAAAAAGATAAAATAGATTGACGCGCCATCGATGTTGCGCCCGCCATAACACCTGCCCCCAGCGATGGATTACCACCCGCCACCATAAGTCCCAAACCCAACGCCTGGATTAATAATGTGCGTTTCATTTCCGCCTCTATCGCGGCCGACATTTGCGCCATATGTCCCCCAATCATATGACCCATTTCGTGTGCAACAACCGCACGCAACGCATTTGGCGATGTAATACGGGTAAGCAATCCAGTATAGATGTATACGTCTTCGCCACTCATGACAAAGGCATTAAAATCATCGTTATTTACAATATAAACTTTCATACGTGACGGCGATATATCCGCGGCGGTGGCAATTGGCGCAACGATTTCTTTGACCACAGATTCTATTTCTGTGTCGTTAATAAGGGATGCCGCAAAACCCGATATCGGGCAAAGCAAGCATATCAAAATCGCAATTATTTTCCGCATCACGCCCCCAAAGTTGTTGTCCTGTCGAACACATACATTAAATCACGCACCCATGGTTCAATTCGAACCATATCGGCCGCGGCACGTGATGCCAATTTGAATAAATCCCGATGTTCGCGATATTCAACAAAATGATAGTTTATCCATCCAGATTGGCGTGTTCCCAATAATTCGCCAACACCGCGCATCATCAAATCTTGTTCCGCGATAACGAAACCATCATCTGTTTCGACCAAAACATCCAAACGTTTTAATCCATCCGGCGAAACATTGTTTCCATACAATAATACACAGAACGATTGTGCCCCACCCCGCCCCACGCGCCCACGCAATTGGTGCAACGCGGCCAAACCGAATCTTTCCGCATTTTCAATCACAATTATTGTTGCATCGGGTACATCGATACCAACCTCTATGACGGTGGTGGCAACAAGAATTTTTATATCTGAATTCGGGTCGGCAAATTTTGCCATAACCGCATCACGTTCATTTTTAGGCATTTGCCCATGAACAAGACCAACACATGAAAAGTTTTTTTTCAGTTCTTCAAATCTGTGTTCTGCGGCGGTGGCATCTGATTCAGGCGAATCCGCAACCAATGGACACACCCAAAAGACCTTGGCACCCGACACAATTTGTGGTTTCAGATGTTCAACCAACGCTCCCACACGTGCAAGTGGCAACTTCGTTGTCTTGATTGGAATGCGACCGGCGGGTTTATCTTTGATAATCGAAATATCCATATCGCCATAAATCGTCATGGACAGCGTGCGTGGAATTGGTGTCGCCGAAAGTGCCAAAACATCAGGGTTATTTCCCTTGGCACGCAGTGATTCACGTTGTGCGACCCCAAACCGATGCTGTTCATCAATAATGACCAGGCCCAAATCTTTATAGATAACATCTTCGGAAAAAAGTGCATGCGTGCCAACAATCAACCGTGTACGCCCCGAACGCAGTGACGTCAATTTTTCACGACGTGCCACACCTTTGTCACGACCCGTTAATATATCGCATACCAATCCCAATTTATCGCACAGTGGTTTTAGTTTTGCATAATGCTGGCCCGCCAATGTATCAGTCGGCGCCAGCAACGCCGTTTGCCCGCCACATTCCGCCATCATAATTGTTGCCGCCATGGCAACCATTGTTTTACCGCATCCAACATCCCCCTGGACCAGGCGCATCATCGG
Organism: Candidatus Enterousia sp.; assembly: GCA_045647355.1. Lineage (GTDB taxonomy): Bacteria > Pseudomonadota > Alphaproteobacteria > Rs-D84 > Rs-D84 > Enterousia. The sequence goes on from JAZRMF010000005.1 coordinate 191,836, forward strand.
GAACGGACGCGCCATATCAGTTTTGATTTCATCTATGACGGTCTTTTGACCATTTGTTAAATCAAACGGCAAAGACGCATAAAACTTTTCCAATAAATCATATTTCTTGGGCCGCACGGTACGACGATGACGTTCATCATTACGGGTGCGACGACTGATTGCGATTGCGGTTTGATGTGCCAATAATTCGAAATACGCCAATTTAACAATGTCGTCCGCCATCGGTAATAAATCGGCATTTGTTTTGGCAAAGTGAGCGTTACGCAGTGCATCGAAGAATTCGACAATATGTTCGTCTTCGCCGGCAAGTTTCGTATCGAAATCGGTAAAAACTTGGTCACGAATATTTGTAAATGTTTTTTGCGTGATACCTTCGCCGGACGGATATATTGCCTGAATTTTTGGAATTTTATCGGCGTTTTCGGGTTCTTCGACAAACTCTGGATGGTTAATTGTCGCGGTTGCGCCAGGTTCCAATTTGCCACTGACAATCCGCCATTCACCAATCGGGAACTTTTTCACCCAATAATCCAAGAAATTAGTATTAAAGAATTGAATAACAACCGTCTTGCCGGCTTTATCGGCACAGTTTATGCGTGTTGGGCGACGACGGCGACCAAAGGCCTGGCCCAATTTATGCGACTTAACCTGAACCATTATGGTAATAACATCACCCGGGGTCGCGGTTGCAACAGAATCAATAATGCCACGATCCTTGACGTATGATGGAATATGCAACATAAAATCCAATATGCGCCGCCCGCCCAGCAAATCGGCAAACCGCGTCGCCAATACCGGCCCCACCCCGCGAATAAATTGCAGGTCCGTGTTTAGAAAATCGAACAATTCCTTCTTCATATATGTTAAAAATACTAAAAAGACGGCCTATATGGCAAGGGAAAATCTTAATTCCAGAAAATCAGAACGACAACGAACCAAATGCATTTAACAATATGTCAAAATAGTTTTTGTCAGATTTTTGTGCCTTCAGCAAGCTTTTGTAGTGTGATAGCGCGGCATCCAACAGCTTATACTCTGATGGCGCGCATTCTGTTCTTTGCCTGTGATATTCATCATACAACCGTTTCACATCTGGTCTTTGATTAATTTTATGTGTTATATCCGCCAGCTGCTTTGCCGATAAATATTCATAGTTTGGATATTCTTCACGAATATATTTTAACTTTAAATCTTGATAAGCTTTTTCAGCCCGCCCCAAAGATTCAAAATATTTTTTATATTTTATACGCAACCCAGCAAGTTTCGTTTCTGCGTAATCTATTAAAATTTTTAATGCCTTGGTATAAAGTTCCGGTTTTTTTATTGCCTGCTCTATTAATATTTTTTCTAACTTGTCCATAACAATACAGCCAATACGGTAAGAACTGACCTCTGTTGGGTTGGACTCGTGGTCTATTAGTGAATATATCGGTTCTGAATACGCGGAAATTTGAGCCCCCAAACTTCCTAAATCAGGGTATTTTTTATCAATAAAGTGTCCGTATTCATGACTAATTGTACACATAAAGCCCAGAAAACCCATAAAATCATTATTTCTGAACATGGTTATTGTTGATTCACTATCATAGTATGCATTGCACTCGGTGGATTCGTATCCATAACCACTAATAATACTGCGTATCTTCATATAAAAATCAGCCAGCAAATCGATAATAGGTTGCTGATTTTTTTTATCCAGGTAACGAATCTTCAATTTATCATTGATTCCAAAATAATTATTTATCTCGTTCACAATCTTTAACGCAAGTTCTTGCCGCTGTTTTCGGTTCAAAGACTTAAATGTCCATGCAGCCAATAAAATATCATCATCAGAACAAATAATTTGAGCATAGATATCCGCGTATTTTTGCGCGACCGTATCCATTGTATTTTTAGACATAGATTCTTTTAATTTAATCCGAAAATCATCATCGGACAGGCCACCTGGTTTACGACGCCCTTTGTATATTTTGGCCAATTCCGGATTAAAAGTTGAAAATTCACCGACGATAGAATCCAACAACCCTGGGTCACGTTCCACCATTTCGGTAAATTCTTGTAAAGTTATATTGTTCGGCGCATACCTTTCATATATATCTTTAATCTTGCGTTTATTTATCATAATGAATTTCCCTGCTATTAGTATCATTCTACAATAGAAATGATATTAAAACAACAAATTCACATTGAACCATAGAAAATATAAATTTGCACCTATTATTCGACATTTTATTTTTTGTAATACAATACAGATTGTACAGAAACAGAAAACAGAAGTAAAAAATGATATTCAACTGGAAAAAAGAAGAAAACGGGGATATAATCGTCACACCTGCGTTGCCTATGGGGCAGATTCTTTCGGTTGTATCCAGACAACATTAAAGCCACATAATAACAATAAAAATGCCCCGTTTGGGGCATTTTTCAATATTAAAGAAAAACCTTGAAAACCGAATATTTTAATGATAGACTGCATTTCGCACATGGCGGATGTAGCTCAGCTGGTTAGAGCGTCGGTTTGTGGTACCGAATGTCGCCGGTTCGAATCCGGTCATCCGCCCCATAAAAAATCAAACCCGCCGTTGGCGTGGTTTATTTTTTATCTGGACGAATCCGGATTTGAACCGCAGGTGCGACACGATAGTTGATGAGAACAAGCGCCGGCGAAGTTCGAATCTTACGAGTGGAAGGGTCCCGACACGAAGTGTTGGGATGTGCAATCCGGTCATCCGCCCCATGAATTTGAGAATCCAGCCGAATGGGCTGGATTATATTTATTTTTTCTTTTGTTTTGATAACCAATTTTCTTTCATACGTTTTACTGTTAAATTCTCGATAAGTTCATTGGCTTCTTTCGAATCATAGCTGCCGCCATTGCCACTAGTTTCTAACAATGTGAGTTTCATAAATCTCCGAACGACAACTTCATGACCAGGCTCCACAGAAGGTAATAAATAATCATTGGACGTTCCAGTTATAGTGTATTCTAGGCCATATTTGGTTACAACCCGCGCATTTATATTACTATAACCTCCATTTGCATCGCTGCTAACCACTCTGTTTACCCAAAGAACCAATACTGTATCCACTGATAGTTCTTTTTCTGCTTTTTCCGCGATTTTTTGTTCTTTTTTTGCCTTACGAAAATCTTGCGCTACGATCTCGGTTGGAATACAATTAGACAACCCGAGCGCCAACGCCAATAATAGTATTTTCTTTTTCATTTTTATCCTTTTAATTTTATGAACATATAATAGCACAAAAAAAATAAACTGTCAAGTACAAAAATGATTTTCGAGACACCAATCAGGAATAGGCCAAGGTTGTGTGCAATCCGGTCATCCGCCCCAGGATTTAAAAATGCCCCAAACGGGGCATTTTTTAATCCTCGTCCAAGTTAACCAATTTATATTTCCGTGAACCGACACCAATTTTTTCGGCCGCCTCTAATGTATGCAAGCCGTTACGATCAGCGATACGTTCCATCAGTTTTTTATTACCATCGGCATTGGACACCATATCTATACCGGCCTGATCAATGGCAACCGGGTCGCGTGATACCAAAATACCAATATCATGAATATCTGGTTCGGCTGGGTTTGCATTACAATCGCAATCGATACTGATTCTGTTTAATACATTGATATAAACCATATTGTCGCGTCCAACATAATCTGTAACCGCCTTGGATGCGTCTGCCATAGATTCCAAAAACGCATCTTGTTCACCACCCCATGGATTATCTTTGGATGTGCCCCCACTGTGAATCCATGCCTTGCCCATGGACGATGCAAAACCAATAGAAATGTTTTTTAATGCGCCACCGAATCCGGCCATCTGATGTCCCTTGAAATGCGATAAAACGACATATGACGGATAATTCGTAAAATGCGTTCCGACATAATTTTCGGTCAAACGATTTCCACCTTTGACGGGCAACGTCATACTGCCCTCTTCGTCCATGATATCAACAGGCGCGACATCCAAGAATCCACGTTCACGTATTGCCGCCCAATGTGATTTACTGTCGTTGCGGTTGCCGGCATAGGCAGTATTACATTCAACAATTGTACCGTCCAATTCTTCAATTAAATCTTTGATAAGTGTTGGTCGCAGATAGTTTGTCTTGGCGGATTCACCGGTACTCATTTTTACACCGACTTTCCCGGTTGGTTTCCAATTTAATGCATGATATGCACGAACCAAACCCGCGGGCGAAATATCACGTGTAAAATATACAACCGGCACATCATTCGAAGCGGTTGCATAATGCAAACCAACCCCTGTCGTAATTACAGCCGCAGCACCCAATGCCGCAATAGTTGATTTTTTCATACTGTATCCTTTTTTATTTTAAATTTGTTTTAAAGAATTGTTCCAGTTTATCAAATGGTATCTTTTCCATATTGTCGTATAAATCAACATGGTTTGCACCTGGAATAATCATTAACTCTTTGTTATCGCCGGTAAGTTTAGCAAATGCACCTTCGCTAAAATAACGACTGTGGGCCTTTTCACCGTGTATCAGTAATACAGGAGTGCGAATTTCATGTGCATATTGCAACAACGGCATGTTGATAAACGACAAAGAACTTGTTTTGTTCCAACCACCATTTGAATTCAATGAACGTTTATGATATCCGCGTGGTGTTTTGTAATACGCATAATAATCTTTAACAAATTGTGGTGCATCATCTGGCAATGGATCAACCACACCGCCAGCCAATTCGTACTCGCCGTTTTTATAGTCAATCGTGCGTTGTTCGTTCAATGATTTTTTATTTGCAAAACGTGCATCTGCGTTATCATCTGCGTCAAAATATCCATTTGCATTTACGCGCGTCATATCATACATGGTTGATGCGACTGTTGCCTTGATACGTGTATCCATAGCGGCCGCATTAATCGCCATGCCCCCCCAGCCACAGATACCAATAATACCAATTTTTTCTGCATCGACATCTTTGCGATTTGCCAGATAATCAACCGCAGCCGAAAAATCTTCGGTGTTTATATCGGGTGATGCCACATAACGAACATTTCCACCACTTTCACCAGTAAACGATGGATCAAATGCCAATGTTATAAATCCACGTGATGCCATTTCTTGGGCATACAGACCAGACGATTGTTCTTTAACCGCGCCAAATGGACCGGACACCGCAATTGCAGGCATTTTGTCGGCGGTTTTCTTTTTCGGCATATATAAATCACCGGTAAGTTCTATTCCGTACCGATTATGAAAATGTACTTTCTGTGTGATAACTTCGGGATTCTTGGGAAACACATTATCCCATCTATTTCCGGAAAACATAAAGTATCCAGCGATTCCAAGTATGATGATTGCCAGTATAATTGTCCATTTCATTTTTGACTCCTTTCACTTTGCAACATACAGAATATACGAAAGTTTTGCAAGTGAATAACTTGAATACTCCATACGGCATCTTTGGCGGCGGCCAATGAATTTAAAAATGCCCCAAACGGGGCATTTTTTATTTTTTAATCTTTACCATTTTCTTAAGGCTTTTTAAACCTTTTGATAAATCGCTTTCTTCGGCCGGTTTAACCTCGCCTGCCTCTAAAGCAGAGCAACAATGTGGGCATTTTGTCGCCGTCATATCAACCGTCTGTTTACAATATGGGCACGCACGTGTTGTAACCGCCTTTTTAGATTTCATCTTGTTAACGGTACGAACAATCAAGAACGCCGCAAACATTGTGATAAGGAAACTGATAACCGTATTCAAAAACACACCCAAATTAAGTGTTGTGGCACCTGCGGCCTGGGCTTCGGCGATTGTGTTAAATGTCTGGCCATTTCCGCCCGCCAAAACAAAGAACCATTGTGAAAAATCAACACCGCCAATTAAAAGCCCAATCGGTGGCATAATAACATCTTTGACCAATGAATTGACCACACTGGTCATCACAGACCCGACGATGATACCGATTGCCATGTCGATTGCATTACCGCGTTCCGCAAAGTCGCGAAATTCCTTTAAAAATTTACTTGCCATTGTTTTGCTCCTTTTGGTTTAAGTGTTGGTTCAATGCATCCACGACCTTGGCCAACGTTTTGTGCAGACTTTCGTCAAACGTTTCAACGGTTATGTTTGCCTCTGCATATGTGTTATACCGCTCTGCAATCAATTGAGCAAGGATTTTTTTACTATCATTATGCAAAAGTTGTGGGCGGGTATCACGAAACTTGGTTCTTTTTACCAATAAATCCAAATCTGCTTTTAACCAAATGCTAACCGCATCTTTTAGAACACGATTTCTAATTTCCGGGGTGATAAACGCACCTTCGCCGGTGGAAATAACCTTGACCCGCGGTGGTGAATCAATAAGGCGGTCTACGATTTGGCGTTCGACACGACGGAATTCTTTTTCCCCATAAAGCGAGAATATATCCACAACACTGCATCCGGCCGCACGTTCGATTTCTTTATCAGAATCAATAAACGGAACGCCCAAATGGTGCGCCAATGCACGCCCGACACTGGTCTTGCCCGCCCCCATAAGGCCGACCATAACAATTGGTCTATCAATTTCTATCTTTGTTTTCATGGGTGCCATTTTAAATAATTTTTTTGCCATGGACAATAAAAACTTTATTTTTGGAAACCGAACTTTTTTGTTGACTTTTGTATGAAATACACATAAAATATGGCCTGCACAGTTCTGGGGTTGTAGCTCAGTTGATTAGAGCGCCTGATTTGCATTCAGGAGGTCGTGGGTTTGAGTCCCATCAGCTCCACCAGAAATAATAAAGAATAGATAAAATCGCCAAAAGGGGGTGAATAGTTTATGGTCAAGGTTCTTGTACGTGATAACAACGTTGAACAGGCATTGCGTGTTGCAAAGCGTAAATCTCAAAAAGAAGGACTTTATCGCGAAATGAAAGAACGCCAGCGTTATGAAAAACCAACAACAAAACGCAAACGTTTGAAAGAAGAAGCCGTTCGCAACGAAAAGAAACGTCAATCGAAACAAAGAATGGTCTTCGGATTCTAATTTTACCGCCCGTTTGGGCGGTTTTTTTATTGTCCCCCTGTAATTTTTTGTCATCATACCGCTGAAAAGCGGTATCTCTTCGTTATCAGGCGGTAATAAAGAGATACCGGCCTGCGCCGGAATGACGGTGCTTTTTCACCATTATGACGATTCGAATTTACTTAGCCACTAACATAGGTATTTGTTCGTATTGTCTGGTATACCGCCAATGCGATATAATGCAATTGTCCATAGGACGAATTACAACAATTTCTTAATGGGAGAAGAAAAATGAAAGCATTAACAGATTACATTCTTGCACCGCTAACTTTTGTTGGGGCAATAAATTGGGGATTGGTCGGCATATTCGGCTTTGATTTGGTCGCATGGCTGTTCGGCCCCGCCACAATGGTCAGCAATATCGTCTATGCAATTATCGGTCTCGCCGCAGTTGTGTGGTTGATATTGATGTTCATCGACAGACCAACCAGATAATATTTTATCCTTTTTTACACCGCATCCCGTCAAGGATTCTTGGCGGGTGTTATTTTACAATATCATGGAATATTTCGGCGGGAATTGTGCCACCGGTTATGCGTGACGACATCGCCGTAAAATCATCGTTCCCGACCCACACGCCAATTATAAACTTATCAGTTGCACCGACAAACCACGCGTCGCGATTATCGTTACTGGTTCCGGTTTTACCGCCAATAACCGTTGTGGCTGCGGCACGATGTCCGGTACCGTTTGGCTTTATAACATCTGCCAATAATTCGGTCATGTAATTTACCGTATCAGGTGAAATTATTTGTATCGTGTCCGATGGGTTACGTTCATAAATCACGTTGCCACGGGCATCTGTGACGCGGGTGATTGCATATGGATGCACAGACATTCCATTATTCCATATAACCGCGTACACATTTGTTAAATCCAGCAACGTCATTTCTGATGCACCCAGGACAGTTGAAAATTCGCGTCGCAATTTTCCCCCAACGCCCAAACGGGCCGCCATATTTAGCACGGAATCTAATCCATACTGGGCGGTTAATTTCAATGGCACAGAATTAACACTTTTTGCAAATGCCGTTGCCAATGTGATATCACCATAATATTTTTCATTATAATTTTTCGGGTTATAATCGCCAACTGCAAACGGTGAATCGTTCACCATTGATTCCGGTGTCATGCCATTTTCCAATGCAGTAAGATATACGATTGGCTTAAACGCACTGCCGGGTTGCCTGCGTGCGGTTGCACGGTTAAACTGACTGACCTGGTAATCGGTGCCACCGACCATTGCACGAATTGCACCATCACGCGCCATTGCAACGGCGGCACCTTGGTGCACACCGGTATGCGCAGTGATAGCATTTGTAATTTTATTTTGCAATTTTGTATCCAATGTAGTGTGCACAAAAATATCTGAATCCATTGCGCCAACACGGGATTTCAATTCATCGGTAACAAAGTCCGTCCAATAACGATACAGGTTCGTATCAGGCGTTCCCGCCGCCGGTGCCAATTCCGCCGCCGCCGCACGTGCCACCGTTATATCAATGTAACCTTGGCGTACCATTTCTTGTAATATAACGCGTGCACGATTTATATTTTTTTGCGGATTGCGATATGGGCTGTATATGGTTGGTGCCTTTAACATTGCCGCAATTTGCGCAGATTGAGCAAGTGAAAGTTCCGTTGCCGCACGTCCAAACATCGCACGCGCCGCCGCATCTATGCCACGCAAACCGCCAACCAACGACACACGATTCATGTACAAATCAAGAATCTGTTTTTTATCAAAACGATTTTCCAACCAATACGATAAAATAAGTTCTTGGACCTTGCGCGATATTTTCTTGTCACGCGACAGGAATATATTCTTGGCGGTTTGTTGCGTAATGGACGACCCACCAACCGCGAAATGTCCGCGCACCGCATTTAATATAACCGCACGAAATATCGCGCGTGTATCAAATGGTCCATGTGTAAAGAAACGTTTATCTTCAATTGCGACAATTGCCTGCCATACGTGTGGGGGTAATGTATCAACCGATACAGGTGTACCCATAATCTTGTTAGAACTGCGTATTTCGGCGCCATTTTTATCTAAGAATACAATTGCCGGTGCGCGCGTTTCATTTAATATTGCGTCCAATGACGGCATACGAAAATAAATTATCCCAACATAAAAAGCGATTCCAACTATCATGACCAGTGCCAAATTAAAACACCACACAATCAATCGCCATTTAAACGATACTTTTTTGGGTTCTTCGGCACGACTGGTATCGCGTACGTTGTCGCGTTTTCTATTGTCCGCCATCGCCCGCCCTCGCGTTTTGAATTAAGCGTTCAAAATCAGATTCATCCCAAATCGTTATTCCTAATTCTTGGGCCTTGGTTAATTTTGAACCGGCATCCGCACCGGCCAAAACGATATCTGTCTTGGCGGACACAGACCCCTGGACCCGCGCGCCCATGCGCTCCAATATTTCGCGCGCATCATCACGACCATAGTTTGCAAGCGTTCCCGTCAGCACAATTTTTTTGCCCGATACCGGCGTTTTTGCAACGGTTTTTATCGCCGTCTTGACCGTCACATATTTCAATAATTCATCCAAAATCGCAATATTGCGCGCGTTCCCAAAGAACGAAACAATCTCGCGCGCCATGACATCACCGATACCATCAATCGCCGTTAAATCCGACATAGTCGCCGCACGTACAGATTCCAAATTTCCAAAATTATTTGCCAATAATTTCGCCGTTGTTTTGCCAACATCTGGGATACCGATTGCAGTCAAGAACCGATGCAATTCCTGGGTGCGCGCGTTTTCAATAGATTGGCGCAGGTTTTCAACCGATTTATCACCAAACCCATCCATACTACGGATTTCGTCACCATGTTTTTCAATCAATGTAAATATGTCCGCCGGACTTTCCATCCAACCGCGCGAAATGAATAATTCGATTTGACGAGTACCGATGCCATCTATATCAAAACCACTGCGTGACACGAAGTGTTCTAATTCGCCAATTCTTTGTGCCGGACATGACAAAGTGTTTACACAGCGATATGCGACCTCGCCTTCGCTGCGCACTACGTCACCACCACAAACCGGGCATTTGTTAGGAAACACAAAATCGACCGCATCGGCGTCATGTTCGGCGACACCAACAATTTGGGGTATAACATCGCCCGCACGTTGAACGGTCACTTTATCGCCGACGCGCACATTTAATCGCGCAATTTCATCGGCATTGTGCAACGTCGCACGCGAAACAACAACACCACCAATATTTATTGGTTCTAGTTCTGCCACCGGGGTCAGAACCCCCGTACGCCCAACCTGAATTGTAATTCCGCGCAGTGTCGTCACCGCACGTGCGGCGGGAAATTTATATGCGACCTCCCACCGGGGACTGTTGGCGCGGGCGCCCATGCGTTCCTGGGTTGCGACATCGTTTACCTTTATTACCAAACCATCAATATCAAATGGGATATCGGCACGCGTCAGAATTATATCGTTATACATCGCCTGAATTTCATCCATAGTTTGCGCATGCCGCGCCCAATGACGCGTCGTTTTAAATCCCCACGATTCCAAGCGGTCAAAATATTCTGATTGTGTTTTCCACATTTTTTCGGACACCGCACCATAGGTATATCCAAATGCAGACAAACGTCGCGACGCGGTTATTTGTGGATTTAACTGGCGCAATGATCCCGCCGCCGCATTACGTGGATTTGCAAAAACTTTATCACCGGTTTCCGCTGCAATTGCGTTAAGAGCAATAAAATCATCGCGCAACATATATACTTCGCCACGAACCTCTATTTCATCGGGATATTCACCCGAAAGTTTTTGTGGAATATCGGGTATGGTTTTAAGGTTTTCCGTAATATCTTCGCCGGCAACACCACTGCCCCGCGTCAGCCCACGCACCAACACCCCATGCTCATAACGCGCGGCATACGAAACACCATCAACTTTTAATTCGATAAATAAATCTTTGTTCGGTAATTTGTTAAACCAATCGGCAACCTCGCCTTCGTCAAACACATCGGAAATAGACAGCATTGGCACCGAATGAGTGTATGTTTTAAACTTGGTCGACGGCGCCGCGCCAACATGCGTAGACGCGCCATTTTGCGCAAGTTCCGGGTATTCTTCTTCAATGGCCAATGCGCGTTTTTTCGCCGCATCGTATGTTGCATCATCAACGATTGGCGCATCATTTTGGTGATACGCAATGTCCCATTCATTTAGTTTTTTTATTAATTCTGCGTGCTCGGCACGGATAAAAAGATCAGCCGTTTTTGTCATACCAATATTATAAAAAATCTACGCAAATAATACAATGAAAAAACATAATTAAAAAACCCCGCAATCGCGGGGTTTGTTTTTATTGTTCGTCCATCGCTTTCAGCAACAGATTCTTTAATTCGTTCGGCATCATGCCAGTTGAAGAATATCCACAATCAACGTGATGAACTTCCCCAGTTACGGCAGATGACAAATCACTTAACAAATACAGCGCCGCACCCGACACATCATCCAATGTCATATTACGACGAAGCGGTGTTTGTTCTGAATTAAGGCGCAACAACGATTTCATACCGCCAACGCCACTGGATGCCAATGTCAAAATTGGACCAGCGCTGATTGCATTAATGCGGATTTTATCGCGCCCCAAATCCGATGCCAAATAACGAACCGACGAATCCAATGCAGATTTTGCAACACCCATCACGTTGTAATTTGGAACGGACTTTTCACCACCGAAATATGTTAATGTGACGATTGAACCACCGTCTGTCATAAGTTTCGATGCCCGACGTGTTAAATCGACCAAAGAATACACAGAAATATCCATTGTGTTTTTGAAATTTTCACGCGTTGTATCGGCATAGCGGCCCGTCAATTCGTTTTTGTCCGAAAACGCAATCGCATGCAACATACCGTCCAAATGATCCCATTCTTTTTCAATGTTTGCAAACAGTGAATCCATTTGTTCGTCGTTTTGCACGTTGCATTCTTGGACGAATTTGGCACCAATTTGTTCCGCCAATGGACGCACACGTTTTTCCAATGCCGGCATCGCATACGGCATCGCAATTTCTGCACCATTTTCATGCGCACGTTTGGCAATCGCCCATGCCATAGACCAATCGTTTGCAACGCCAGTAATTAAAATCTTTTTACCTTTTAATAACATAATTTTTCCTTTTTGTTACATGTGCCGGTATGATACCACCACTTTTACCTTGGGGCAACAAATAATTTGAGAGGTTATTTTTTAAACGCGTCTTTGATATTTTGAATCATATCGGTATTCATTAATGCATCGCCCCCAATGCCACCGGCAACACCCGCGCCCGCCGCAATCGCACCGCCCTTTAATTTCTTGGCGGTTTTATCCTTTTGTTCGTTCCATTCGGTTGCATCTTTACCTTCGGGGTCGGTTAATGCACGTGACAATGATGTAAATGCACCATCGGTTATACCCGTTGATGCGTATTTATATAATCCACTTTCCGCTTTATCATACACAACTTCTTGTTCTATGCCTGGGCGCATCCCCAATGCCTTTTTAGTGTTTTTCAGATTATCCGCCAATGATTTATATTCGCTGTAATACCCCAATAGTTCATTACCCCCCGGCAGAGTTATTTCTTCATTACCCGCCTTGGATGATTGTCCTTTGCCGTATTCACAACGGAACGTGGCCAGGTACGCCGTCATATCTTGTTCGGCGGCTTCGTCCGCCTGTTTTTCAGAATACGCAGATGCCGCGGTCATTAACCCCAAACCCGTTGCCGCCGTAGATGCCGCCGTTAATGTACGGTTTGCCAACGATTGTTCGTTTTCTTTGGCCTTTTTATATTTATCTTCGGCTTGTTTTAACTCGTTTAATTCGGTCGGTGCCCTCCGCATATTATCGAGATCTGATGTCGTTTCAGATGTTGTTACGATTGGGTCGTTTGTGGGATTTGGGGTTTCTTCGGTATTTTCAATACATGCATTTGCTTCATCACGATGATATCCATCGGCACAATCGCAAGAACCATCTTCGGTTGGCACAAGGTGCGCATCGTCGGCATTGCAATCACATGTACCATCTTCGTTTTGCGTTCCCCCACCACATGGTAGTTCTGGGGGGGCTTCCACACCTATATCTTCATCCACATCGTCCGCAGACACAGGTTCCTCGCCAGTTTGTTCTGTATCGCTGGCAACACATGTTTTTTTATCCTCGGATTGTTGCAGGTTTTCACCGTTACATATGCATTCATCATTTTCACCAGGTGTTCCACCCGATTCCATACAATCACCACATACAACTATGAACGAGTTATAATCTTCATTTATATAATCTGATACCGAGCGAAATGCTTCATAATCACACCCAGGAAATGATATACCCAACAAAGCGTTGCTATCAATATCGCTTAATTTAAATTTTCCATTTTCATCTGTAACGGTATCTGTAACCTGCGAATTGACGATAATTTTGGCACCGTGAATCACTTTATCTGTACCTTCGGAATGATATTTGAGTGTCGCAGTAATGGTGACTTTACTGGTTGGGGTATTAGTTTTTTTCTTGCAGAATCCTTGGCTGGCCTCGTAATTATCTTCGCATTTTGTGGAAATACAAATTTTGTATCCTGTCCGATTGGCGGCCACACATTTTCCTTCGGTTGTGTGTGGCAACAGCATATTACCCGTACAATCACGTGTTTCACCGTTTTTTTCACAGATTTTATAATTCGTATTACATTCTTTCTTGCCAATAACACCACATTCCGGATTTGCTGGATCCACATTATTTGCGCAAACAGATTTATCTTGGCCGCCCTCCATACATTCGCATATGCGTTGCATTTCGCTGGCCTTGCCTTTACAGAAATTATCGCACACTGTTTGTGCATTTGATCCTTTGCATTTTCCGGCCTGATCATTAAACAAGTGTGAAAATCTACATCTCGATGAATTGTCTATATGAGAATCACACCAACAAAAATTTCCAGAACCTGATCCTTCCTTGGTCATACATTGCCCTGCTGTAACAATGGAACCTGCACTGCCACTTTGCCCACTTGGCTGTGATGCGACGCAGGTCAATTCCACCGTTGCATTTTGTAATGTATCCGCCTTTCTGCCAACAATGGCGCATCCGTCATGCGATATACTTACATTCTTGGTTTTATCAACATCGTTTAATTTAAACTTACCATTAGAATCAGTTTTTACCTTTTGTGTATTGCTAACTTCGACCAGCGCGCCAGAAAGTACCTCGCCGTTACGATTTTTCACGACCCCATTGATTGTGATTTTATTACTTGTATTTTGTGGTTGGGTTTGGGTGGATACAGGTTCCGTAGAACATGTCACATACCAAGATTTGGACTTATCCCGGTTATTGTTATGCAGAAAGAAATTTGCATTGGTTTTATTTTTATCACAACGTGCGAAATCTGACAAGGGACTTACTGTTCTTTCTTTATACACCCTGCGATATACATATAGTTCGTCGTCAATCCACATATATAGTAAATTGTTCAAGTTTTTACATAATGTCACACATTCTAAAACCGGTGCATCTGAATAGCCATCCACCCAACGACCATCAAATTCACATCTTTTAATCCCTGTCGTAAATGCCGCGTAATCGCCGATATTACATGAATCCGGATTGCCCGGTTGGTTACAATACAGCGTATCAGTGGAGTCTGCTTGACATGACCCACAATATGCCGTTAACGGTGCGGCACACAATACAAAAACAAAAATCCAACGCAAAAATCGCAAGGCTTCTCCCCTATACAACCGTTACGAAAATTATAGAAAATTTTAAATTGATGTGTCAAACGGTTTTAATCACTATCACCACATGGGCGATTATGGATGGTTGTGACAATATCCTGACAGGATTCAGCGCTACGATCGCACTTATAACGTGGTGATTGGTTCACACGAATTTCATATTTAATATCGGGTACCAATTCTGGCAAATCTTGTTCGTAACGTTTGGCAAGTATTTCCGCAAAGCCCGCTGGATTTGAATCAACGGTTATGCATTGCATTTCGGCATTTGTGGTATCCTCTTTAAGGAACTTTACAACCTGTGTAACATCGCCCTTTATTGTATCTTCAACTGTTTTTTCAGATGTTGTTTCTTCCCCAGTTACTTTGTTTTTGCTTTTTACTGTTCGTATTGGTGCATCAAATTCCGTAGATTCCATAGATGCAAAGAACCATGTCCACGGGTATGCGATTACCGCCGAAACCTGACCACCTGGATTACGCCCAGGGCGCCCATTTTCCGCGTTTACCACTTCTTCGCCTGCTTCGGGTTCTGTGACTTCTTCATCTGTTTCAGTTATCTCTTCATCTGTTTCAGTGGTTTCGCCTTCGGGGTTGGTGAGTGTTCCCATCGCGCCCCCCAGCGCAGTTCCAAGTCCACCACCGATACCATCCGTATTTCTTACACCATCTAAAATGTCACCAAGGCCGGTTCCATCACCGCCACTTTTTTTACCATTTATTAACATATCCCCGGCAATGCCACCAACAATACCCGCACCCGCCGCGATTAACCCCGTTTTAAGATTCTTGGCCGTCTTTTCTTTTTGCGCATTCCATTCGGCGGCATCTTTACCTTCGGGGTCGGTTAATGCACGTGACAATGATGTAAATGCACCATCGGTTATACCCGTTGATGCGTATTTATATAACCCACTTTCCGCTTTATCATATACAACTTCTTGTTCTATGCCTGGGCGCATCCCCAATGCCTTTTTCACATTTTTCAAACTGTCCGCCAATGATTTATATTCGCTGTAATACCCCAACAGTTCATTTCCCCCCGGCAGAGTTATTTCTTCATTACCGGCCTTGGATGATTGTCCTTTGCCGTATTCACAACGGAACGTGGCAAGGTACGCCGACATATCTTGTTCGGCGGCTTCGTCCGCCTGTTTTTCAGAATACGCAGATGCCGCGGTCATTAATCCCAAACCCGTTGCCGCCGTAGATGCCGCCGTTAATGTACGGTTCGCCAACGATTGTTCGTTTTCTTTGGCGGCCTTGTAACGTTCTATCAACGCGGTTAGACGATCACTGGTAACCTGATGTTCTGCAACCCGCCCTATAAAGGCCAATGCATTGGCATTAGAGTTGCCAGCATTTGGTAACGCGGTCAATATATTTGTCTCTTGTGTTTGTAAAGTCTGGGTTAATTCATCAATATCGCCTTGTGTTGGCACCCGTTGAGATTGGCTAATGCCGTCGATAACACCGCCCGCAAGAGATACCAATGCGTTATTGCCGCCCCCCTGGGCGATGGCCGACAATCCCCCCGAGCCCTGGCCTGATGTTACACCGGCGGAACCGCCACCGCTTTGGCCACCCGTGGCGGGGTATTTTTGTTTCCATTTATTAACCGCGCTTATAAATTGTTTTGCCGATGCCATATAATCAGTGTTTTTGCTGTCAATCAATGAATCTGTGCCATATGAACACACACCATAAAGTTTATTGCCCGCGATATAACCACCACCACTGTTACCAGGCCAATTATCACAGGTTGTGGCAAGGATGTCTGGATGTTTGGCAGCCCGTCTTAAATATTGACCATTACATGCCGGTGTGAGGTTTCCAGAACAATCTTCGAAAACGATATTACACTCACTGGCCTTTAGCCGATCGGTATCACCAAACAACCCCATTAATAAAATCCCTTTCTCAGATAACTGGTCTTCGAAATTTCTTAATATATCTTCAAATGATCTTTCTTTGCTGGTCGTCAGGTTGGTTTCACCTAGAACCTCTCTTATTGTATTAAGTTCTCGTTCACTAAGTACCTTGACATAACCATAACCGGCGTTTATAACACCCGTGATTGTTTGTTTCGGATCGGTTGGATCAAAAAATGTATCACCATAATATTGGGGGTCTTCAACTAAAAATATCGCCCAGTCCCCCGGCTTGTACATCTCTTTGTACCCTGTTTCCAGTAACTTTACTTTGAATTCCTGTTTTTTATAATTAGAGGCTTTAAATTCTATTGGTTTATCATTGGTACAATGTCCCGCCGATAGTATCAAATTTTTCGCAATATATTGCCCCGTACATACATAAGCGTTACTAGGACCAACCACTTCTTTTAATCGCACAAAACTGTTGTATGGCGGTTTTGCCCAATCAGAATCACTAACATAATAACGATTATCTGTATCACCGACGCCACAGACGGCGGGTGTGCAAACCATCACAGCAAAAACAAACGAAAAAAGAACGCGTAAAAAGTGCACTTTCCCCCTCTTGGATATTTTCAATGGATTATAAGAAAATTTACAATTTTATGTCAACAAAAAACGGACACTTTTGCATCCGTTTTTATTGTTTCCTATTATGCAGCCAATACACCTACAGACATTGTTATGCGTCTAATACCACTGCTGATAGATTTTTCTTTATTTATTTTGGCACGAATAATTTCGCCGGTATGATTAATGTGTGTTCCACCGCACAATTCGCATGATACATCGCCCGCTGTTATTACACGCACGACATCGCCATACTTTTCACCAAACAATGCCATAGCACCGCGTTGTTTTGCCGCATCGATTGACATTTCTTCGTGCGTAACGATCATATCCGCATTTATCCATTCATTGACCAGATTTTCAACTGCTGTCTTTTCTTCGTCGGTCATTGCACGACCAAACGAAAAGTCAAAACGAACAGAATCTGGTGCAACCTTAGACCCACGTTGTTCAACATCGGTATTCAAAACCCTGCGTAATGCCGCCTGCAATAAATGCGTTGCCGTATGTGCACGTGCGGTTTGTGTACGGTTTTGCATATTTACAATTGTTTTAACCGTATCGCCCACAGAAACCTTGCCAACCACGGTTCCACGATGCAAAACGATATTGTTTGCACGCGCGGCCTCGGTCACATTAAGGACGGTCGTATCACCAATTTTTAATTCGCCCATATCGCCGACCTGGCCACCCTGGGTACCATAGAAATTGGTTTTATCCAATGCAACCTCTACCGTGTCGCCTTCATTTGCAGAATCAACAAATTCGCCGTCACGTAATATCGCCAAAACCTTGGATTCCATGGTTTCGTCCGGCGCATATTTTGATTTGTCATCGGTCGCAGGCAATTCACCACGCGATTCCCAAAATGTTTTTGTTCCGCGTGTATCGGCGCGACCGCGTTCTTTTTGTGCGGCCATTTCCGATTCAAAACCCGCGACATCAACACTGATATTTTTATCACGCAAAATCATTTGTGTTAAATCAAGTGGAAACCCATACGTGTCAAATAATTTGAAGGCGACCGTACCCGGCAAGATTCCATTTTGAACCTTTGGTACTTCGTTATCCAATAATTTCATACCGTTGTTCAGCATATCCGCAAAGGAGTTTTCTTCGTTATTTATAACCTCTATAACATGAGATTGATTCTGAACCAATTCTGGATATGCGGCGCCCATTTCCGCCACCAATGCCGGATATAATTTCGACAGTAACGCACCCGAATGTCCCAATAATTGTCCATGGCGCATTGCACGACGTAATATGCGACGAATCACATATCCACGGTCGCTATTTGATGGAATTACACCATCCGCAATCGCAAAACCAACAGAACGTAAATGGTCGGTAATAACCTTGAAACTGGTTCTATTTTCCGCCGTTTCCACGACACCAGTCACATCACTGACCGCACGTTTAAGGTTCACAAATAAATCTGTATCATAATTATCCGTCTTGCCCTGGAGCATTGCCGCCCAGCGTTCCAACCCCGCACCAGTATCAACATTTTTATTTGGTAAATCGGTCAGATTGCCATTTGCATCGCGGTTATATTGCATGAAAACATCGTTCCATATTTCGACATAACGTCCACCGTCTTCATCTGGGCTGCCCGGTAATCCCCCCGGCACATCTTCACCAAAATCATAAAAGATTTCACTGCACGGGCCACATGGACCGGTATCACCCGCCGACCACCAATTATCTTTGCCAAGACGAATGGCCTCTTTGCCCGCAATTTTTTTCCACAATGTTGCGGCCTCGTCATCGGTTTCGTGTGCGGTCACAACCAATCTGTTTGGATCAATGCCAATAACGTTGGTCAATAAATCCCATGACATTTCCAATGCGCCTTCTTTGAAATAATCGCCAAAAGACCAATTACCCAACATTTCAAAGAAAGTATGATGCCGCCCGTCAACACCGACATCTTCTAAATCGTTGTGTTTTCCACCGGCACGAATACACTTTTGAACGTCGGCAACACGCGGGGCGGGTGCAGCTTCGGTTCCAAGGAATATATTCTTCCACGGCACCATACCGGCAACCGTAAACAAAACCGTTGGGTCATTTGGAATTAACGATGCAGACGGAACAATTTTATGTCCATGTGATTCAAAATAATTCAAAAACAATTTTCTTATATCATTGTATGTCATTTTTGCCCCTTTTATGTTGTGGAGATTATAGCGCATTATGCTGCACGTGCAACAATTTTTGCCGCGGATTCAAAAGTTTTTAAAAATCTTTTGATTGTTTCATTTATCATTGCCTGGGCATTGGCACCAACGGGTGTCCGACGTCCGTATTTTACCGGCGCATGTCCCATTTTAATGGCAACGTAATTCGTTTGATTCATATATATCGGCGACATATCCGGATGGCGCAGTTGCATAAACGCCTTTAATGCCAGCCATAAAACCTGGGCAATCGGCACACGATAACGCGTATGGCGCAAATCACGATTTAATTTTGGCAATATTTCAGTTATGAAATCGGCAAATTCGTCCAACACACACCGACGTATGATTGTACCGGTAATCTCAAAGTGCGGACCGTTATTTCCCTGGCCGCCACCGTTTACCCACGAGGGCGTAATTTTGAATATGTCGGTAATGTTATCGCTGATGGTTGTTGCATTTTGCACAATCGCAAAAATATTTTCTGTGACATTTGGCACACCTGCATCCAACAAGACATCGTCTGCATCCAAGAATACAATCCAATCACATAAAATTTTCAACCCGCGCATAGATTTAACCGCGTTAATGCGTGATTCAAATTCGCCATAATTTTTATCTGCATTTATTATATGTAATGGGCCGCGCCATCCCATTCTGCGCAACATACGACGTTCAATATTCTGATTCGGATTATCATTATAAATAATCAATGTAAATGCACGCCCAATCTTGACCAACGCTGGGACTGATATACGCAATGCATTAGCATCCATCACAGTTATAACAACGGCAAGATTGGTTTTCGATTTGAACATAATTAAATTGTAAATAAAACTTACAAAAATTGCAATTAGTTAGTTATTTGTGATATAATAGATGTACGGAGTAGGAAAATGGCAATGAAAACGCCAATGGTTTCGGCGATAGTTTTTTTTACCATCGTGTTGCTGATGGCATCTTTTGGGTTTTCTTTGGACAGCCCCACACCGATGGTATTACCCGAATCGATGCGTGGCGAGGCAATATTCGTATGTCCCGCCGCAAGCAGTTTCTGGGATGCATTGGCGCATGGGTTCGGCAGGTTTAGCCACTTTCTACTTATATTTTTCTTTTTTGGCATGATTGTATTGGCGTTTTTCTGGGGATGGGCACTGTACCAAAACCTGTTGCAAGACAAATTCAAACGTGAAGATTTCGCCAAAGTATGGGGTTTTACCAAGATACTATTTTGGGCTGGTGTGATACTTGTAATAGTATTACACACACCGAATCATTACAAACGCGTTGAAATTCGTGGTGCGACGGGTGAATATGTTATGTGCGAAAATACCAGCGATGGTGTACGTGCCGTACCAATAAATTTGGTGGAATCAAAATAATTTTACGATTTTTATAATTTGGTCTTGACTTAAAAGGCGGAATTCTCTACGATTCGTTTAGGCGTTTCGGGCAATGCCCTTGGAAATTGCTTGGTTGCGTGTTGCAATTTGATTTTCATGGGCATTGCCGCTAGAAGCGTTGGGACACCTTTAAAAAATATTGAAAGGAGAATATAATGAATAAACAACAGTTGATTGAAGCAATCGCGAACGAAGTCGAAGTTACCAAAGCAACAGCTGCGGCATGCTTGGATGCGTTCATTAACACTGTTACAAAAGTGTTGAAAAAGAAAGGCGATGTTCGCTTGGTCGGTTTTGGTACATTCACAACCGCAAAGCGCAAAGCAACAACAGGCCGCAACCCACAAACTGGTGCTGCGATTAAGATTCCGGCCTCTACTCAGCCGAAATTTAAACCTGGCAAAGCTTTGAAAGATGCTTTGAACTAAAGAAAACACTTTTAATTTCATTCCAAAACACCGCGATTGCGGTGTTTTTTGTTGTCTGGGTACAAAAGGAAAACGGTTGCAATTGCAACCGTTTCCAATAACCAATTACACTATCAATATTCATTATTTCGCAAATGAATATTCCATCTTTAAATGGTCGGCATCATACGTTTTATTCATAATGCCAAGTGTATCTTCGACAATAACGATTTCTTCGTTTGTTGGAATCATGAATACTTTGACCGGGCTATCAGGTGTGCTGATTTCTGATTCGCCGGCATCCAAGCGTGCCAAAGCCTTTTCATTTTTATCCATATCGATTTTGATTCCCAATTCTTGCAAACCTTCACAGAATTTACCGCGCAGGTACGCATCGTTTTCACCAACACCAGCAGTAAAGACCAATGCATCAACATGGCCCAGTTCCGCCATGAATGCACCAATGTATTTTTTCACGCTGTGGATTTCCATTGCCAACGACAATTTACAATCAGGATTAGATTCACGATTGCCTTCGACATCACGACGATCCGCAAAGCATTTTGTGATACCCAAATGCCCAGAATCTTTATTCAAATGTTTTGTCATTTGTTCAGGGCTTAATTGTAATTTTTCCATCACGTATAACAACGCGCCCGCGTCAACGTCGCCCGGACGTGTTCCCATCATCAATCCTGCGGTTGGGGTCATACCCAATGTAGTATCAACCGCGCGACCATTTTTAATCGCAACACCCGATGCACCTGAACCAATATGCATTGTGATTAAATTACACTCAGATGCCGGTTTACCAAGCATAACCGCCGCACGTTTGGAAACGTACAGATGGCTGGTTCCGTGAAAGCCATAGCGACGCACACCCAATTCACGATACCACGCATCCGGCACCGCATAACGATACGCGTATTCTGGCATAGTCTGCAAGAACGCAGTGTCGAACACGGCGACCTGGGTTGCGTTTGGCAACATTTGACGTGCACTTTCAATTCCCATTAATGATGCCGGAATATGCAACGGCATCAAATCGCGCCAGTTTTGAATTTCACGCATAACTTCGTCATTTATTTCAACCGAAGACGCGAACTTGGAACCGCCCATAACAACGCGGTGGCCAACACCCTTGATTTCGTTCATATCGATGGATGCTTCGCGCAACATACCCATAACGACATTTAATGCCTCGTTATGATTTTTCATTTCGGTTTCTTTCTTTTGCTTGGTACCGTCTGGATATTTTTGAGTAATGAAAGAATCCGCACTGCCGATTTTTTCAACATTACCACCGACGATTTGCTTTTTAGAATCTGCATCAAAGATTTGATATTTCAAACTGGATGAACCACAGTTCAATGCCATAATATACATATTCTTTCCTTTTGGTTGAATTAATTTCTGCCCAAAAGGTTAGCACCCGCGCACGCAGATTTCAACACAAAAATCCCCACCAAACGGTGGGGAAATTAAAATTATGAAAAAGTATAACCTCTAAGTTTTTGTTCGTATAATTGCGCAACAAGATCCTTATTCTGCTCTTGAATCTTGGATGCACGTCTTGGGCCAAATCGCGTCAAGGATGGATCTTGCAATGTATCCCAATATGCCATAAGTTGCTTGAATACATCTGGGTGCTTATCATCCCATTCGTCGATCTTTTTCTGACGCGCGTCAATCTGCGTTTGTGCGGCTTCGATATCCGCGGTTGCCTTGGTATAGTCGTCAATATGCTGTTGCCGTTCAGCGATTTTATTTTGCGTATCACTAAGGTCGTTCTGGGCATCAGTATAACCAGTATACCCCGTCGCACCATAAATATAATTGGTTATACTTTCTAAATTAGCCGCCCTAAGCCCTGGGTGGAATAAATCAAAATCAGAACGTCCGCCAATCATACTTAAATCTAATTTACCTCTATCACCAATGCCACGCAAATCTTCTTTCAATTTATCGCGCTTGGCTTCAATTTGTTGTAACTTTGCCGTTTCTTGGGTTGGTGTAAAACCACCGGTGGTAACCGCAAGTTCATCAGCATCCAACTGTTCCAAATCTTCATATATGCGTTGTGCACTGGATAAAGAACTTATTAATTGGTTATACTCATCAACCCTATTTTGGCGTACGTATTCTTCGGGCTTAAGAACAGTGTTTATATCGCTTTCGGCACTGCGTAACATTTCTTCGGGGGTGCCCGCATATCCCAAACCCGTTAATCCCGCAGTAGCGGTTCCCCTTTTGGCATTGCCTTTATCCAACGACTTTTTAAATTCCGATTGCGTGGCCGGGTCTGTTGATACGTCAGCGTCATGCGCAGCCTGAGCCGCCGCCTTGTCCGCGGTATTTTGTGCTTCCCAATCTTCGTGCGCTTTACGCATTTTATTACTGGTAAATCGACCATTAAATCTCATATTACGACGACGGAATCTGTTAACCACAAACGCCGCGCCACGACCAATTCCCATACATGCGGCACGGAATGTTTTGTCTATGGCATTGGTAACAAATTTGACACCTTCGTTTTTATTCCAAGATAATTTTTCATTTCCAAAGATATCAAATAAATCTTTATCTTCTTTAAGGGTATCCATTATTTTGCTGGTGGTATTGCCATACTTAATAACATGCAACAACTCCATCGCAATTTTTGCTTTTTCTACGGTTTCTGGTTTTCCATCTGCGGCGGCACGCATTGCAAGTTCCGATGCCAAATTGCGCAGTTTGCGACCACTTTTTAATGCGTCTTTTAGGGTGCTTTCCATATCTGGGTCGCCTTGGAATTCTTTTAATGCGTCCCCAAGCCACCCAAACGCCGCCGCGGCCTTTGGGTTTGTAACACTCAATGCCTTTTGAATTTTGTCGGAATTTTCAACAAGTTTATTTAAATCATCGGTGGTTTTAATTTTTGCTTTGTCCATTTGTTTTACAATGGCACCGACCTCGTCTGGGTGTTCAAAAATTCTGGTACCACGCAATTCTTCGTATTTCTTGAAATAATCATCATACGTATCACCGGCCCATTTTTGAATTTGTTCGGCCAATGTCTGCTCTTTTTCGTGTTTCGGCGCGATGTAATTTGCAGAATCTGTTTTATCATAATCGACATCTGTTTTCGCCTTGGTAATGGCGCTTGTGATTGGTTTATCGCCACCTTCTTTGGCTTCAAATGCCGCGAAAACATCTTCATTAGAATATATTTCTTCGAAGAAATCAAAATAATGATTTTTAAAATTATCGACCTGGGCGGCACTATTGATTGTGGTACTCCACCCATAATATTCATTCGAGATAATATTTAAATTTTTATCACGCACATAGTCTTCAAGTTTGGTTGCCGGCGCAAATTCTCGCTGTACAACCCTGTCCAAGGCCCGTTTAACAGAATCTTCTGCATTGGATAATTTAGATGAGATTTCAATGATTTTCTTGCGGAATTCGGCATCGGTATTATATTTTTTATCGGTGACTTTGCGGCGCAAACTTGGCAGTTCGGCACCAGAAATTCCAAGGGATGATAATACATATGAATCTGTAACTTTTTCTAGCAAATCAACCATAGATTCAATGGCCGTTTCGGTCGTGGCCTGTGCCGTCATTGTATCTGAAGACACATCGTCAAAAAAGTGGGCATTATCTGCAATAAACTGTATAACCGAATTTTTATACCCCGCATATGCCGCCGTATCATGTTTCATTTGATACCATGTGTCACGGCAAATATTGTATAAATCTTCCCATTCTTTGTCACCCAAATCACCGAATGCCGGGTAATCTTTAACTTTAAGGAATCCGTTTTTGGCGGTTGGGGGTTCACGAACAAATGGGTCTTCAGGATTCGGCCCCGTTCTTTCAAGGAATTTAGCCCATTTACGTTGGTCATCATTCAATTTATCGGATGCCGCCGTGCCGGAACCAACAAGGTCACTAAAACGTTGCCACTGCTCGGTGTGCTGGACACGCCATTCGTTCATACGCTGGGTTTTAAATACTTTTTCCAAAAAATCTGACGTTGCCGACATACGTGTCCCCTTTGGTTGTGCCACCACACACACCACTATTATAGTACAAATTTACCGTAAATTCAAGGGATGGACGCGGATTTTTTCCATAATGACAATATGGCAAAGCATGCGATACAATTTCGTCCATGAAAGATAAAATTCGTAACTTTTTACTGCGGGCATTGCCGTATTTGGCATCAATTGCAGGCGGAATCGTCGTGTTTTCTATTTCTTTGGACAACGTCAAAGATCCCGCTATCGAGGCACTGATAAGCAATATATCGGCATCGTTGCTGGCCATACCATTGGTATTTTTATTGTACGATTATACAACAACGCGGGTATCACGGCGGTTGCATGACACGATGTTGGCGGGCATGAACGATAAAATTAATACGATTATGCTGCATTTGATACTGACGATTGGCAAAATGCTGAAAATGCATGGGCGTATTGGGCGACGAAGAATACTTGCCATGCGGATGTTGTCTGAATCACATATAGAACGTGAAATGCGGATTCGCAGCGAATACATAAACCTGTTGCACCAATGTTACATAGAATTAGAAAATCTGATTTTGGCATTTGGTACAAAAAATGCGCTATCGCCAGAATCGTTGCGGTTGATGTCTATGTTGGCACGCGATATGTCACGTATGGTAACCATGCATAAAATTGGCGGCAATCGCCGGATTGTGGCACAACATATCAAAAAGATTATCGGCGAAATCAACGATTGGCTGGATTCTGATGCCGATGTATCCGCAGATTTTGATAAAATATTGGCCGCGGCAACCACAACATCAAACAAAAAAACGGACGAGAAATAATTTTCTTGATTTTTTATAAAAGTATGTCATAATTTGCGGCGAACTGCTGGAAAAGAAGTTCTGGGGCTATAGCTCAGTTGGTAGAGCAAATGACTTTTAATCATTGGGTCCAGGGTTCGAGTCCCTGTGGCCCCACCAAAATTCAAACCGACATTTTGTCGGTTTTAATTTTTGGTTTGGGGTAACAAGACGAGAACCCGTGGGGTCGACACGATAGTTGACGAGAACAAGTATAACGCTGTTCGAGTCTTACGTGTGGAAGGGTCCCATCCAGGCACATTTATGTGACGGATGGGATGTGCAATCCCTGTGGCCCCACCAAAAATCAAAACCGCAAAAGCGGTTTTAATTTTTATCATAAAACAATACCGACATGTGTCGGTATTATTTATCTTTCTTTTTTGTTTTAAATTGAATGTCGCGCAGTTTTTTATATTCACCATCCAATGCAACCAATTCGGCATCGGTTCCCTGCTCTACAATGCGACCTTCTTTGATAACACAGATTATATCTGCATCCAAAATTGTGGACAATCGGTGTGCAATAACAAACGTCGTGCGTCCACGCATTAAATCTTTCAAAGCCGCCTGAATCAATTTCTCACTTTCTGTGTCCAGGGCGGATGTTGCCTCGTCCAATAACAAGATTGGTGCATCCTTTAATATTGCGCGCGCAATCGCGATACGCTGTTTTTGACCGCCCGATAATAATGAACCGCCTTCGCCAACACAGGATTCATACCCATCTGGGAAAGACGTTATAAAGTCATGTGCGTTTGCCGCACGTGCCGCCGCGATAACCTGTTCGTGTGTGGCATTTGGCGCGCCATATTTAATGTTTGCCTCTATCGTGTCATTAAACAAGAATACATCTTGGGACACTTCGGATATATTTTGACGCAGTGACGCAAGTGTGTATTTTTTGATGTCACGACCATTAATCGCGATAAAACCACGCTGCGGTTCATAGAACCGTTCAATCAAATTGAACATTGTTGTTTTACCACCGCCACTGGGGCCGACCAGCGCACAAACCTTGCCCGCCGGCACATGCAGATTTATATCGTGTAAAACCTGTTCTTCGGGCACATACGAAAAATCTACATTACGGAATTCCACAGATGGGCGCACCGCGTGCAATTTTGTTGCGCCACGGGCATCTTGGATTGCGGGTTTCGTGTCCAAGAATTTGAACAATACCTCCGCGGCCAGCAAGCCATGCTGAACCGTGTCACCAACACTCGTAATCGACTTGGCGGGTTTATATGCCGCCGTCAAGGCAAGCAAGAATGCCGTAAAGTCACCGGTCGTAATCGCGCCACTAACGATGAAATGACCGCCCAAGACAAGCGCCAAACATAAACCAATTGAAATCATTAATTCCAACAGTGGTGTTTGCAAACCTGATGCCTGGGTACCCTTGTATGAATTAATCATGGACGTGTTTAACACATGTTCAAAACGCGTGGTTTCGGCATCTTCACTTGCAAATGCCTGAATTGTTTTGATTCCGTGCATTGTTTGATTTAAATGTTGCGCCACATTATTTGCGATACCAAAAGATTTGCGCGACAGTTTACGACGACGACGCAATATGGCCAGCAGTGGAACAATTATTCCCGGCACCAAGAACAACAATATCGCACACATCTGGGGCGCATAATAAACCATCAAACCTAATGTTATTGTTAATGTTGCAATCTGTTGAATAGTTCTTACGATGGTGCTTGTCACCAGGGTTAATACCGCACCCGCCTGGACCCAGAAATAATTTAGGTGCATACCGATACCACCCGCATAAAAACTGGTCAAATCGGTATGCACGACATGTGTATATATTCTTTTCTGCAAACGCGCACTGGCAATCAATCCGGCCTTGGCCATTAATAACGCACGTGCATATCCAAATGCGCCCTTGGCCCCGAATGCCACGATAATCAGCAGACCAATTATGTACATAGATTCCATGCTTTTTTCAATAAAAGCCTGGTCCACAACACGTTGAACGAGTGTGATGGTGTATCCTTCGGCCCCGGCGGCACATATTGTTGCAATCGCGCCCCCCAGCAACCATTTCCATTGTGGTTTACCGACCTCGCGCCAGATGCGCCCATACAGCGACCATTTGATACGTTCGTTCGATTTGTCACTTTTAAAGTAACTTTTTAATTTTTTTATAATATTTGCCATAGTGACCATATTATAGATGCTCAGGTACGCGGTGTAAAGCGATTATTTTGCCTTGATTCATTATGGCAAAGTCAGTATAATCCGCGCAAGGGCCGCAATCACAGATTCATTGCAAATAAAGTAACGACTTTATTCGTAATGGAATCCGGGTGATTGCGGGGAATATTAATTTAATAAAAAAGGATATGATGAATGGTTAAATTACACAAACATACCGAACAAGAACTTATTCCTGAAACCGATATGGACGAAGATTTATCGCTGCATGTCGGGACCGAAAGTACGGAACATACAGATCCAGAATCCGATAAAAATGACAATAAGATTTATTTTATGGCACTTGGCGGATTGGAACATGTTGGTCAAAACATGTACTTGTACAAGTATAAAGGGAAATTTATTGTCGTTGATTGTGGTATGGGTTTCTTGGAAGAAGAAATTGGTGCCGGCGATGTTCAATACTGTGATACAAAATGGTTGGAAAAGCGCAAAAAAGACGTTATCGCCTTTGTTATCACACATGGTCACGAAGACCATATTGGCGCATTAAAATATATTTGGCCAAAGTTTAGAAAACCTATTTATTGCACGCGTTTCCCGGCGGAAATTTTACGCAAGACCTTTCATGGGATTGAAATGGATTTTGATCCAAAACGGGATATCATCGAATTTGATGCAAATGGTGCAACACTGGATTTGAATCCGTTCACAATCGAAACGTTCCACGTTAGTCATTCTGTACCCGAAGCGCAAATGTTCATTATTAAAACGGGTGCAGGTAAAATATTGCATACGGGCGACTGGACGTTTAATGACGACAACCCAATTGAACCAGGAACAGATTACGCACGTTTGCGCGAAATTGGTTCTGACCCGAAATTGATTGCATGTGTATGTGATTCGACATCTGTATCACGTCAAACAGTACAAACAACCGAGATTCAGGTCCGCGACACATTAACGCAAATTATGCGTGATGCGCCAGGACGCGTTATCGTTACGGGCTATTCGCGCAGTTTGGCACGTATCAAAATGTTTGCCGATGCTGCGCATGCCGCGGGACGTATGGCCGCAATCAAAGAACGCAGCAATCCGAATCCGGTGCCATATGTTGGATTGCCGGAATTCCGTGAAATGGGCATCGAATTTAAATACCTGGATAAAAACGATGTATATGAATATTCCGAAATCAAAGACCTGCCGGCCGAAAAACAGGCAATATTCTTGACGGGGTCCCAAGGGGAGAAATTCGCAATGCTGACACGTTTGTGTCGTGGCCAGGTAAAGGAAATGAAACTTATGCCGACAGATACAGTCGTGTTCAGTGCGATTATTATTCCAGGGCGCGAACAAGACGTTTCGTTCTTGTATAACAAACTTGCAAAGATGGGGGTTCATACCCACACCATATACGATACAGATCATGTCCATGCCAGTGGCCATGCCGGTCGTCCAGAAATGGAACGGTTCTATGATATGGTTCACCCCCAGGTTTCAATTCCCATGCACGGCGATTACATAAATGAAATGCTGAACGGGAAAATGGCAATGGAACGTGGCGGTGCAAAGCATATGATGCTGGTTCGCAACGGTGAAATGATTGCATTGGCCGACGGCGCAGAACCATATGTTTGCGAAACAATCGAAACAGGATTTGTCGTTATGGAGGGCGAAACCGAACGCAGCGCCAATGACCAAGTTTACAAGAATCGCAAAAAGATTGCATCGAACGGTGCGATATTCGTGACATTGCCCGTTGATAAACGTGGGTTCTTAAAAGGCGCCCCAGAGGTTTCCAGTGCCGGTATATTTGAATCTGATGCAACCGGATTTATGAAACGTCAAATTCAAATTGAAATTACCAAGGCGATTGACGCCCTGTCCAAGGCCGAACGTAAATCACAAGATAACTTGGTACGTACGGTTCAAACCGCTGCGAACAAAGTTGTTCGTGCATCACTTGGTGCGGATAAAAAACCACAGTACAGTGTACATTTCGTTCAGAAATAATCATTGTGAATTGTATAAAATACCCCCGAATTTTTTCCGGGGATTTTATTTTGCGCAAAATAATTCTTTACAATAAAAAGTTATTTTTATACAATAAAAATGCAAAACAAAAAAAGGAAGGAAAATGCCAAGAAAAACAACCAAAACAACAAAGACCACCAAACGGGTCGTTAAAAAATCTGCACCGGCTGTCGCGATGGTGCCGGAAATGCACGAATGTCAATGTGGCGCTGCATGCAAATGCGGTTGCCATCATGGTAAATTCAAAAAATTCATTGTTTTATTAATTGTATTCTTGCTTGGGTTTGCGGTTGCGAAAATGGTTCCATGCCATAAGTTCCATCATATGCGCAAAGGGCCACAAATGCATCCCGTGTTCCAAAACGGTTGCCTTGATATGGCATCTGTAAAATGCCCAAAGATGGTTGAAACATTGCAGGCATCCGAAGCAAACGCCGATGGTTGCATCACGATGGGCGAATTCAAGGAAATCAAAAAAGCGATGCATCGTGAAATGCGCAACAAGATGCCTGAACAACCGGCACCGGAACCTGTGGTAGCAGAACAGCAATAGGTTATTATTCTATAAAAACACCGCCCGATTGGGCGGCGTTTTTTTAACTAAATATCTATTTTGATAACTCAGGTGTTTTCTTGAACCATGTTGTATCAAACGTGGCGGCATTTACCTTGGCCGGCTTTTTTGCAGTGGCCGTGGCAGCGCATTTCTTGATACTATCATATATGCTCGCGCCCGCGCCATAAACCAAAACACCTACACCACCCGCCAACATCATTGCGGCACACCACATACATAAATCATCATACCAATTTCTGGATTTCATACGTTTTTCTTCGTCTTCTCTTATATCCATGTTTTGCCCCTTTTCTTTTCATTCTAACACAACTTTTTCAGTTTACAATTATTATTTTTGGCGATTTTTTGGATCACCGACACGAACCAGCGCATCAAATATATATTCATACTGTTCCGCAGGTGTCGTAACACACTTCGCCATCTCGTGATGTGCGATATTCGCCATCATTTTGCGGGCATCACTGGGCAAATCGACCGTAATATCATATATTACCATTGCCGCCAAATCACGCATAGGCGTTCTTGCCCCGGGGGTTTCAATTTTAATTGTCGGCACGCGCCATGACCAACCATCCCATGCGGTACAAAGCTTATAGAAACTGCATATAAAATCGGCATTGGATTGTTCGTATTTTTGGGCCCGATGGCGTATTTTTACCTTGTTATCCGCAAAGAATCTGTAAACTTCCTTGGCATATTTTATGTACTGTAATTTTATTTTTGGTTTTATGGTTTTCCCATCTGCGCGCGAAACAATTTCATATTCACCCATATTTGTGGTTAATCGCATAAGGCGTTTTATATGTACACCACCCCGACCAACAAAACGGTCCAGCATCGCCAACGTTGATTCATCTGATGTCATCCCCAATTTGTACCACACAGCAAAATCAATCGCCGCACGGTAATATTTACCTTTTGGGGCTGCGCAGACATCCATTATTTTTTCTTTTTGAAACGGTGACAAGATGCCAGGGTTATTCATTTTTTCAGATGCGACCTTACTGCTTATTTGTGCGGTCGCATAATCTTGCATATCTTTATCAAATTTTTCGATATCAGATTGAATTTCGTCTTTATCAAAGCCGAACTTTTTGGTCAGTGGCCCCAATTCACGATAAAATTTGCGGACATTAAATATGCCATGACTGCCCGTGGCATTATCCAAAATTGTCATAATTGCTTCGCCAGTTTGCCACCCAGGATTGTGTTTTAACATTTTGCATGTGTAATCAACAACGTTAACTGGGACACAATGTTCCCCATCATACATAAAGATAAATGATTGCACCATGTCATCAGGCGCACCCACGTTGCGTAACCTCTCACGTGCCGCCGTGGCATCCATATACTTCATAAACTAACCCAACCTATTTAAAACTTACCTTTGGGGCGACACGTTCAGATTCATCTATTTCAAACAGATGTTCCGGTGTAAAACCAAACATACGTGCAACGATATTGCTTGGGAATTGTTCGATTTGTGTATTTAACCCCATTACCACAGTGTTATAAAATTGACGTGCCGATTGAATTTTAGTTTCTGTATCCGTCAATTCGCGTTGCAATTCTAAAAAGTTTTCATTTGCACGCAATGTTGGATATGCTTCGCCCAGGGCAAATAACTTATTAAGCGCACCCGTCAAACCCTTTTCAGCCAAGGATTTATCTACGGCACCATTTGCCGCCATCGCGACATTACGCGCCGCAATAACCGCCGACAAAGTATCCTTTTCATGGGCCGCCGCGCCACGCACTGTTTCAATCAAATTAGGAATTAAATCATACCGGCGTTTTAATTGGGTATCGATTGTTGCCCATGCCTCACGTACCTGATTCCGGCGCGATACAAGACCATTATAAACCGCGATAAAATATAATACAAAAATTGCTACGATTCCGATTGCTGTCCACATAATTAACTCCCTTGGTTAACGCTTCTTATACATATTATTTTATATTAAAATAGTTCAAAATCAACAAATAACAAGAAAAAGCCTTTCACATCCGCAAAACAATTGACAACTTGTATTTCTGTGTTAGCATCCAGTAGAGGCAAATGCGGTATGCAAACAAATATAACCAAATTACAAGAAATCTCGAAACACGGTGTCATAACACACAAGGGGCATTTTCATGCCGATGATATTTTGTCTGCTTCTTTATTAAAAATCACGAATATCATCCATGATGTGCGCGTAATTCAACGGGTTGGCGCGGTTCCTGATAATTTCGATGGGTTGGTATTTGATATTGGCAAAGGCGAATTTGACCATCATCAAGAAAATGCAAAATACCGTTCAAACGGCAGTAAATATGCAAGTTTCGGGTTGCTGTGGCGGTCGATTGGTACCGAATACATTATGCAGAAATACAATGCCACCGCCCAAGACGCCAAAAAGGCCGCAGATAAATTTGATTATGATTTTATTGTGCCAATGGATTTGACTGATAATTTTGGCCAAGGGAACTATCCAAATACACTGTCATATTTGATTGCATCACGAAACAACGGCGATTTTACCACGACCGAACGTGACGAAATATTTTATAAAATTGCCAACGATTTTTGCGAGTATTTGGAATCTATGATAAAGACATCTTATGATTTTGTAAATTATCAGACCCAGGCAATTAAAATATCCCAAAAAAATCCATCTGGTATAGCAATCTTTGATGTTAATGATGCGTTTATTCCACGGAATGCGTTTGTCGGGACAAATATAAAGTGCATTATAAAATTAACCGACCGAGGAACCTATAATATAACAACCATTGACCCATACAAAATTGATAATAGTTTTATAAAAATGCCAGGGTGCGTTCAAGTATGGGAAATTGGCGCAGCATTTAAAACGCTTGAAAACGCAAAGGATGCCGCCACACAATTTGTTAATAACATCAATCTAAGTAAATAAACTATAAAAGGTTAAATTAAAAATCCCGCGATTGCGGGACTTTTTTTATTTTTTCCAGAAAGCAAAACCTGAACGTTTTTCTTTATGTTCTTCGCGGTCTTTGCGTTCTTCACGGGCACGCCGTCTTTCGGCGCGACGTTCCTGAAATCTTTTTGCAGATTCTTCGTCACGTTGAATCAATTTAATTGTTGTCACAGACAATTTGCCGTTGCGAACTTCTTCTTCGAATTCAACAATATCGCCTTCGTTTAAAAATCGCAAATCTGCATTTTTCAATGAACTGGAATGAACAAATACATCATCAGTGTTACCGTCTGCGTTTGGTGTATCAGGCGCAATAAACCCAAAACACTTTTTACCGTTATACCATTTTACTTTACCTTGGCGCATCTTTTTTTCCTTTGATACCTTGTTTATGATTTGGCCATGTTTGACTAAATCTATTTTGATTGTGTCATAACAAAAATGTAAAATCAAGAAAATAAGAATGGTTGAATTTAGATTCTTTTCTTTATAAAATCGTGACTATTTGCCGGTATTATAATACCGGTACACTTCATTCATAACAAAGTTAAATAACCGAACAGACAGACTGTCACCCGACACGTTTGCACCACTGCGTGCACGTGGCATAGCCGCACACAAAATGAAACGAGCCATAAAACGGAATATCGCGATTTCCTGAGTCTTGTCCAATTTTGACGAAGAATGCGTAATATGAAAGATTTCGTTTTTGACCGCCGCATCTAATTTCATAAATATGTTTTCAAGCATATTCTTGGGATAATGCAATTTACATTCACGTGGAAATCCTTCGAACAATGAAACATCGCCATCACGGCTGTATAAAATATTCCATCCAACACGATCAAACAAGTCGTCCAAACAACGGCAAATAACCCTGTTATACTGTACAATACCATTTTCCATTAATTCTGCGGCATTTTGTTCTATTTGTGCATCCTTGGCATCGGGACGTTCACGCAATGTTGCATAGTATTCGTGTGTTTGTCGTTCAAATTCAAAGAATGTACGAACCTGACATATAATTTCCATTGGCACAACGTTATCAGGGGTTCCAATATTCACGATTATTTTTGAATCACGATAGTTGCGCGGATTATCTATATCATAAAATTTATCGCGCACGGAAATTACACGCTGGGGCATGACATCGTGCAGTCGTTCAATAAATGTACGTGCCTGGGGAATTAAATCGAACAGGCATTTTACGCGCCACACATCATTAAGGTAAAGATATGGTTTCTTAATCTCGTCCAATTCGCGCACAAGTTTCACAACCAACCCGTCATCACTGGGACCCAATATAGATAAAACTTCTTCGGCAGCATCGGTCACATACTTTTCAGAAAAACGCGTATGAATTTTATTTATGACATCTTGGACTTCGCCATCCTTGCCCAATTCTGAAAACACCCGCGTAACAACGGCGACAACATCTTGGGTAAAGAAACGATAATATTTGCCGGTGACTTTATCCAATGCACGTTCAACATTTTTCTGGGCACCAACAATAACCGTCACAATAGACGACACCGACAAATCAATTTTATGCGCCGCCCCAGATGTAAAAAACTGATTTCTCATTGGGTCGGCATCCAAACGATGATTCACCAAATATGACGAAAGCGGATTGATATCAATAATCTTGATTGGTTTATTTATCGACAAATCTGTTTCAGGATTATATTCTGTAACCGCTGTTTTTGGTGCCCCAAAACATTTACCCAAAATATGAAAGACCTCGCGATAACAAGACATGCCATCGGCATACAGCCGTTTTAAATATTGCGCTGTTTCATCATTGATGCGCCCTTGGGCCAAGGTCTTATCAATATACGCAAGATTATGCCTATCGTGATCGGCCGTTAAAATATCAACATCTAATACTTTAACACTTGGCATATCTGTTTCTTCCTTTTTGGGTTTATTTCATCATTGGGAACAAGATAACATCACGTAATGTTGGTTGATCAAATATGATGTTCGCCAATCTGTCCACACCTAATCCAACGCCAGAAATCGGTGGGAACCCATGCTCCATTGCACGAACAAAATCGTTATCTGGGTTAAAGGCTTCTTCGTCACCGTTTTCGATATTCTTGGCTTGTTCTTCAAATGCAGCCAATTGTTGAATTGGGTTCACCAATTCGGAATACCCTTTGCACAATTCGGCACCGCATACCAATAATTGATACATATCCAAGCAACGATCGTCTGCATCACTGTGACGTGCCAATGGTACCATATATGTTGGATAATTGTACAGGAACGTTGGCTTAATGATGCTGTCACGAATCTTGCGCTTGTACACCCAATCGACCAATGTTGGAATTGATTTCAAATCTTCCAAATCTTCGACCGGGAACATACCCTTGTCCACCAGGTGCTTTTTCAATGCATCAACATCATCGAAATCTAAAATGCTGCAACCGAACAGTTCATTCATCTTGGCGGTATAATCCATCATTTCATGTTGACTGAAATCCAATTCAGTTCCTTGGTATGATATTTTCAATGTGCCACGCATACTCTGAATCAAATGCTGTATCAATTTCCATGTAAATTCGATATTCTTTTTATAATCCCAATATGCCGCATACCATTCGACCATTGTGAATTCTTGCAAGTGCATTGCATCCATACCTTCATTACGGAAATCTTTTGCGACTTCGAATACGCGGTCAAATCCAGCACCAATTGCCATCTTTAAGAATAATTCAGGGGAAATACGTAATTGGAAATCTGTTCCCAACGCATTGTGATGTGTTGTAAAAGGCTTCGCCGCCGCACCTGATGCAACATTCTGCAAAACTGGTGTTTCGATTTCCAAGAACCCATTATCGACCATAAATTTGCGCCATTCTTGGGTCATTTTGAAACGCCCCAGCAACGCCGCACGCGATTCAGGATTAGAAATAACATCCAAATAACGTTGGCGATAGCGGGCCTCGGTATCTGTTAAGCCGTGGAACTTTTCCGGCAATGGACGCAATGCCTTGGCCAATATGTCATAGTGCGAAACACGCACAGTTAATTCGCCCGCGGTTGTGTGATACAATTCACCAGTAACACCGATAAAGTCGCCCATATCGACATTGGCCTTCATAAACTTGTAATCTTCTTCGCCGATTTCTTCACGTGACATAGAAAATTGGATTTCGCCTTCGATATCATACAGACGTCCAAACATCAATTTACCCAACCAACGCAATGCCGTAATACGACCACAAAGGCGCACTGGTGTACCATCGGCCAATTCACGTGCCGCGGCAATCGTATGAGTACGTTCAAATTTATCTTTCCACACAACCCCGTCGCGTGCACGGATATTTTCCGCCTTTTGCAGACGTGCCGTTAATTCGTTCGTGGACATAGATGTTGTGTTTTCTGACATACGTTTTTCCTTTTAGTTTAAAAAAACGGGGCACCACAAAGGTGCGCCCGTGAATTGTTTCATGGTCGCACCATCACGATAAAGATTTCTTGCCGTTTTGACGCATTTTATTTCCCGATGCTCTTCGCACCACGGCGGTATTATGCAGGTTTTTATATCAAATGTCAAAATAATTATTTAAAAAATCACCAATTTTATTTGATTATACATTTTTCCCAGGTATAATACACCAACATCAAAGGTTAATAGATGACAACACGTATTGCACTTGATTTAGATAATACTATTTTCGACACCACCAGTGTGTATCGACCCCTGATTGAATCGTGTAATTGCGAATACAGACCACTGCGGTCATATAATCCGTATGAAACAGGTTATCCAATAGAGGTTGTGCACGTATTAGAAAATCTGTTTTATTCTGATGAATTGTGTAATGCAGGGGTCTTTGATGCGCGTATTCCGACGATATTGAATTCGTTGACCGAAAATCCACACTACGAACTATTCTATATCACGGAACGTCCCATGGCGCAACACATGCCGTCATATAACCAATTAAAGCGCGCCGGAATCGTATTTCAAGATTCGCACCTTATTCACAGCAAACCAAAGTTAGATGCACTGAAAGAACACAAAATAGATTTATGTTTTGATGATGCGCCGCATGTAGTAAATGATTGTATAGCAAACAATATCGATGTCGTTATGATTTCTAATTATGACACTGCATATAATCACCATCTGCGGGATAGTGTGGAACATTATCCAAATTTGATTACAGCATTTAAAAGCCGCGGATTGATAAAATAAAAAGGGAATAGAAATGTACGTTGCATTTGAATCAGAAATATTTGATAACAAGACAAAGAAATGGGTTATGAAAGTCCGCATGACAAACGGAGAATATCAAATTATAGAATCCCCAGTTCGAGATGCCTTGATAAATTATCGCAATGATTTCTTTGTGTTTCTAAACGAACATAAAAGAGAACGTCATTAATGTATCTTTTATGCGCACAATTATACAGAATATTTTTCAAAGACCCTGTTTAATTGGTTATGAACCTGAATAATTGTGGCGCACTTTGCCATGTGCTTTACCGATGCCGCACCAATATATGTACAACACGATGCGATGCCGCCGGCAATATCTTGCAATATTTTATCTAATGACCCGGTATAGGGTATCAGCAATTCGCGTCCTTCGGATGTTTTATAATCCGCCATACCACCCGCGAATTTATTATTTGCATATTCGGACGACATACCATAATAAGCCTTGAAATATTTGGTTTGAATCGCGTGCACACCATCAACAATTTCATTTGTTTCAAAATGCTTTTCGATTATTTCGCCTTCGGCTTCATCGGTGCCTGCAAACATTCCGCCCGCCATAACGAAATCCGCATTTAAACACAGCGCCTTGCATATATCGCCAACATCCACAATTCCACCATCGGCACAGATATGTCCGCCAACCGAATGTGCAATATCTGCACATTCTACAATCAGTGACACCATTGGTGTGCCACACCCCGTTTGTTTGCGTGTCAAACACGCAGAACCACTGCCGATGCCGCACTTGATTATATCGGCATAGTCCAACAGTTTAAGGCATATATCACCACTGGCGATATTTCCTGCCATAATAACACTATCCGGAAATTCGTTGCGAACACGCGCCAACACATCCAGCGCCTTTTGAATATAAAAATTCGGTGCATCAATACAGATATTACGATTTTCCGTCCATTTATACTTGGATTCCAAGTCTTTTAACTTCTGAATTTCGTCATCAATATTTTTCAATCCGATTGTGACGAACAAATTATCCAACGGTATTTTTTTATCTCGACAGGAATTAAAAAACATCCCTATTTCATCAATACTGTAATGTTTGTGAATTGTTGCGAACATTCCACGTGCCAACAATTTCGCCGCCACGATAAAATTACCAACCGTCGCCATATTGGCATTAAACACCCCCAGTCCCGTGCGTGTTTGTCCATGTTTAAACTTAAACGTGCGTTCCAATGTGACATCTTTGCGCGAATTCAGGTTTATACCCATTTTCGGTCGAATTAGAATATCGGAATAATCAAGATATGTTTCGGATAAAATCTGCGTCATATAATTCCCCTTTGACAGGGCAATTATAGACAATGTGTGGCACCTGTTTCAAGGGGATTATTTAATGAAATTTACCGCAGACACGTGCCTTTATCAATGTTCCAACAAGTGGATCATCCATCCCAGAAACAAACAATGGTTTCCCAAATTTTTTCGCATATTCAATACTGCGTTTATGTAAAACCTGACCTTTTCCGCGCTTGTTGCGTACAAGCCCCAACATTTTTGTATATGACAATTCCTTAAACAACTTGGCATCTGGATTATCATTCGGATTTTTATCATAAATCCCGCCACCATCTTTCAAGAACCAACAAAAATCTGCCCCCATAACCGTTGCAACCCAAACCGCCGAAATATCGGAACCTTCACGCCCCAGGGTAGTAAAGTCTTCAAATTTAGTTATTCCTTGGAATCCGGCAACCACAGGGATGCCATTTAGTGGGCACACATGCGTCATTTCTATACGTTTAATCGTTGCGTTACCAAACTTATCATCTGTCAGGATTCCGAACTGTTGTGCATTATACCCCTGTGCAGAAACACCGATATAATTCAAACGCATTGATAATAGGTGCACAGATTGCGTTTCGCCCGTAGCCAAGAATCCATCCAGGTCACGTTTATTCGGTTTGGGCGCAATCCTGTGCGCCTGGTTATCTAGATTGTTCGTTGTTTTACCCATTGCCGATACAACAATAGCCTTGATTTCATAATATTTCGACAAAGTCTTTACAAAATCCGCAACGCGACATACCGCTTCTTCATTTGAAAGAACCGATCCACCAAATTTCAGAACCACAGATGGTTTATTTTGACTCATATTCTTCATCCCTAAATGCTCTTTACCGGTGAAATTATAAGCAATTTTTTACTAATTACCACAAAAAACCACCCAAAAGGGCGTTTTTTGAATTCCGTACAAACACAATTTAAAAGCACCAAACCTTTTGATTGACATTTGTATTATTTTGTCTATACTCTCTGTATGAAAAATGTAGAACTATCTATTATTATTCCCGCCTACAACGCCCAAAATTATATCAAGCGTTGTGTGAACAGCATTATACGGCAACAGGGTGCAGACCAGCACGAAATTATTATCGTTGATGATGGCTCAACCGATAAGACACTAAAAATTCTAGATTTCATTGCAACCAAACATAAAAACATTCGTGTTATTCCCCAGAAACACTCAGGCGTTTCTGTTGCACGTAATAAAGGCATAGAAGAATCACACGGGAAATACGTGACCTTTGTTGATGCCGATGACATGGTGGGATTAAACTTATCCGCATTTAATAAATATTTTAGTGAAAATTCAGGTTTAAAAATTGGGGAATTGGATACTTTCACTACCCCCATACTAGATTCCATAAAGCCATTTGATAGACAAACAGATTTTGACGATATGTATTTTGTTAATATGCTACGTGTTGCGCGTCAAGAATATGCAGATGTTGTTTTGGGCGGTCACATTGCCATACATTATGACACAAGGTGGATAACCAGACGCACTTACGATTCTGTAAGCGTTCGTGGTCCAAATGACAAATACGAACTGTTAGTAGAGACACACGCACGCGAAAATGCAAACTTTGCCCTATATACTCGCGAAATGCTGGATACACACAATCTGCGTTTCATGGCAAACATGGATTTAGATGAAGATATATTGTTCTGCATGCTGGCGGTATTGTATGCACAAAAAGTGGCAACCGCACCTAATGTGACTTATTTTTATAATCGTCATAGCGGGACATTATCCAATATATCTAATGAATATGTTTGGCAAAATAAATACAAGATTGCGCAACGTAAAAAATTTTCTATCTTGTTAAATGAAATTGCGAAGATGCCACAATATATGAACAAGAATATTTTTGGATATTGGACACCATTCTATATCAATGCCGCTGGTATCAGAGGTATAGATCATAATTGTCACACATGCACACAAAATGATTGTATTAATTGCCCTGTGGTGAATCCTGTTCTGGCGCGTTGCAAACAGGACATTGAAAAACATTTATAAAACAAAAACCACCCAAACGGGTGGTTTTTAAATCCTGGTGCGAGCAAAGGGGCTCGAACCCTCGACCTCAACCTTGGCAAGGTTGCGCTCTAGCCAACTGAGCTACGCTCGCATTGCGTCAGGTATTTTTACATACAAAAAATCATTTTGCAAGTAAAAAATAAACCCAACTAAAAAACCGCCCTATCCATCTTTGCTGACTCTATGTCACAATTGGAATTTGGGCGGTTTAATATTGTGTAAGGCTATTTTAACGACCTCCTCTGTCGGGGGTTGAATTTTGTTGTTTCTGGACATATTCAAAGTGTACCACACCTCTATATGCATCTATAACCAATTCCAAATCTTCAGGATGTTTTTTCAGATGTTCGGCCATAATACCCGCAACAACATTGCGCCATTTTTCATCTTCTAGTAATTTTTTATCGCCCTGCATAAAGCCATCTAAAACAGCCTTATCCGATGGCGACAAATGCAATAAAATCTCTGGCAACACTGCCAACAACCGTTTTACTTTCTTGACATCCAGGTCTGCCGGCACATTTGGATACACTTCTCTCATACTCAACATAAGTTCAATTGATTCTTCCAATTCACGATCGGATTTAGCACCAACCAAACCACCAGCTATCATTAATGCCACCCCCAAACCCAGCATTGAATACCCAACTGCACGTTCTTCACTGCCATCATTTTCAAGGTCGTGATAACCAGTTTCTTCATTGTACGCAGGATCGCCTGCGGCAAAGATAGAAAATAATCCCAAGAACAACAGCCCCACACCCATAGCGGCCAACTTTCCACCACGTCGCACCTGTGGTCCAACCGCCTTGGTAATACGTTCACGTATGGTTTCTCTGGGCATATCTTCTGAAAGTTCTGGTTCTTCTGGCAAGAAAGACTCAACTCGTCTATCTGGACGTTCTTCTTTTGATTGCGCCCGCGCCTTGGCACGCGCAATTGCGGCACGTAATCTATCAAGTATGGTTTCTCTATCTGCCATGTATTTCCTCCCTCTGTATGCGTGTATTATATCATAATTTTTGCTATCTGTCTAATTGTAAACACAAAAAAACGCCCCAAATGGGGCGATTCTACTTAACTAAAACCATTTCCACGGTTGCAGTAATTTCAGCATGCTCATTGCGGTGCGTTTATCTGCAAACGCATGACCGCAACGTGGACACACGATAAACGGTGCAATTACAGCCTTGTATTTCTTGTTTATCATTGACCAGATATACAGACCCGCAACCCATGCCGCAATTACCAATCCCCATGCGACATAACCGAAATATTTGTTCACTGTACGGGTTAAAATCTGAACCACACCGACATTTGATTTTTCCAAATCGTTATAAATCTTGACGGCAACTGGCCACGAAGATGGGCGCCAAGGATATACGTGTTTGATTCCATAATTAGTCAGCAATGTTGTTCCCAAACCACCAGAACTTTTATCCAATTGCTTTTTGATGGCTTCGTCTATCATCTTGTCAACTTCGATTTGTGATACTTTGACCAATTCTTTTTCAACCGTATCCAATTTTTCATTTACCATTTTGGCGACATTATCAACCTTGTCAACGGCGGCGTTGGCCTTGTCAATTGTGCCATCGGCCTTGGCAACGACATTATCAACGGCATCTGTTTTAATACCGAACTTGTTTGCCAAACCGGTCAAGCCTTTGACCCCAGATGTTGTTTCTTTGGCCTTGGCCGTTGTATCTTTGGCCTTGGCCGTTGTGTCGGTCACTTTATCAACCTGTTTTTCAACAATCTTGACCTTTTGAATCGCAATGTTCACCGGCTTTTCAAGATTGATTGCATCTTTGATTCCGGCCAACAATCTTTCATATTGTTCAACAATATTGCGTTGCAAATCAAAGAACATGGACACAACAATGGACTTTTTAATTGGCCCCGAATAGTGCGCCTTGACGTACAGTGGAAACCACGCCACAAATGCCAACCATATCACAGACACAATTATAAACACGCGTTTTGCATGTGTAATCACAGATGTTTTTTTCGCAACGGTTTTTGCGCCACCGCGTTCAATTACTTCGATTTCTTTTTTTGCCATGTTGTATCCTTTTGTTGATGTTTTGATTCTTTAACATTTGCAAAATAAAATCAACAGATTAGTTTTCACCCATGTATTTTTTTATAAATTCTTTTTTAAAGTCTTGAAAACGTCCCTGCTCTATGCTTTCACGAATGCCGCGCATTAGGTCCTGATAGAACCACAAATTATGCTGCGTCAAAAGTGTTGCGCCCAATATTTCATTACACTTAATCAAGTGATGAATATATGCACGCGAAAGTTTACATGCCGGGCAACCACATTTATCATCCAATGGCGTTTCATCTTCGCGATATTTCGCATTACGCATATTCATTGTGCCATGTCGCGTAAAGGCCATTGCGGTACGACCCGCGCGCGTTGGCATAACACAATCAAACATATCCACACCGCGTTCTACCGCACCCAGTATATCCAACGGTGTTCCCACACCCATTAAATAACGTGGCCGGTCATTTGGCAACATTGGGGTCACCGTCGCAATCATATCAAACATAACATCCTGGGGTTCGCCCACGGCCAAACCACCAATTGCATATCCATCAAAACCTATTGCCGTCAATTCACGTGCAGATTTTTCACGCAAATCCGGGAAATCTGCGCCTTGGACAATACCGAATATTCCGTATCCGTCACGATTAACAAATGCATCTTTGCTGCGCCGCGCCCAACGTGTGACCATATCAACGTTTTTTTCGGCGCGTTCACGAGTGGTCGGCAAATGCAGACATTCGTCCAATACCATTGTTATATTCGAATCCAACTGATGTTGAATATGCACAGAATCTTCGGGACGCAGGAAGTGTTTAATTCCGCCATCAATGTGCGAAGTGAATTCTACACCTTCTTCCTTCATCTTGACCAAATTAGACAACGACATAACCTGGAACCCGCCACTGTCGGTTAATATTGGGCCATGCCATCCACCAAATTTATGCAATCCGCCCATTTGTTCCACCAAATCACCACCGGGGCGCATCATTAAATGATATGTATTTCCCAAAATAACCTCGGTTCCGGTTGCACGAACCTGGTCCATGGTCAATGCCTTGACCGTGGCCGCCGTTCCAACCGCCATAAATGCGGGCGTTTGGAAAGTCCCGTGCGCGGTTTCAACCGAACCACGACGCGCATTTCCATCTGTTGCGATAATATTGAATTTTAATGACATGATTTTTTCCTATTTAAAATTATCTTTCCAAATCTGTTGCAAATCGCCGGCGCATTTTGG
Organism: Candidatus Enterousia sp.; assembly: GCA_045647355.1. GTDB lineage: Bacteria > Pseudomonadota > Alphaproteobacteria > Rs-D84 > Rs-D84 > Enterousia. The sequence goes on from JAZRMF010000005.1 coordinate 236,632, forward strand.
GCCATGGGTAATAATTGACATATCACCATCAAAATAATTACGCGTATATTTTACAACATCTGCATTGGTGATACTGTCCGACATTTTTGTTTGTTTATTAAAATCATACATATGTTCATAAATCAACCAATCGGTAACAATGCGTTCACAGCGATCCGCATTACTTTCCAAGAAATTCGCACGTATCAATTCATTTTGATTTTTATACCGCACCAAATCTGTATCCGATGGCAAGTTTTCTGCATACACTTTATGCGCAGTTTGTGCGGTCAATGCAACGACACGTTCAACATTTTCGGTGTCTGTTTCAATACGCGGTCCACATACAGACGTAAACATGTTTCCATATCCCGTAATATTAACACCGTATGTTAATCCATTTTCCGCACGCAACACGTCAAACAATTTTTGGCGCAGACAATTAGAAAACTTTCCAACACACATATTCTGAAACATATTGTCATCTGTATCTGGCCATTTTTCTGGGAACAAAATTTCCAACACAACGTTTTTACGATCCGGCATTAAATTATGCGCACGACACGCGGTATATGTTAATTCTTGATTTACCGAAACATCATGTGTTGGTAAAAATGAAAACTTTTCTTCTAGGGTTTTTAATAAATCTTCTTGGTTTTCTATTTTACCAGATATACAAATTAGACAATTATGCGCAGACATTCGGCGCGCAATAAATTCCTTCATTTGGTCACGTGTAAAAGAATTGATTGTTTCGGGTGTTCCCAAAACAACTTTGCCATTTGGCACATACAGATTAAATAAATTCTTGTCACAAAAGATGCGCATCCTAGTATTTTCACGGGAAAGAGACCGACGTAATTCTTCAATAATAACACCGCGTTCATTATCAATGACTTTTTCATCAAACAAAGAGTTTTGCAACCTGTCCGCGATGAAATCTATCAATATATTAAGGTTTCGTGCAACAATACGCCCAACAAATTCTATTCGTGACAAACCTGTGCGTGCGTTTGCAGTTCCACCATGATCAGCCATATAATCATTTGCAAGACGTTGCGTTGGAAAACGCGGCGTACCGGCACAGAAGATATGTTCACAAAAATGTGTTAACCCGTATTCCGCAGGCGTTTCGTCTTTACCGCCGGTGTGAAAACAGATACTGAATTCATCGGTTGCAACATCCATCGGATCCAGTATCACCGTAATACCATTTGAAAGTTTATGTAATGTTGCATTATATTGCATATTGATTCTCCCTTTTTATCTTTTGTATGTGTGTTTTTCAAGAAACATGTATATTGTCGGTATGGTATTAAAATTTTGGCGTAATTTGGGTTGTAATGTACCGGGCACAATACCTGTGATACGTGGTTTGCATTTCTTTTTATTTTTTCTGTGTACGGGCATTGTATGTTTTTTTGGTCTGCGCACACATACGGTTCTAAACCAACTTTCAGTAAAGAATTCTAACCTTTGTTGGTCTGCGGTTGAAAACCCGGTATTCTTGTCATCTTTCACACCATAGTATTCTTTGGCAAGCTCTCTATAAGATTCTAATGTTGTACGCAAGTTTCCCAAATGGCACCATAAAAAATATTTAACATTGTGTGGGCAATTTTCATCATCCATAAACCGTTCAAAAAATTGTATCTCGGCCGTGTAACCACGCAAAATAAAACGATGAAACCGTTCGTACGAATTATATTTTTGTAGTGCTTCTTCTTTGCTTTCGAATTTTTTATATGCGTTTACATTTTGGGTCACAGGCCTATATAATTTATCTGCCTTGATTACAGTTTCTATGTAATTTATATCAGATTCTGTAAAAGATATATGCCAAAATCGGGCACTGTGAGACGGATAATCCAAACGGTTTACTAATTCGCGTGTCCACGGCAATGCATCTTTATCCATTTGATGCATCCTTTTTGAATAATAAACAACAATCACCGTAACTGAAAAATCTGTATTTTTCGGCAACGGCATGTGCGTATGCGTTTTTCATTTCGGCAAGACCCGAAAATGCCGACACCAACATAAACAGTGTTGATTTTGGCAAATGAAAATTCGTCAGCAATACATCAACCGCACGAAATTTATAACCTGGTGTGATGAATATATCTGTGGTCTGACAAATTGGCGCGACACGATTGCCTTCCTTGGCATTTCGTGCGGCACTTTCCAACGTCCGCATAGACGTTGTTCCAACCGCAATCACACGCTTTGCGTTATTTATAATATCCGCCTGATCTGGTGTGATACAACACCATTCACTGTGCATTTTATGTTCGGCCAAGTTTTCCGTCTTGACTGGCATCCATGTTCCTGCACCAACGTGCAATGTGACCTTTACTATTTTGGCGCCATGTTTTTCTATTTCTGTCATTAGTTCATCAGTAAAATGCAACCCCGCCGTCGGCGCTGCCATAGACCCCAATGGATCGGCGTAAACCGTTTGATAACGTGTTTGATCTGCGACCTCGGCTTCGCGCTTCATGTATGGTGGCAAAGGCATTTTACCAACCTGGCCCAACACATCGAAAACGTTGTCACAATCAAAACGCAACAGCAAACCACTTTCGTCGTCTTTATCTACGACAGTTATCGTTGTGCCATCTGTCATCGTCAATGTGTCGCCGATATTTATCTTGTTAAACTTTTTGCAAAGCCCCCACCACGTTTTATCATCAACCGCGGTATGCAAAGTTATTTCATGTCCATCGGCATCAAAACGTGCCGGTATAACGCGCGAATTATTAAAAACAACTACGTCCCCGGGTTGCAAATAATCCAAAAAATCACGGATATGTTTATCGGCAATATCAGCACCATGCACAACCAACATGCGTGATGCATCGCGCCGTTCCAACGGATGCGACGCAATCAGTTCACTTGGTAATTCAAAATCAAAATCTGATGTATGCAGCATTTATTTTGCAAGTTCCAATTGCATTTCATATCTCTTTTTGGCCAATTCCATTTCCTGTCTGTAACGCTCTATTTGTGCTTTATCATACACAAGTCTGCAATTTTCCGGTGTCAGTATCAGCGTATTATCATAATCATGCGAAATGATATCAACCGCGTCACCATTGCCCAACCAAATAAGAATGCTTTTCATTTCATCATTATTTGGACATTCATAGATTCTTTCTTGGCCTGTTTTAGCATCTTTTAACAGCGCACGTGTCATTGTCGCATTTTGGACAATGTTTTTGTGGCGCGCACATCCAGACGATATCAGCAACATGAGTAAAAGCCAAGTCAGTTTATTTGTTTTTTTCTTCATATCTTAACCTTTTACTTTTTGAATTCTAATCCTTGGTCGGTATAATTTTCGGCCATATCTTCCCAATTTTCTTCAACACGCACGAATAAGTGTAAACGTGCGTTCACACCCCATTGGTCTTGGATATCATGCCGTGCGGCGGTTCCGATTTGTTTTAATTGTGCACCGCCACGACCAACGACAATTTTTTTATGTGCTTCACTGGCCACGACAATTTTTTGATATATGTCCAGTACACCTTCGCTGTCCACATCTACTTTTTCGGTCACAACATTGATGTGATACGGCAATTCTTGGTGAATATACCGATATATCTTTTCCCGTGTCAGTTCCGCCAAGTACAGATTATCTGGGACATCGGTCGCATCGGTCGCCTCAAATAGATACGGTGATTCCGGCATAACCGCGGCCAAAGAATCCAACATTTCATTCACGCCGTCGTTTTTCATTGCCGAAATCATGAATATTTCACGAAAATCTGCCATTGTATTTAATTCGGCGGCAATCGGCAATAATTCACCCTTTTTAAGCGCATCTGTCTTGTTCAATGCCACAAACAGATTCTTGTTATCGCGCACTTTATCAACAATTCCACGAACCGTATCGGTTACACCCTTGGTCGCGTCTATGATAAGCAGCACCGCATCCGCATCGGTCAACGCATCCATTGCCGCGCCAACCATCGCCCTATCAAGTCGACGATTTGGCCGGAATATGCCAGGTGTATCAACAAAAACAAGTTGTCGCGCGCCAACCATTTTTATGGCACGCAGATTGGTTCGCGTGGTTTGAACCTTGTGCGAAACAATTGAAACCTTGCGCCCCATGATTTGATTCATCAGGGTACTTTTGCCGGCATTTGTGGGGCCGACAATGGCGATAAAACCAGAATATGTCTTTGTCATGAACACAAGAATAACACACTATTTTCAAAAGTGAACCAAAATCTTGAAAAAATGTCTTGTTATTTCAGATAAATAAAACAGAAAAAATCCCCGTGTCCGGGGATTTTTAAGAGGTGAAACGAAAACCTTTTAAATGCTGTCCGCATTTATCCAGCGACCGTTCTTTAACAAGCCCGGTGCCATGCCTTCATTACTGCGCAGTGTGTCGATTACACGACGTGCGGACGTAGCATCCAGATTCACAATACGAACCTTGAACATATCGCCTTCTTTGACAACAACTGCATCGCCATAATTACGCATACGGTTCAGCAATGCATTTGCACTGTCTTCGGCATAAAATGCCGCAACTTGAACATTATAATCACCCGTTGCCGCAACTGGCGCTGGGGCCGGTTTTGGTTCTGGTTGAACAACCACCGGTTCTTCTTCAACAGCCGGAGTCACCGTTTCTTTAACAGTTGGGTTATTGCCCATCGTTGCATTTTTCACAGCCATTGATTGTTCTGGCAAAACCTGAATCTGAACCTTGGATTGATTCGTCAAGCCAATCTTTTGTGCCGCAGCTGGGGACAAATCCATGATACGAGTATTAACAAATGGTCCACGATTGTTTACACGAACAATGACATCTTCGCCATTTTCCAAATTGGTAACCTTGGCAATCGTTGGCAACGGCAAAGTTTTGCTTGTCGCGACCATTTGGTTCATGTTGTATGTTTCGCCATTGCTGGTCTTGGTTCCATTCAATTCCGTTGGAATTATCCCCGCCATACCAATTTGATTATATGTGAAATCTTCTGTTGGGATATATTGTATATCTTCGACTTTATATGCATTACCGATATAATAACGTGGTGCCGGTGCCAGCAAATATGCATCATTTAAATTTTCTGAAACCAACGTTTCTTCGCCAAACCCATCAGAACCATATTCGGTTGGTTGTGTTGTTTCCGCACAAGCGGCCAGCAACGCGGTCAATACCGCAAGAGAAATCAATTTTTTCATTTAAGGACTCCTTACATTCTTATGTATTGTATTCTATCATATAAAAAACAGGGTTTCAACTTTATTTTGTATTATATTTTGCGATTCAATACAAATGCAATCGGCAAGTAAACAATTCCAAACCCAGCAATCGCCAATCCCAAAGACACAAAACCAGTAATCGGAACAAACCACAGTGCCGCACCCAGAGCAAACGAAAGCACCGCAAACACCCCCATTGCACGAATTGTTCGACCATCAATTTTTATTAAACCTTTGCGACGACATGCGCGCCCAAGCAAGTAATTTTTAACATAACCACTGACCACCACGCCGATTGGTATGGCCAAATACCCCACAAACCAGAATAAACTTACATACAGCACCGATGCAACGGCAAGTGAAATGACACTTGTTTTAACAGGTGTTTTCACATCTTGACTGGCGTATAATGTTTTGCTGTAAATCTGGCTTATTAACATTGCAGGTAATACAAATACCTGAATCATTATAGCGACGGCCACCGCGTGTGTGGAATGTGCCGTCCATGCACCGTATTCAAACAAATACTTGATTATCGGTTCCGCCAACACAAACAGTCCCACCAAGCATGGCATTATCAGCATCATAGATTGGCGCATTGATGAATTTTGCTGAATATAAACACTGCGCATATTCTTTTCCGCCAATGCATTTGATATAGATGACATTAAAACTGTGCCAACCGCCAAACCAATCATTGCAAATGGTAATTGAACAATACGGTCGGAATAGTACAACCATGAAACCGCACCACTTTCAAAACTGGCCACCAAGGTTCCAAGAATTATGGTTATTTGGTAAAACCCGTTTCCAACGATACTGACCCCGAACCGTTTAAACATCGTCTTGATACCGTTGGTCCAACGTGGTATCACCAGCCGCAAACCAAAATGCTTGCTTCTTATTCTGGACAACAACACCAAACATTGAACTATCCCAGATAGCACCACCGTTCCCGCCATTATATAAAGCACGGAATCAGACGCCCCCATATACGCACATGCCAAAAGCGCGCCAATCAAGAAAATATTTAACATAACCGGCATGAATGCCGCCAAGACAAACCTTGAAAACGCGTTCAATACCGCAGATAAAAATGCCGCGCTGCACACGAAAATAACATAGAAAAACATTATGCGCGATATTATAACGGTCAATTCCATTTTACCCGGGTCGTCCGCAAATCCCGGTGCCAAGGCCCATACAACCAACGGCATAAATATTTCAAATACGATGGTTATTCCCAACAATACCACCATCAACCAAGAAAACACATTTTTGGCGAACGATTCATCATGTTTGGAATCAGCATACATAGGAATAAATATTGCCGACAATGCGCCTTCGCCCAATAAATCGCGGAATAAATTCGGCAATTTAAATGCGGCCAAGAATATATCAGACAACCGCCCTGCCCCCAATACACGCGCAATTAGCATATCGCGAATGAATCCGAACACGCGACTTATACCGGTCATAAGACCAACGCCGAAAATATGTTTGCCAAGTTTCATAGTTTAGATTATACTAAAGTCAAATAATCAAAATCAAGACAGGAATAAAAAGATATGAAAAAAATATTTGTTGCATTTTTTGCGTGTATTTTGCTGGCGGGGTGCGGCGATTCACAACAGATTATTGTCCAAGAACCTTTGGGCGACCTGTATGATGCCGCATACAAAGAATTCGATGACAAAGATTATGACGATGCTGCCGAAAAATTCCTTAGTGTGGAAACCCAATATCCATCCAGTGAATGGGCCGCAGATGCATTGGTGATGGCGGCATATTCGCAATATATGGATAACGATTTTCCGGCCGCAATTTTAACTATCGACCGTTTCATGCGTTTTCATCCCGGGCATACGGATGTACCGTATATGTTGTATCTGCGCGGCATGTGCTATTATCGCCAGGTCAGTGATGTTCGACGCGAACCCGGAATGTCTGTATATGCGTTGCAACAGTTTCAACAGTTGTCTGGCCGTTTCCCAAATTCGCACTATGCGAAAAATGCCAAGAATAAAATTAATATCTTGAAAAACTATATTGCCGGCAAGATTATGTATTCGGCGCGCGTTGATATGCGTAAAGAAAATTGGGCAAGCGCGATTACAAAATTGCAATCTGTTATAACAGATGCACCTGAAACCGTTATGCCTGCCGAGGCAATGTACCGCCTGACCGAGGCATATACTGCAATCGGCCTGACCGAACAAGCAGACGGGTATGCAGAAATGTTAAAATTGAACTTTCCGGAAAGTGATTGGGCAAAAAAGTTAGATAAATAATATGCGCAGACTTACCGATAAAGATATTGCCGAAATGATAGGGGCCGATTTTACCCCAGACGATAATGAAACCCGAAAACGTGTTCGTGGCGAATTGCAACTGTCGCGACGTGTTCCAAAACCCGCCCATGTACCATCGCATGTGACACTCGATTTACATATGCATACCATTGAACAGGCATGGGACGAAATTATGTCTATTGCCAAATCTGGGACAAAAGATGCCACAATTATAACTGGGGCCAGTGGCATATTAAAAATCAAGTTTCAAGATTGGGTACGGGACAGCATACTAACCCCATATATAATTTCGTGCACACCGTTAAATAATGGCAGTTTTGCCGTCAGATTTCGCCGTGTTAATGACACCGCTGGTGACCGGGTTCTATGAAATCCGCGGGGTCAATTTTATTTCCATCTTTGATAACAGAATAATGTAAATGCGGTCCGGTACTTTGACCAGTGTTTCCACTTTTCCCTATTAAACAGCCCGCCGACACATGTTCACCTTTCTTAACCGCCACAGATGTAAAATGACAATATTGTGTAGAATAACCACTGGCGTGTTCAATAACCAACCCGTTACCGCAACTTTTGTTTTGCACAAAGACCACCTTTACCGTACCATTTGCCGGTGCATATACGGGTGAACCACTGGGGGCGGCAAAATCGATACCATAATGGAAACTGCGTCCGAACAAATTGCGTGGTCCATATGGTGATGATATACATATGATACGTCCCAACGGGTTTCCGTATGGGATATCGCGATTTCCAAAATTAGGACTTCTGTCCGCACAATTTGTATCTGTTGGTTGTGGTGTTTGTTGTGGTGCGGGTTGTTGGGGTTGAGATTGCGATGGAAAATCGGTACGCGGTGGATTCGACGCAGGTGGCGTGGTTGTTGGCGCAGCCGGCGGTGGTGTTAATGTTCCATCGGGGTTTGCAGTATACCCATGTTGCGCAACCAATTCTTGGCGTGACAGTTGATTATAACGTTCCATTGCGGCCACTTCGTCTTCCCATTTTGGCAACGCATACGCACAACCCGAAATACAATTTCCATTTGCGTCATAGCGACTTTCAAATATTTCATAGTCCGCCCTTTTTAATGCCAAACGGTCAGTAAAAGATAAATCGTCAATAGTTTTTGGGAAAGATGTTGGTTGCAGAAACCCTGCGTACGCCGGCACCAGCGCACAACAAAAAGCAACGAAACATATCGCTTTTCTGCAATTTCCCATACGGGTATTTTATCATATTTTAAGACAAAAATAAATCTGTTTAAATGGGATGCAATCGCACCCCATTTAAATCCAGATAATTTTATTTGAATTATTTAACAACCGTATGCACGTTGTGTGGCTTTTGACCAAACACATGTTTTTCCGGCGGCAATATCTGCGACCGCTTTGCAAAGCCCTGGGTTCTTGGTCATGACGTTATTGACGGTCTGCAAAAGATATTCCATAAATTCATATTCAGATTCTTGGTCATTCGGATTCAATTTATCAAAGCGATTTTTCAAATTGTTTCTTTCAGTATCAGTCATATGACTTAAGAAATATTCCGCGGCCATTCTGTGATATTCATCATTAGACCGCCACAAAGTAATATTCTCTTTATCCGCAGCGGAAGAGAATTCATTTATCATTGCATCTACCAACTGCTTGCGTTTATTATCGTTTTGTTCTTTTTTGAACAGTGTGCCAAGATTTCCAATAGCACAAATAACAAAAAGAATTAAAGCGGTATTTCCGCGACCACGCGCGACCCCGGATATGTCATAATCACCATTTTCATCGGCAACAAACCTATCGACACCAGAAAACACAGTTAACGCAATGCACATTACCATTCCTAACCGAAACCCGTTATTCCAACGTTTCAACGTTTTATTTTGGGTGCCTTTTATTGCGACATAATCCAAATGCGGTGTTTCCGGATTAAAATATGATGTTTCTGTTGCCATAAATAACTCCTTAACTATCTGGCACAAATAGTAGCACAAAAAAACATAACGTCAAATGATTTTTTGTTGAATTTGATTTGCATATTTATGTATGATGTGGGTATGAAAAAAGTCAAAACAGTTTATGATCATATTCGGTCCAATAATATCAAGACGGCCATATTGGTTATCTTATTTCCCATGATTTTTATCGCATTGGTATTTTTATTCACATGGATTGTAGTACCAATGAACGACGCTTTAAACACTGCAATATCTGTTGCGGTTCCAACCGCCGTTGTATGTTTGGTGTGGATGTTGATATCGTGGGCGTTTGGTGATTCTATGATGCTGTCTATGGCGGGTGCAAAACAAATAAACGATATTGACCCCGATTACAGATATATTTACAAATCTGTTGAAAATGTTGCATTGGCGGCGGGGTTGCCAACACCACGCGTGTATATCATAAACGACGATGGTCTTAACGCTTTCGCCACCGGACGCAGCCCGCGTGATGCAACGGTTGCATTAACACGCGGCATTGTTGAAAAATTGGACCGTTTGGAACTGGAAGGTGTCATCGCACATGAAATGGCGCATATCGGTAATCGTGATATACGACTTGATATGCTGTTGATTACCGGTTTGGGTGTGACCGCATTTATTGCGGACGCATTGTTACGTGGCATAACCTATTCCAATCATAGCAGTGATGACAAGAATAACGCCACGGCGGTATTGTTCATGGTATGGATTGCGTTTACCGTATTTAATTTTATAATCAGTCCTATTTTGCATATGGCGATTTCGCGCAAACGTGAATATGCGGCGGACGCATGTGGGGCGCAAATTACGCGTAATCCACAGGCGTTGGCAAATGCACTGCGCAAGATTTCGGGTAATTCACATGTTGAATCTTTGGAGAAACAGGCATCTATGGCATCCGTATGTATTGCAAACCCAATGGGTAAAAAGGCATTTTTTGGAGAACTAATGGCAACCCACCCGCCGGTCAAAGAAAGAATTAAACGATTAGAATCTATGTAATATTCAATGGAAAAGGAGAATTATAAAATGGCAAACCTGCACTTTCACTATGGGGTCATGGGCAGTTTAAAGTCTGCAAAACTGATTATCGAAGCATATAATTTTCGAAAAAAAGGCACAAATATAGAAATTATAAAGCCTGCGTTCGATAACCGGTTTAGCGCGACACAAGTAAAATCGCGTGCAGGGGGCTTGGCGGTGGATGCGGTTGCCATGCCTAATTTGAATAATTATGATATACAGCCAGAAACGGCGGTATTACTAGTAGACGAAGTGCAATTCTTTTCGCCCGATGATATTGATAAATTGGTTGAAATTGCAGATATGCACGGCAAAATCGTTATGTGCTATGGATTAATGGTGGATAGCAATGAACAACTGTTTCCCGCGTCAAAAAGATTGATAGAGGTTGGCGCAAAACTGCACAGGATGGAATCCAGTTGTGAAATTCCAGGGTGTATGAGTTTGGCAACACATCACCTGCGATTTGATTCCAAAGGTCATGTTATCCGCCAAGGCGAACAATTCGCGTTGGGCGACGAAAATTATAAATCGGTGTGCCGCAGACACTTTTATCAAATATATCATAATAGACAGTATTAAATCTTGCCGCGTTCATATATAAACAAACGATGTGGAAAAATTCCAACACCTGGATAACATGTATAGCCACCGCCGGTGATGTCTATGATGCGTGTTGCATTGACACCGGGGATTTCCGCATCAAGTGTTATAATAACATCAAATTCCTTGGCAATTTCCATTAATCGCGCGTTCATTCTTGGCCCCAGATAGGCTATGCCAATATCAAAATGTTTACGTGATTTTTTTATATATTCAAATGCGTCGGCATGTACGACCTTTATGCCGCGGGCAAAAAACAAGCAATTTAAAATTCGCATTATGAATACACTGGACCGCATATTTTCTATGGCAATAACACTTACCCCACGAATACGTGCCACCGCCCGCGCCAGACGCCCATGCCCCGCCCCAATATCAACCACACTGCGTGCATTTGGATAATGATTCATAATTTCAGTTACGATTTGCCTACAATGTTTAAGGCTGCATGATACCGGCGGATATTGCTGGCGAATCCGCACAGAACAGGCGTGTTCGCCAACGGAACAAAGCATAAAAACCTCGAACCCGGCAAGCAAAATTATAAAAGCCCATAACAAAAAAGTCGCCATTTTGTGCCCTCGGTGCTGATTATATTATAAAATGTTTTTTTCTTGCAATTGAAAATATTTGATATAGAATATGTGCTGTTGCACCCATAGCTCAACTGGATAAAGCGTCTGACTACGGATCAGAAGACTGAGGGTTCGAATCCTTCTGGGTGCGCCAGAAATTCAAAACCACCCGTTTGGGTGGTTTTTATTTTATTATTGCCATTTTTTGTGATATAATTATCCCGATGATAAAAAGGAGAGATTTTATGTTTGTAGATCAAGTAGAACCGAAGCAAGATAATTATGAAACCTGGCTGGCCCGCAGTTTTGCCGAATTAAATGAAGACAAGAACCCTGTGTTGGGAGCTGATTTTTTTGCGACAGCAGTTATGATGATGCTTTTCTTGATCAGCGGCAACAAATCAATAGCCGGTTATTACTTCCGTAACGCCACAAATGATGACGATAAACGGTTAAGTGCACAACAACTTGTAGCGACCGTTAGGAGGGGAATTGATAAAAATCTGTCGCGCATGACGAACCCCACAGAAAAGGCACTGTTTGTAAAGTTATTGGCCGCCATGGATAATTATGCTAGTACCGATACAAATGCCCAGGCAGATGCGAAAAAATTCTTTGTAGACGCCGCGAAATTTTGCTCTATCAGTTCCGAAGGCATAGTAGAATATGCGGCGAAATTATTAGAAAGTATAACGAATAAAGAAATCACAGATCCAAACATTTCGTATTATTATCTGAAAAAGATTAGAGCTAACACTAAACTGGCGGCTGAAGGACATCGCCGCTATGATCATGCATTTAGTGATTTGCCACATGATTTTTATACGGGGATCTATCATAAAGCGGTTACTGCATTGGCAATGCACCCAATGGCAACCATCCAAAATATCACAGAATATGCGGCGATTGCTCCTGAGGGTCAGTATATGGATTTAATTCAAGACGCAGAAAGCATTTTGAATAAAAATATATTATCTGCAATAGAGAACTCAGAAAATATTGCTAACGTGGTTGAATCAGCATATACAGATATGCGCATTTTATTGGCACAAATGATGACGAAGCCCATTACGGAAGAACAAAAAGCCATGATAAAGACGTTTTATGATGCTTACTCTTCCGATGCGGCACACGATAAAATCTTCCATTTATTAAGTCCGCAACCAGTTGAATATATAAAACAAACAGAACAAACCGCCAAAAATCGTGTTTTGGAATTAGAAGCAGAAAACGCCAGATTGCGCGAAGAGAACGCCAAGTTACAACAGCAACTTCAGGAACAATCAGAACAATATCAAGACCAAGAACAGGAACGTCAACAAGAAACGGAACGCCGGATTCAGGAAATAGAATCTAAACTCAAGATGCAAATCGAGGAATTAGAAAAAGAACGCGATAGTCTGGCCGACGAGAAAGCACGTTTATTGTCAATATGGCAAGTAAAAATCGGTATATTGAAACTGTTCTTTGAAACCCTGAAGCAGGCTCAAGAAGAAGCAGCCCATGCACAAAGTAAAGTAATAGGTGGCGCCAGGGCAATGGCAGATATTGGGGAAAACCTGCTTAAAGCTTGCGAAGGTCTTAAAATTGCAATGTACGGCGATCCGAACGATTCACAAAGATATGACTTTGTTGCCGATATGGAAAAAATATTTGCTCAACAAAAACATGAGCAAATGGTCGCCCAAGGAAAACCACGTGTATAAAAAAATGCCCGTTTGGGCATTTTTTTTTATTTCTTGGATTTCTTGGCCGGTTTTGCCGGTTCTTTTGCTGGTTCCGATTTAGGCTCTTCAACTTTTTCTTCTGTCTTTACCGGTTCCGCCGGGGTTGCCGCATCTGCCGTCACAGCCGCGTTTTCTGCTTGAGGCGCATCCGTTGTGGCCTTTTCACCAGCGACCAATTCTGCACGAATATCATTTTGCGGATTTGCCATATTTGATTTAGATGAAACCAGCGCCAACGCCGCACACAGCACAAAGAATATAACCGCCAACCATGCCGTCAATTTCGTCAGGAAATTTCCTGCCGCCGCACCGGTCAATGCGCCACCGAACATAGATGCCGCCGATGAACCGGACATGCCGCTGCCTTCGGATTTCTGTAATAAAATTATGCCCGTCATAAATACTGCAACGATAATCAACAATACTAACAAAATTGAAAACATTTTTATTTCCTTTGATTTATTTTAATTCAACCAATTTTAATTACCCAAATATTAAATTGCAAGTTTTTTCAACAACGCATCGGCGGCGGCGGTACTGGCATCCTTTTTGGATGAACCCTGGCCAGTGGCCTTTTGCCCCATGGCCGTAACCGTCACCGTAAAGGTTGGGCAATGTGGCGCGCCGGTTGCTTCGGTATATTCATATGACGGCAACAGCCCGTTTGCGTGTTTTTGTACAAATTCTTGCAATTTTGTTTTTGAATCCTTTGGGGCCTCGACCTCGGACGCCGCCAAATCATGCCATATATCACATATAAAGTCGCGTGCAGTATTAAAATCAGAATCTAAAAACATCGCACCCAATAATGCCTCCATCGTATTGGCCAACATGTGACGTTTCCGACCGCCCGTTATATGCCCATGATGCAATGATTTTTCTAATTCTAATTTGATTGCGATATCTGCCAATGTTTCGGTTGAAACCAATACCGCATAACGCCGTGCAAGTTCACCTTCGGATTCATTTGGAAACATTGTGTACAACATTGCAGATACACTAAGTCCCAATACACGATCACCCAAGAATTCTAATTTTTCATTATTATGCGCACTGTCGACACCGCTCTGTGTCATAGCCAGTGCAAACAATGCTTCGTCTTTGAATTTATATTTTAATTGCATCTTAATGTATTCCTTTGCCAAATCGATCCCAGCGCATTTTCGCGTTCCAATTCCAGAACGTTAACATTGGCGCCGCATAGTTATGTGAATACCATATAAACCACACGCGTCCCAAAACGTTATCCATTGGCACGAAACCGACGTCTGCGCGGCTGTCGTTACTGTTATCGCGATTATCACCCATAAAGAACAAATGCTTTTCTGGGACCAAATATTCCGTCGTATTGTCCATATATCCTTCGTCAGTAAACTCTATGATACTGTGTTCAACACCGTTGGGCAGAACCTCGGTATATTCGGTGGCAGAAAACACACCGCACAGGCCTGCATTTTTATTGCACAGATTATCGCTTTTATATTCAATGGTATAATTAAACTTGGCCGCTTCATTATCAACCCATATCTTGTTTCCCTTTATCGTCATATTGTCATGATAATAGCCAACCGAACGCAAAGAACGTGGCAGAACCGCAACAACATATGGACGCGGATCTTTTCTTTCCACCATTTCACCATTTATGTACAAACGGCCCTTTTTAACCTGGATAGTATCACCCGGTACACCGATAAGGCGTTTTACATAATCAACAGATTCATCAACCGGATTACGAAACACAATAACATCACCAACCTTTGGCGTGCGTCCAAACATACGTCCATTCCACAATTTCCATGACCCAAATGGGAATGAATAACGCGAATACCCGTACGACCATTTCGTCACGAAAATATGGTCGCCGATATGCAACGTTGGTATCATAGACCCCGATGGAATATTAAATGGTTCAAGAAACAAACTGCGGAAGACTATTGCGATAAGTATTCCATAAAACAATGTATCAAACCATTCACGCACGCGATTCTTGGGTTTCAGTGGCATATTCTTTCCTTTTGATTGGCGATTTATGTTTCGCATTTTATAACTTGAATTCAATTATGGCAAGTTTATAATGTAAAAATCATGATTTCTTTAAGTTCTATTATTTTTAATGGTATGGATGCAACCAAGATTGATGTCCAAGTACAGATTTCGGCGGGGCTGGCCAAGCCCGAATTTAATATTATTGGACTTGCCGATAGGGCGGTCAAAGAATCTGCGGAACGTATTCGCAACGTATTGGCGGCGTTGGGGTTGCAATTACCACCAAAGCGTTTAACGGTTAACCTGTCGCCCGCAGATGTGGAAAAAAGTGGTGCTCATTTTGATTTGCCGATATTGTGCGGAATACTGTGCGCGTTTAACGTATTACCCGAAGAACAATTATCAAAATACATTATCATTGGCGAAGTCGGCCTTAATGGTTCAATTGTTAAAACCAATGCGGTATTGGCGGCAAGTGTTTGGGCATCCAAGAATGGATATGGCATAATATGCCCCGGCCCCCAGGGTCCCGAGGCACGATTTGCCGGACACGCAAATATACTCGCGCCGTTCCATGTGTTGGAATTGATAAATCATTTTAATGGTAAATGTCTGTTACCGGTACCAGACCTGCCCGCGCAATCGGAACAAGAACAAAAATCTGGCCCTGATATGTCCGAAGTTCACGGCCAGGCAGCCGCAAAGCGCGCACTGGAAATTGCCGCCGCGGGTGGCCACGCAATGTTGATGGTTGGTCCACCAGGGTCGGGAAAAACTATGCTGGCGTCACGCCTGGCGACCATTATGCCGGAAATGACCGCAGACGAAGTACTGGAAACATCCATTGTTTATTCTATTGCAGGCGGTTTGGATAATAATGCATTAATGTCGCATCGTCCATTCCGCAGTGTTCATCACACGTCCAGTCCTGTTGCACTTGCCGGTGGCGGTTCAGATGCGCGGCCTGGTGAAATATCGCTTGCACATAATGGGGTATTATTTTTAGATGAATTACCTGAATTTAATCGCGCAACATTGGAAATACTGCGACAACCAATGGAATCTGGCAAGATAATGATTTCACGCGCACGGCGTAATGCGACATATCCCGCACGTTTTCAACTGATTGCGGCGATGAATCCATGTCCATGCGGGCACTTGGGTAATGCCGCCCTGTCCTGTTCGCGTGCGCCCCGCTGTGCCGAGGCATATCAGAATAAAATATCGGGACCATTATTGGACCGTATAGATTTGCACGTGGATGTCGACGCGGTAAATCCATGGGAAATGAAGAAAGATACAAATGATGGTGCGGAATCCAGTGCGACAATCCGCACACGTGTTGTTGCCGCACGCAATAAACAAATTGAACGCCAGGGATATGTAAACGCATTATTGGATGGCGCAGATTTGGAAAAATATGTGCCGCTATCCGATGAATTGACAACGTTTCTAAATACCGCGGCGGAAAAGATGGGTATGTCGGCCCGTGGGTATAATCGTATCAAACGTATTGCGCGTACAATTGCAGATCTACGCGGAGCCCCCGACGTTGAAATAACCGACCTGGCCGAGGCAATTTCATACCGTCCGATAAATCGTGGTAAATATGGGGTTAAATCCGCCCGTTAGAATTCAAATCTTATACCAAGCATAACGTTAGTATAAATCAGATTCTTGGCACTGAACAAGTCCATACGACGCGTATCGTCCGAATTGACCAGGCGATATTTCACACTTGGGATATACGACAGGCGCGCACCCAAATCAACAAACAGATATTTATTTAAACCATATGAAAACCCAAGTGCCGCGACGCCCGCAACACTGGAACTGTTCGTTTTTGAACGATTAAACTGTATAACGCCATGTTCGTTTGGGGTTCCAAAATTTGTTAAATCTTCGGCTTGGCTTAAATCCCCCCACGGGTCAGATAAATTCAACGTTGTTTTTATATCTGCATATCCAAAGCCCAAACCGATATACGGTATCATCTTGCTTAACGGTTTTTGTACACCATCAAAGAAATCATAATATGCCATGACACTGAAAATATCGGACGATATTGTTGATTGAACACTGCCGCTTTCTATTGATACGGTATCCCCCCCGGACAATTTCATTTTGCCGGAAAACAATGGTGTTTCATTATAATCTATTTCAGAAAAATGGTCCCAACCCAATTCCAAACGCCACTGCGGACGATTAGGCAAAACCCAACCAATACTTGCACCACCCGAAAAACCGATGCCCGATAAATCAGATGCCTTTAAATCACCATAATTACCAGTCCCGGCATCTTCAAATCCGGAATACGAAGAACAGTCTTCGCCCGCCCCCAAAAGTATGATTTCGCCTGTGGTGCGATTAACACAAAACGATGGAACAATGGAACCCACCTCGTTCTTGACTTTGGCCATGGCATATGTCATACCACCACGCAATGAAACAGTTGCACGTTCACCACTATCGGTATATGCCATGTTATATGTATATTCCCCAGAATATTGCCAATTCGCGCGGGCTGTGCCGATATTTAACGCGCATGCACAAACGATAAAATAAAATATCCTACTTCTCATGCCACATATTATATCACAAATTTAAAGAATAAAAAATATATTTATGCGAAAAAAATGCGGGGAAAAATCTCCGCATTTTTTTTTACTCTTCACCGCGCCCGCGCCGTCTGCGCAATTCAAAGAAATTGCGAACTTTTTGTATAATGTTGGCGGTATTTTGTGCAACATTGCCGGTGGCATCACCAACACGGCCTACGCTGCGACGCAACCGTCCAAATACGTTGTAATTTTCATCGTGCCAATCTGGGTTTTCCATTCTATTTATTGCACGATAACTTACACTCGCATCACGCGTGGTAGATTCTCGCGATGGGTCATAAGGCCAATATTGGCGCCCTTCAACTTCATCATAGTATACGGAATCCTGCAATTTTCTTATTACAGCCAGAGCATCCACTGGTGGGATTACACCCGCCTCTGCATTGCGGATATCACCTATGATGTGATCCAGGTATTTAGCAATTTCCATTAAACGACCATATTCGCGTTCAGAATTGTACTGATATTTACCCGTTTCATACGCAATATGTGTGCTTCTATGTTCTGGATTATGGAATCGGCCATTTGCAAGCACCTGTTTTACAGGGTACCATTTACCAGGAGTTACCGGATTATTCGGGTTCTTACCCGTAGAAAGCACGAACGGGATACGGATACCCTGCCAATCAATGACTACGACCGGACCATCCAGACTATTTGCAATTGGATTTCCATTCTCATTTATATCAACAAAGTAGAATGGCAACCCATTGTATGTACCTATGGTTTTTGGAATCTCGTTACCGTTTTCGTCCACTGTTTTGATTAAATCCCCATGTTTAGCCGACTTTTCAGGGGCCTTTGGTTTTGGTTGCTCAACAGGTTTCTCAACTTCATCTACAACGTTTTCGTCTTCCACCGGTTCTTCTGGTTTCTTAAGCATGTCACCAACATTTACACCATGAACCACACTGTCAGCAGGATTTTCTTTGTTCTGTTCATCGGATGGTTTTACGGTTTCTGGTTCATCAGTTTCGATGACAAATGGTCCTTGGTATTTTGACCAATCAATTTCTTCAACTGGTTCTTCCGTCTTTTCTGGTTCTGCTGGTTCAACGACATGTTCTTCTTCAACAGGTGGCTCATCGTCATATACCGGCGCAAAGACAATTTCTTCTTCGTCTGTTTTTTTTGAATCAACGTCTTCCATGACTTTTTCTTTAACCGCAACCATGTCTTTGTTAAAGTATTCTTTTAATGAATCAAATGTATCAAACGAAATTGTGCCACCGTATGCCAACGCGGCCAAATCTTTGACAACCCACTCGTTAAAGAATTCACCATTATCGTAATTATTGTGTTCTTTATAATAGTCAATCGCTTCACGCAAGAGTTGTGCACGTTCTTGTTCGGTCGGCAATATAGTCAATATATCGGTTGCAAAACCAATATCATGTGTCCATGTAAACACACCATTCAATGCCTTGACCGGAGGATACGGCTTACCAGAACTTGGATTTTGAATACTTGCCAGTGAATCGCGATTTGCTTTACGTGGCAATTCTGGCATGCCCTTGATTATTCTTTCCACTTTATCAGACATTGGGTATTTCGAATCAACTTCAACAATCTCTTCTGGTGCTTTGACAACTTCTACTGGTTTTTCCACCGGTTTTGCTACTGGTTTTTCTACCGGTTTTTCCACTGGTTTTTCCACTGGTTTTTTCACTACTTCTTTTGGTTTCTTTACAATTTCTTCTGTTTTCTTTACAATATTTTCTTGTTGTCTTCTGATTTCTTCGCGTTCACGTTGTTTCTGGGCTTGGATACCTTCGACCGGTGTTGCATAACGATATTTGTAAAGGCTTAATTCATGGCTAAGTGCCTTGAATTCCGCCTGCAATGCAGCCATCCTTCTGTCCCAATCTCTTATTTCTGTTTTGGATGCACCACGCGTAGAGTCTGGTTTATGTTTTTCTAACTTTTCTATCTGTATGCTACAATTTGACAGCGCTTCACGTTTAAACGCCACTTCTGCCCCACGTTCAATTTCGGCATCGGATGCACGGCCTAAATCATTACGCAATTGTTCGATACGTCTTTGTATATCGGTCTGTTGTGCCCATAATTTATTGGTCAAACTTGGGTTCGGGTTTTTATGGCGCGCCTTGATAACCCTGGACAACTGTTCATGCAAATCCTTCCAGCTTTTTGCCTGGGAACGTTCCAACCATAATACTACTTCCAATAATTTATCAGGCTCTGACCCAACGCGATCCCTCTGACCCACAGATTCTTCACGTGGTTCATAGTCACCATACGTTGCCATCACGCCATTAACATCATTAGATACCAAGTGTGACACGGTGTCAACTGTGGTTTCAACCGTCGTAACCGGCACATCTTGATATGGTGCACCGTCATGGTCCGCATACGTTGAGTAAAAATCATCACCGTGGACAAATCTGCCATCGGATCCAAGTTCCGCATTTGCCGGAAAATCTGTTTTTATTGGGGCCCCTTCAAAATACCCCACTTGATTTGACTCGGAAATATGCGGATTGAAATGATTAAATGCCTGTATTGATTCCGGGGTCAGATTTATCGTATTACCATTGATTGATGCACGTAATGCCGCCACTTCTTCAGCACTCATTCCAATACTATCGAAATATCCCTGGCCCAAGTTATGGGTTGACGTATCATGCCATGCCAACAGATAACGTACGGCTTCGTCATGGGTTAAGCCCTCCGCCATTAATCCGTCAATTCTTTCAGAGAAACTTTCCGGAGTTTCCCAGTGATACTTTATCATCATTTCTTCATGATGTTTAATCGCATCCGCATCCCAATGACGTTCAAGAACTGTATGTTCTGTCGTGGTTTTGACTGTTTCTGTTTCGTTATGTTGGAATATTGTATTATCTGTCCAGCGTCCATTAATCCAATCTACCAATTCATGTCCCGCCATGCGGCCGGTAATACCACCCAACGCAACCGCACCCGCGTTTGCAATCGCCCACGCCAAAGATTCAGGAACTGACATACTTCTACGCGCGGCGAAATATGATTCACGACCATTTTTGAAACCGCCAAGTGTCAATGCACCAAACCCAAGCGCCATTGCGGCCTGGGCCATACCGGCGGCACCAAAGACCATCGCAATTACTGCGATTGCCGTAATTCCAAAAGACGCAAGCAAGTTTTTATCCGCCAATAACGCCTGTAAATCATGTGGTTTACCTGCGGCTATACGAGCCTCTTTCCAACGGTGGAATTGTAATAAACTACGTCCTAGCGCCAATACAATACCAGCTATGGCAAGTCCCGCCGCCGGTGAAAGTCCCGCCGTCACAGCCGCAGCCGTTGCCACCGCTGTGATAATCGTGCTGACGACAAATGCACTTGCAAAGCTCTTTAATATACGCACGAATTGTTGCATACGTTCCCGCATACGCGCATCTGCACCATTTATAATGCCTGCCTTGTCATAGAACCTATCCAATTCGCCTTTTTGCCCCGCAGTGCCAACCTTGGTTTTGATGCGTGCAAGCCACCCGGCCGTTGCGTTTTCATGCTCAAATAATGCTGCTCTGTACGCATAATCAGATATTTCACCGCCTATGTGCGCTTCGTTTGCCAAAATTTCATCGCGCTTGGTATAATCGATAAATATTTCTTGGTCAGCCATGGCCGTTGCCATATTTTGACCCTGGGTTTTTATATTCCATAACAGAAATAATATTTCACCATTGAATTCTTCTTCCAATGCATCCGCATTTATCTTTTCGCCAATCCGCCCAACATGTCGTTTTTCAACATTATGACGTGCCAATTCTTGAATCGTATAGAGCCGACTGCCTTTTAAAACACGACGGCCTTTTTTGCCAAATTGCGGAATTTCTTCGCCGTTATCATCCAAGAATTTATACTTTGCCATTATTTCCTTGGTTTCGTCATAAACCTCGGCACGGGCAAGTCTGTAATCCAATTTATCCCAACGATCTTCCAGTTTGGATGCTACATCGGGCGTAATACTTGACAGTCCCCAAAGATTTTCGTATTGGCCAATCACACCTTCAAGAACTTCAAAATTACTATTAATACGGGTAATTTGTGTTTCACTTAATGGAACACCCAAAATTTCCATTTCTTGTTTTCTGGCCTCGATTTCTTTATCTTTATTGGCACCATGTATTTTATCTATGTCACCCATACGCGCCCTTAACATATCGGCAAAGCCCGCGTATAAATCCGCCACATTGGTTGTGTCAACAACCTTTTCATTTATAATCATACCGCTGGAATTAGCAAAATCGGCGGACAACTCGTCAATTCGCGCCGCAATCTTTTGCAAACGCTGTTTTTGAATCGGATCATCTTTGGCCTTGGCAAATGCCGCGCGATATGCGCCGGCCAATATCGCCGGGGTTGCATCATGGAAAGTGGTTAAATCATCACCAACAAAAGCCTCGCAAAATTGCAGTTTCTGTTCAGGGGCCAAACCTGGAATCTTGTTCTTAAGAAATGTCAGTCGTGCATTGTCAGTTGACATATCGTTTAATTCATCAACTTCACCTTGAGACAAAAGCCCCATTGCATGATATGTACGAATGATATCTGGCAACATCAATATCGTATTTTTATTTGATGTATGTGCACGTTCACGTATAAATTCTCGGGTATCATTTTGTTTAGTTTCTGGCATGATTAATTCTCCCTGTACTCCACTTAGTTATTGCTCGTTTTATTTTATCACAAAATACATTTTAAAAAAAGACTTATTTATGGTAATATGTCTGTATGTTAATGGCATTTCTTTTATTAATTGTCGGTTTTGTGTTACTGGTACGTGGCGCAGACACCTTTGTTGATGGTGCGGTCAGTGTCGCCCGTCGTTTTCATATTCCATCGATTGTTATTGGAACAACCCTGGTTGCAATTGGGACCAGTGCGCCCGAGGCCGCAATCAGTATCGCCGCCGCCCTGCGTGGTTCAGATGGTGTATCAATCGGCAATATTATCGGCAGCAATATTACGAATATTTTCCTTATCTTGGGAATGACGGCTGTTATCGGCACAATACCATTACAGAAAAACACAAAAAAATATGAATTATCATTTGTCGGAATTATAACTTTACTGCTGTGCCTGGTTGGGATGTGGTTTGGAATGATATCACGCCTGGCGGCATTTGGGTTTCTGGTGCTTTTTATTGGATTTATCGCCTATACAATTATTATGGCACGTCGCGGAAATGTACCCGATACAGAATACAAAAAAATCCCAATTGTAGAAACGATTGTTATGATTGTAGCGGGGATTGCGGCATTAGTTATTGGCAGTGATTTAACCGTTAATTCCGCGATGGAAATTGCACGATATGCAAACGTTTCTGAACGTGTTATTGGATTGACCGTGGTTGCATTAGGAACCAGCCTGCCCGAACTTGTCGTGTGTGTTGCCGCCGCGATAAAGCGCGAATATGATATGGCAATTGGAAACATTGTCGGTTCAAATATATTTAATATATTGTTTGTATTGGGCACTGCGGCGGCGATACGTCCATTACCATTTTCAGACGCCTTTCTAATGGATGGTGCCATCGCGGTATTGGCGGTTGCAATGTTAATGCTGTTTACGGCGCGTAATTCAAAAATTGGCCGTCTGGGCGGAATACTCTTTCTATTGGCGTATGTGATTTATGTAACGTATTTGGTAATGTGATACAAAGGAAACAAAAACCATGAAAAACGAAACACTCATAGAATTAGAAGACAACACTTCTATTTCATTGGATATTTTAGATAATGGAGAAAAAGTTGCAGAAATGCAGATATATATAGATCGCAATCCAAATCCACCCGACGGTGAACTATTCCCCGAATCATGGTTTGATGCCAAAAATAAAGTTAAACCATTTCTTGAAATCTTGGGCATAACAACATTTGGTAATGCGAAACGTGGGTACGGTCGCGCCATGTTACAAAAAGCGTACGAGATATCAAAAGCAAATGGATGCGAAGGCCGCATCAAGGTTATTGCCACCTGGGGCGCGGGTACGTTTTATGAACATTGCGGATTTGTAACACCCGTTCCAAACCAAATAGGTAAAGAAGGTACAAAATATTTCGTACCCACAGCAAAAAAATTAGAAATACTGTATGCAAAAAAAGGCGATTTCGACCTGGAAATAAAACCAGCAAAACCCACCGATTGGTCTGATTTTGATATTGAACAGTTTATGTCAAACGCACGGGAAGCATAATGTTCCAATACACCCTATTCTACAACACATTATTTCTGACTATTGATACGGTTTATTTGATAAAATAATTCCATTTTGGAATCACGCGATGCCACACGAAACACAGATGCGTTCCCAATGTGTGTTTTATGCCAAGAATCCAAAAATTTTTGTACATCAAACACAGGACCATTTTCAAAATAATACATCGCAAAACGCATAATTCCACCATGCGAAACCAGTATTGTATTTGTATTGTAATCTATACTGTCCAAAACGGCCGATATGCGCGCGAATGCATCTTCAAACGGTTCGCACCCCATGGATTGCGGATTTTTCATAAATTGTGCCAATGTTTCCCTGGACACGCTGAACGGGGTTCGACCTTCAAGTTGTCCGAAATTATATTCGCGCAAACGAGAATCATATTCAACCTGAATATTTAGTGTCTTTCCAATTGGACGCGCCGTTTGTTTTGCGCGCCGCAAATCGGATGATTTTATATGTTTGATATCAAAATTCCCTGATTGAAAATATTGTGCCACCTCTTTGGCCTGGGCAACACCTGTCTTGTTCAGTGAAATATTATGCACGCCCTGGATTTTATTTTCCTGGTTCCACTGTGTTTGGC
Source organism: Candidatus Enterousia sp. (assembly GCA_045647355.1). Classification (GTDB taxonomy): domain Bacteria; phylum Pseudomonadota; class Alphaproteobacteria; order Rs-D84; family Rs-D84; genus Enterousia. The sequence goes on from JAZRMF010000005.1 coordinate 261,480, forward strand.
CATGTCTTGCTATGTACAACATAATGCCAACCATACCCCAAACAAAACAAAATAGCAAGCACAAAGCCCGCACAAAAAAGCGCGGGCTAATAAAATAATTTCGTGGTGGAGCTGATCGGACTCGAACCGACGACCCCTTGCATGCCATGCAAGTGCTCTACCAACTGAGCTACAACCCCATTTCGGAAAGGTATTTTATATTTCTTCTTGCCAAATGTCAAATATATTTGCTAATCTGCGATTAGATTCAAGGAGTGTTATATATGGATATTCAATCTTTAAAAAACGAAATAGAACAAAAAACAGCACAAACAATTGAAGTCTTGCATAACGAATACGCCGGTTTGCGTACTGGGCGTGCATCGGTTCACTTGCTGGACGGCGTGCGTGTTAATACATACGGTTCTGATATGCCACTTAATCAATTGGCAACAGTTTCAACACCGGACAACCAAACACTGGCTGTGACTGTATGGGATATGTCAAATGTTGGCCCGGTTGAAAAGGCGATTCGTGATTCTGGGTTGGGTCTGAATCCGATGAGTGCCGGTGCGGTTATTCGTTTGAATATGCCACCACTTACCGAAGAACGCCGCAAAGAATTAACCAAGGTCGCCGGCAAATATGCCGAAGATGCCAAGATTTCTATGCGTAATATTCGCCAAGATGCAATGAGCAAGATTAAGCGCGCGGTTACAGACAAAGAAATATCCGAAGATGACCAGCGCAAATACGAAGCGGACATTCAAAAAATCTTTGACAGTCGCACTGCCGAAGTTGATGCCATCGCCAAACAAAAAGAAGCAGATATTATGTCTGTGTAAATATTGGCAATTGGTTTAACGTAAAATAGCGGTGTAAAAATGTTAAAATTATTCAAAAAGAAACCTGTCGTTCAAGACGTTCCTGCCAAGGTTCCGAACCATATTGCGTTTATATGTGACGGTAATCGTCGCTGGGCCGAGGCACGTGGCCTGCCCCCGCTCATGGGGCATCGCGCTGGGATTGCCAATTTTGAAACATTGGTTGATTGGTTTATTGCACGTGGGGTAACAACGATAACTTTCTTTATTTTTTCAACCGAAAATTGGAATCGATCTGATGAAGAAGTTGGTTTCTTGATGGACTTGTTTTATTCGGAATTAAAGAAAAATTTGAAACACGCATTGGAAAAGAATTTGCGCTATCGTGTAATTGGTTCTCGTGATAAATTACCAAAAAAACTTGCCAATATGTGTGACAAATTAGAGGCAGAATCCGCAGAAAACACCGCCGGTACGGTCGTGTTTGCACTGAATTATGGCGGTCAAGACGAAATCATCAACGCGGTAAATGATGCAATTGCCGAAGGTAAACCTGTCACCCGTGACACGTTTGAAACATTTTTAGATACCGGGGAATTATTACCTGTTGATTTGATGGTAAGAACAAGTAATGAATTCAGAATTTCGAACTTTTTGCTATGGAAATTGGCGTATGCGGAATTGCTGTTTGTACCAGAACATTGGCCGGAATTGGTGCGTTCAAAAAAACTCTGGCAATTCGTTTTGGATGAATATGCTAAACGCAATCGTCGGTTTGGTGGTGGCAAAAAAGCAAACTATTCTGGTCGCAAGAAAAAATAGGAAGAAATTATGTCAGAAACAACAAACAGAGTATTGGTTGCATCAGGTTTGATTTTGTTGGCATTGGTCGCATTGTGGTTGGAACGCAGTGGCACTATGCACGCGGTATATTGGTTGGGCTTGGTTGTTGGTGGCGCAATGATTTTTGAATTTTTGGCCTGCCTGTGGCGTGCCCCGCGCGATGTAATGTTTAACGGAAAAAATCTGGCTGTGTTTGCTGGATTCTTGGCTTTATTGTGTTTGGATTTTGTATCGCTTATGCGTATTGGGCATCGTCCAATGATTATTTTAATGATTTTGGCTATCGTGTGTCTCGCTGATATTGGGGCATGGTTATTTGGTCGCGTAATCGGTGGTGACAAATTGTGGGAAAAGGTATCTGAACATAAAACATGGGCCGGCCAGATTTTTGGCGTTATATGTGGCACGTTGGCGGCGATTGCATACGGGCATTTGTTCTTGAAATCATTTGCACCACAATTAGTTTGGATTGGTATTAGTGTATCTTTGCTGTCACAGTACGGCGATTTAACCGCAAGTTTTGTTAAACGCAAATTAAAAATTAAAGATTTCAGCAACGTTCTTGGCAACCATGGCGGGGTAATTGACCGTTTTGATGGTTGGATTTATGTTTTACCAATAATGCTGTACGTATTAATGTAAAGGGGAAAAGGGGATAGAAAACATGCATACCATAATGACCATTGTTGCATTACTTATTGTTCTGGGGGTCGTGGTGTTTATACACGAACTGGGGCATTTTTTGGCGGCACGATGGGCGGGTGTGCGTGTTGATGCATTTTCTATTGGGTTTGGCCCCGCGATTATAAAGTGGCATGACAAGTACGGTACGGTTTGGAAAATTGCGTGTTTGCCGTTGGGTGGGTACGTATCTATTTATGGCCAAGAAGATATGTTCAACCGTAAAAAATATAACGAATTACCAAAACAAAAAAAGGTTGGGCATTATTTGTCGGTGCCGGCATGGAAGCAATTTATAATCATTGGCGCCGGTGTATTTATGAATTTTATTTTGGCATGGGCGATATATTCATCCATCTTTATGTTTAAACCACGCACCGTTCAATTACCTGTGGTCGGCCAGGTTATCCAGGGCAGTGCCGCATTCAAAGCAGGCATAAAGTCAGGCGATACTGTCGTCAAAATAAATGGCGAAGAAATTACAAACTGGGGCGAATTGGTTATTGCCAAAGAATTGACCGGTATGCACAACGCAGATATTGATGTGTTACGCAAAGGCGAAATTGTCAGTGTTAAAATTGAACCCGCAGAACGCTGGGGCATGGTCGCCGACGGCAGCAAAACCGAATTCCGTAAAAAAGGATTCTTTGGTGCAATGTATTCGGGTGCTCGTGAAACATATTACCAATCTAAAACATTGTTAACCGTATTAAAGCAAATTGTGACTGGCGACCGTTCGGCGAAACAATTGGGGTCTTTTATCACAATTGCACAGATTTCTGGTCAAGCCATGTCTGTTGGGTTCTTTGCCCTGTTGTCCATTATCGCGTTGTTATCGGTAAACCTTGGGGTTATAAACCTGTTGCCATTGCCGGTGTTGGATGGCGGATATTTATTGATATTACTTATCGAAGGTGTGACACGTAAAAAACTTGGGGGCAAAGGAATGGAAATCGTTATTGTATGTGGATGGATTTTCTTGGCCTTTGTGTTCGCATTGACCATGTGGAACGATATTGCACGGGTGTTTGGCTTATGAAGAAATTACTGTATATATTTATTGCACTCTTTACAGGTATTGCCAATGCGGCGACCGTGTCGCGTGTTGATGTTTCCGGCAACAAACGTATGGACGCGGAATCTGTGCGTATATTGGCCGATGTCAAGGTTGGTGACAATGTCGGCGGCGAACGCGCAAATGTAATTGCAAAAAAATTGCAAGAAAGCGGATATTTTTCCAAGGTGTCTGTTCAAATGTCGGGCAACGTTCTTAAAATAAATATCACCGAGGCCCCAATTGTAAACATGGTTACCATTGAAGGTAATGACGAAGTTTCAACAGATGATTTGAAAAAAGAAATCAAATTGACCGAACGTTCTGCATTTGATGAATCTGTGGTGGGGGCGGATGTTAGTCGTATGCTGACCGTGTATCAACGCAAGGGATTTTTTGGTACGAAAATTAGTCCAAAGAAAATCACCTTGGATGATAATCGCGTGAACGTTGTTTATGAAATCAAAGAAGGACACCCAACTTATATCGATTCGATTTCTTTTTCTGGAAACAAGAAATTCAGTGACAGTACTTTACGGGGCGAAATATTATCACGTGAACATGCCTGGTGGCGTTTTTTGACACAATTTGATGTATATGACGAGGACCGCATCATGTATGACCAGCAAATGTTGCGTCAATTCTATTTGCGTAATGGATATGTAGATTTTATGGTTAAAAATACCAAGGGAACTTTTACCCCAGATCGCGAATATTATTCTGTTGAATTTGTTGTGGACGAAGGCGAAAAGTATAAAATTGGTAAATTAAATATCGATAATCCATTTGATGATGTTCCCGAAGAAGAACTGCGTGATGCATTAAAAACATCTGATGGTGACACATATAATATTGACGAGATTGAGGCTTCTATATCGGCACTGCGTGGTGCGGTTGCCGACCATGGGTATGCATTCATAAATGTTGAACCGGTACCGACCAAGAACGATGAAACACACACCATTGATTTAGATTTCAAAATTCAAAAGACAAATCGTATTTATCTGAATTCTATCAATATTCTGGGGAACGTGCGCACATTTGATTCTGTGATTAACCAATTAACACCAATGCGGGCGGGCGATCCATTTTCACTGCAAACAATTGAACAAGGACGCCAACGTTTAATGCGTACACGCTATTTCAAAGATGTTCAAATGGTACCAACCCGTGTTGCGGGTGCAAATATGATGAACCTGGATATCAAGGTTGAAGAACAACCAACTGGTGAATTGTCTGGTGGATTTGGTTGGTCAAATATAAACGGTTTTATGGTTGATGCCGGTATCACAGAAAGTAACTTTATGGGGCGCGGGCAAACGGTTCAACTGCGTGGTTCCATTGCGCAATATCAAAAACAGGCATTGTTTAGTTTTACCGAACCGTTCTTGTTTGGGCGCGCATTGTCCGCCGGGTTTGATGTATCGTATACAATGTATAATTATAAACACCTTGGTGGGTTCGGTTATGATCGTGATTCATTGACTATCGCGGGGCGTTTGGGGTGGCAATTAACAGACCATTGGACCCAGACTTTGCGTTTATCCGCATCATTTGACCAGAACTATGACCTACAGTCTGGCGGTTGGCAAGAAGCCCGTTTGTATACATTGGGGACATATTGGAAATATTATAATTTGGATACGAATTTCGAACAAAATACGCACACTGGCTTGGTTGGAAACATTGGTATTGCGTATACTGGGTTTGGTGGGACTTCAACATTTATGCGGTACAGTGCCGATGCAACCGCAATGGTGAAATTCTTAGACGACCGTTGGCAGTTAAGAACTTCTCTTGATTTTGGATATATTCAAACGATTGGCGATGATTATGTGCCGCGTGTGTACCGTTATTTCTTGGGCGGCGAATCTATGCGTGGTTTCGAGATTGCCGGTATCGGCAGTCGTAATTGGCGATATGAATCGTATTCATTGGGGGGCATGTGGAAAGTTAACGGTTCAACGCAACTTAATTTTCCAATATTTATTCCTGATGAATATCAAATAAAGGGTTTTGTGTTTACCGATTACGGTGTTTTGGGAAAACCGCCGGCACGTGAAGATTCTTATCTGGGGCGGCCTAATTTCATAGATAGCGGAATCCGTACATCTGCGGGGTTTGGTATTTATTGGAATACACCAATGGGGCCAATGAATTTCAGTTGGGGTTGGCCACTGCGGATGGGAAAGCATGACCGCGAACGTCGATTCTTGCTGTCATTTGAAACACAATTCTAATGTGCTTATTTGCACTTGACCGAACGCGCAGTATTTTTTTATAATCAAATTAATTCAGGGGGAAAGAAATGAAAAAAATTATATTAGGATTGTTTGTAGGATTGGCTTTGGCGGGTTGTGGCCAGATTTATGACCGCGAACCTGTTGGTGTCGGTTATGATACAAACGAATTAAAGTTAAGTCCATGTGCGTGCATTATGGTATATCGCGCATAATCTAGTGTTTGTATTTTTAAGAGAGAGGGAATATGGCCTACCCAGACGATTTTGATACGTCGGCATTTCCTGCGGGCAAACGGATTGCGGTTTCCCGGACGGCGGGTATTTGGGTAATGGTTTCTTTTTTGCTTATCATTTTTTGCTGTGTGGCGTTGCCCTGGATTCAAAGTAATATGACCATCGAACCTTTTGTTATATACGTTGATGGTGCACATGGAAATTGGGAATTGGTCGGTCGTCAAAATGTAAAGGAACGAGAACCGTACTATATATCTGTACAGCAGGCATTGGTCAGTATTTTTACTGAAAAATGGTTTACATTATCTGACAATGCCGAAAAAAATGCAGAACATTGGAGTTATTGTGACCGCGAAACAGAATGTAAAAATCGCATTGAAAGTACATTATACGGCAATGCAAAATGCGATTTATATTGTTTGGCGGATGACGAATTATATCGAAACTTTACAAAAAAGGTTTTACCATTGTATCAAACAACCGCATCTTTCGGTGAACGTTGGTATGCAAACCCATCAAAAATTATTGCCAAACCAAATGGAAAAATTACAGAAAGTGGCGGTTCATGGGTTGTACGCGCACATATAAGGTCCAGTATCAGTGGCGACTTTGACGTGATTGCCTATGTTCAAATTGGGTATAACAAACAATTATATCCGCAAACACTGGGCTATTATGTGTCCGGGTTTAATTCGTATAGGGAGCAATAATGCGGCGGTTATTTGGTTTTCTTATCGGATTGGTTGTAATGTGCGGGGTATTTGCATCACTGTACCTGACGGGGGCGATATACGACACAGCAGACCAAGTTGTTATTGAACCATCCTTCTTTCGGTTGGGGTTATTGGCATCCGAACAGGTCGGCGATATAAAAACTTTGGCAGATGTTCAAAATAAAAAATTACGCGATTGGCTTATTCAAAAATACGTGCATGAATATCTGTACATAGAACCAGACGAAAATAATATTGCAATGCGTACCGAAAAGAACGGATTCTATTCGCCCATTTCATATATGTCTTCGACCCAGGCATTTGAAGTGTGGCGAAACGGTATGGCCGAAAAGATTCGCGCAGATGCCGAAAAAGGTATTCGCCGTACTGTGTTTGTCTTTGATGAAATTATAACCGATGAAAACAGCGATTATTTGCGTGTTGATTATGAAACGAAAACATGGTATAAACCAAATGATATGACCGAGGTCCCAACAGTCGGCCGTGGCACAATGTATTTAAATATTGCGCGCGCCGATAAGCCAGTAGAGGTTCAGCAACCAATTGAACGTGTTCAAAAGGCGTTGCTGAATGGAATTGATCCAGCGGTTGTATTCAGGTTCTATGTGAACGACGTTATTCTTGAAGAGAAATAATTATGAAACGCATATTTGTTTTTTTGGCGATAATTTGTTCGATGCTATGCGTGACACCGCCGTGCGTTGCCGATGAATTTGATTTCGATGATATGGAATCATTAGAAGATGATGGTGGCGAAATGGATGGATATGCCATTGAAACCACGGGCGATGAAACCGGTGAATGTCGCATGACAACAATAACATTAAACGATGGCGCATCCCCAGTGGCCAGTGGTAATTTCGATATTGCGGGTATAATGTTGGGCATGACCTTTGACGAGGCACAAATGGTCGCGCGCGAAACAGGTCTGTACATAAATCGCCCAAAGAACAGTGTCGTCTATTCTATACACAAAGATTGGAAATACAACTTGGATTACGAATGTCGCCAACGCAAGATTTTCATGCCGGCAAAATTGGAACAATGTATAAAATCTTTGGCACGCCACCGTGGGGTAATGTATGCGTCTGAATTGCACCTGGTGCGTGATATAACCGGTGAAACAATTGACGTTTATTTTACCAGTAACGCCACCGAAAATGTCGTTTGGAAAATTGTTTATAAAAACGATGCAAACGAAGAAGAAGGTATGGACGAAAAATTCGAAAATCAAAAGAATAAAAAGATTATGGCATGGTGGCAAGGCGTGTTAGAAAAATACGGTGCACCAAATGCCGGCGAAGATAAATGGGCCAGTTCTGACAATGGGTATGATCCTTTGATGACGGCGTACTATGGCGAATTAGAATTGGTTGATTGTGGTCGCCACGTTGACGACAGCGCCACAAATGTCCAACAGGCAATGGATAATTTTGCCGCGAAACCTTATGCGTTTTAAAAATGGATTCGTATAAAACCGGGTTGTTTTCTGAAATTGTTGCATGCGTGTATTTGATTCTGCATGGGTTCAGGATTGTGCGGCGCCGATATACAACTGGCAAACATACCGGCCGCGCAGAAATAGATATTATTGCACGCCGTCGCAATTTGATTGTCTTTATCGAGGTTAAATATCGTAAAACCATAACCGCCGCATGGGGTGCGATTTCGACACCGCAACAACGTCGATTACGCCGTGCCGCGGAAACATATTTATTACAATCCAGATGGATGGGCGATGCCCGATTTGACGTAATTATTATTCATGGCTTTCATATAAATTGGATAAAAAATGCGTTCTAGAATCGTTGGTTGAACGTGAATTCTAATGCCGTTTTATCATATTCGCGTTGCCAGATATTTGAATCACGGCGACTGTACGAGAAAGTTAGCGTAGGCACAAATCCCAACACATCAAATTTATTATTCGACAGTGATATCGCATAACGTTGATTCCAATCATTTTCAACAATCCGCCTGTATGCGCCATTTTTAACCGCCCAACGCGGACCATCGTATTTTGTCCATCCCAAAGATGGTTCGATATATACATGAAAACCCCATGGCAATTCTGCACCGAAACCCAATGCCACGGTATACCGCCAATTTTTATAGATATCGTTTGCTGCATATTCGCGCGTGATGCCACTGCGCAGAATCAAATATTTTGATGCATCAAAAGAATACGATATGCGTGAATTACCTGAATATGTTTGCCCGTTCATATATTTTGCATAATCATCATACAGATTGTTTGTCATTGCCAATGTCAGCCCCGCGCCCCAATGCCGGGACAAATCAAAATTGGCATCCATTTTACCGCCATATGATAAATTGTATCCATCCCAACCATAGAAACGCCGCGACATGATTCCAGCGACCCATATATCACCGCTGTTCCATACGTACCGCGGGCCAGTTGATGCCCCCAGGTATAAATCGTCGTAATCATGTTTGCTGTAAATATTGGAATACAGATTCGCGTCACTTTTCCAGCGCCAATTTTCACTTAGTTTAAATTCGTAATTTCCGCCAAGTGTAAAATTATATCCAACCGCCGATATCGGGTCTGGCAATTGATGACAGAAAATACCGAATTCATTTGTTATACATTCTTCACCGCCCGCAACTTGGTTAATATTATCGTCGGGCGCGGCACCAAAGTTAAACCAAACATTCCAATTTTTATTCTTGCGAACGACATAGCGGTAATAGTTCATCATACGATGCACTTCGTCGGGCAAATCGTCCCGCGCCATGGCAAGGCGCAAATGATGGTCGGCGCGATACCATTGTTTCTGTGCCATATGACACAATGCCAATTCATATCGAACCTTGGCCAGGTCAGGCTGTTCATCCAATATCTCGCGATAGATTTTTATGGCATTATCATAATCGCCGGTGCGCTGAAAAATTTGTGCAAGCAAATACCAGCGTTCCGTTTCAACCTCTAAATTATCGGTTTCGGGCATCATGGTTAAAATCTGGCTGGCATGTTCATAATCGCCCTTATCAACCAGTTTCCCCGCCACCGTAACCGCATCCAATGCGGTCATGTGAATTTCAGTAACTGTTTTTGTATTTGTGGGTTTTATATCAGATTCAGCCCATGCGAACATGGGCTGAATCAAGAACAACGAAACAATAATTATGCGTTTTAACATGAAACCTATTCGGCATCCTTTTGTCCACCGAACGCACCATATACCGACAATTCATGTTGGATTGTATTGTTATCATTTGCCCAACGTTCGTCAACCCAGAACCCAGCAGTTGCCTCAGTTGGATTGTGTTCGTCTTGGCCATAATATTCCGCGGTGGCACTGCCGTTCATTTTGTGAACTTCATCTGCTAACGTGGTACCATTTGTCATGTTAACAGTCATAGGTGTGGCACCAGTGGTATTAACAAGTTGGTCCCCTGATGCAATGTGTTCATGTTCATTTCTTGAAATGCTTCCATCATTGCTAGCGACAAAGAATTGATAATTTTCGTCAATCGTTTTACCAGTGGAATCAAATTGAACCCTCATATTATCAACGCCTTCGGTACCTTGGACAACCATAGAATACCAATCTGAATTTGTGGAGACCGTACCATCCATAGCCTTTAAGTTATTCAGGGTCAATGTATGTTGTGCCTGGGTTCCCTCATTGACGATATCATATCGCAATTCTGCACTTGTATCTTTATACAACGCCGTGTTGCGTGATTCGGTATCCAACGTTTTATTTTTATGGTGATCTTCGACCGTTACAATCGCGGTTCCGGTAAATGTCGCACCACTTTCCAAAGTGTTATGTTCCAAATCAGTATTATCCATACGACGGTCATCATATCCACCAACATACGTTACATATTGTGTTCCAAGTGGGGTACCATCTGGTTTACTGCGTGCCATCGATGCATAACCAAAATCAGAATATTTCAGTTTGACACCTTCTTCCCGCCCCATGCCATGCATTGCGGCAATTTGGTGAACATTGCCTTGGAATGAGTTCTCAAGGAATGCCGCGCTATGATCTTCATCGGTCTTTAGATTTATTTCTTGAATATACCAATTAACAACCGCTATGGCATCAGCCAAGTGATCTGGATTGTCGGCCTCATGTTGATTGTGTATTTTTTTATTCACCTTGGAAATTATATATTCTATCAATTTTGCCTTGGCTTCTGCGGGGGTTAATTCCGTTTCACTGACGATTTCAATCTTCTTTAAATCATCCGGCTGAAGCATGGTACTCACAAATCCCAAAGCCGCGTGATCGCCGGTGCCGGCCTCGTTATATTTTCCCAAATTAAATTCATATGAATAGACAGTATTGCTAAAGTTGGTGCCATCACGAACCAATACCCCCGCTTTGTCTGTCAGATAGTCTGCAGAAAATGGATTTAAACCATAGGTTTCATCTGGCGCAACAGCCACCGCAACACCATCTTCGATAACGATTCTTTTATTCGCCCACGAAGAACCGTATTCGGACGTTGGGTCTTCCATTAATGCAACGGACTGAATTGTTCCGGTATCATCCAAACTGAATTTAAAGAACCCTTCTTCGCCAGTATCTTTCAGGCGAACTTTATCCATTCCGGTCTTTGAAGCAATATAAAAATTTGTTGCATCAAAGGCATCCAATTCTGCCTTTATATTTTCGGTCGTCCAACTGTTATTGCCTTTTAGTGTGTTAAATGCAGCAACTAAACCACCGATACTGGTTTCGTCTGTGACGGCCGCATTTTGCAATTTTAATGCATTAACCACGGCATTTTTGTGCCGGGTGACATAAGTCCTTAGTGCCGTGGAATCACCCGATCTTTCAACCATGTCATATAATACCTGTTTCATTTCGGTAATTGCCGCATCTGCGAGTGCGAATTCCGTTGGATCCGCCACGTCACGGTTACGTGATGATGCCGCGCGATTTAAATTGCCCCGCAATCCACCAAGATGCGAATCAACATAGACTATCATTGCGTTTTTCGCATCATTTTCATCATGTCCATCGGTGTAATTAACCGTATATGATGACATATTGGTAAGGTTCGTATTATTTGCGTTCACTGCGATTCCACCACTGAGTCCCTGGAACGCATTAATTGTTGGTTTACTGGTACCGGGTGTTGAATATCCCGCATGTCCTGGGAAATTACCGCCACCGCCACCACCGCCACATGCGGTCAACGCAAATAAAGATACTAAAACAAGATATTTTCTCATGATATTCCCCTTTCTTTATTTACGAAAATTCTAGAAAAAATTAGGTTAATGTGTCAACCATAAACATTATTTAATCACTGCGGTTTTAATAAGTGTTAAATCTTCTTTGATACCATCTATTTTCAACTGCAATTGCCCTATTCCGGTTTCTAATACAGTTGTGCGATTTTCTAATGTCGTCATACGTACCGTTAATCGGTCAAGTTCGACCAATGCATTGTCTTGGCGTGCGACCCAATAAATTAATCCCGCGATAAACGCGATTAAAAACCACCCGTTGCGCAAAGTATCGATAAACCCGGCAAATCCATTATGTTTTTGCATTTTCACGCCCCCGTAATATTAAACTTTCAATTTGATGAACCAGGGCGCGCATACCTTCCAGAGTTCGCAGTTCTGCGTCTGTTGCATTTGCGCCCAATGTGCGTTCAATTGTGATGCGCCGCAGGTGCGATATTACTATCGCACCCGATTCCCCAGAAAAAGTTTTGGCGTATGCCAATTCTATGTCACGCATGTTCACCCCCATTAAATCAATGTGTTATTTTCTGCGACCATTTGTGCAATTGGCGCAATGTATTTCAATTCGGCATCACCATGCAGTGATATTTTATCAATCACACCGCGACGGGACAGTATCTGTAATCCCCTGTCACACAGTGGACGAATAAATTCATGCAGCAATCGCCCATACGTCGCACCCAAAATGCGCAACATATCCGCATTACGCGCCAATATTTCCGTTGCGGTCATTTCTTTATCAGACAACAATCCCAAACGATCTGCAAGTAATGTGTGACGGATTCGGTCACGTAAATCTTTTAATATAATTTGTGACACATCAAAATTCGCACCCGTGGCCAATGGTGTCAGACCTGTACTGCCCACCGCTTTTGGAATTATTGCGCCCGGTGTTAGATTGATATTGTTCAGGTTTATAACACCGTCATCGTCGGCCTGCCATATACCACTAACGGCGATGGTTGCGTTTTTCAACACTAATTCCACAACTTTGTTTGCCGTTTTTATGTCTGGTAATGCGCGCAGAATTGGCCCGACACCGTACTGTTCGCCCGATGTCACCGCCCAACGGAAAATCAAATATGGATTCGTTTCAAACGTGCCGGTTGACACAATATTATTTTCTATATCACCACCAACATCCAACCATGCAGTAAAATCTGTACCCACCAACGATTGCACCAGGCGCACCGAAAAATCGGAATCCTTCTTTAATTTATCGGCAATTTCACGCGTTGGTGTCCATTCTGGATAACGCGCAATTACATCGCCAATTGAAACAGATGCAGTGTGAAAAATTGCATTTGGTAAAATTGCGATGTCTTTCATCGGTATCGCCGTAAATGAAAACGCACTGGATTCGCCAATTGGACTTTCGGCCATAAACAAACACGCCGTCCCAAGTGTGACCAAATCCATATAGCACTGGTGCACGGTTGTGTAAAAATTCGAATCATTAAGGTTCGCACGCAACACCGCCGTCGCCACAGATGCATCGGGGGATTCAGGACTTTCGGGGACCAAGTTCAACCACAATGATTCTGGTGGTGTCAGCAATGAATATATACATGCCGCCAGATTATCCGCCGCGTCCGCCGCCGTTGCGTCAAATAACATTGCCGAGTCTTCATCAGATGTTGGCATGGTATATTTGCGGGCATCGGCCCATCTTTTCATCCATGGTTCACGCAGTGCAAGTGCATGCGCATACATTTTCTTTAAGTCGTATTTCATAGTTTTTCCTTTGTGTTACGTTAAACGTTAAATCTTGTGTTCGCGGTATACAGCCCTTGGCCAATCGGATGTACCGCAATTGGTGGAATACTTATTGCGCCCGCAATCGCATCTAATCCATCGTCATGTTCCGCACCACCCGCCGGATTCCACCCCAGCATTTCAGATATAATTGGTGTTTGTGTAATTCGACGATGAGCGTACAGGCGTCCAGTACTAAGCAGTGGTTCTATGGCATCCAAAATGCGGTCTTGTTTATGACGACTGTTATTCACAGGGCGAATTTGAATACCACATTGTTCATGCGTGATATTTGCACGCATTATTTCGGGTAATGCGCCCCCAATACCATTTGTTTCAACAGATATGCTGCGCCCATGGTGGCGCCGAACAAAATCCAATGCCAAATTACACTGGTACGATAACGGGTATTCAACCGAATCTGGGACAACCATATAAAGGATATCGTGAATAAATATCTTTTTGTTTTTGTCATCACGATATATGATGACACAGACACTGCCGTCGGCATTTCTGCGACCACTGGATGGATCCCAATAGATGGCGATTCCGGTAATTAAGTTTTCGCCCAACCGACACGAACGTACATCAAAATCGTCATCATATAGTTTAATGCCGCCGGGATCCAATCTGATTTTCTCAGATGGCACATATTCCAACAACATTTGCGCAGAAAAGTGCCTCTCACCCACGGTTTCGCGGATTTTCTCTATCTTGTCGATTGGGAAAACCTCTGGCCAGGCAGGGTTTCCATCCGGGTCAATGATTGGTATTTTCAATTCGTCATAGCCACTTAAAAAAGGGGTTGAAAAAACATTTTTTTCAGATACTATGTTTGACATGGACTTTACTCCCAAAACTTTACCAACGAATATCGAAGCCGAACAGGCAGTTATTGCCGCGGTGTTGATGAGTAATCGCGCATTAGAAAAGATTTCTGAATTCTTGCGCCCCGAAGATTTTTCGCACCCCGCACACCAGGAAATATATAAATTAGCCCTGCGTTTGTTCGCCATGGGCACCCAATTTGATATCATTACTGTCAAGAATTATCTGGACCAGCAAGGTGTATTGGAATCCGTTGGTGGTGTCGATTATTTGACGCAACTTGCAGGTGCCAGTGCGACCGTCGTAAATGTTGAACAATACGCACGTATCGTCCATGAAAATGCTCTGCGTCGCGATTTAATAAACTTGGGTCAATCTATTACGGACGAAGCGTTTGTCGAAGACCTGGATAACCCTGTATCCACCCAAATAGAAAAAGCCGAACAAAAATTATTCAATTTGGCGACAACCGGCGAAACTGGGCGTGATATTGTGCCAATTGCCAGCGCACTTAAAGAGGCGTTGCTTGAAACAGAAATCGCGTACAAGGCCGATGGCAATTTATCGGGTTTAACAACTGGGTTGACCGATTTGGATCGTGCAATAAGTGGATTGCACAAGTCTAATTTAATAATTATAGCTGGCCGTCCAGGTATGGGTAAAACCGCATTGGCAATGAATATCGCATTTAATGCCGCCAATGCAATTTATTCTGGACGCGCCAATCCGCAATATACCGGGGCAGTCGCATTTTTCAGCTTGGAAATGGGTGTTTCTGAATTGGCGGCACGTGTTTTGTCGTCCCAGGCCCGTATTCCGGCATCTGCGATGCGCGAAGGGAAATCTTTGACAGACGAAGACTTCCTTAAACTGACCCAGTTTTCTGATGCAATCAGTCGCATTCCTTTATTCATTGATGATACACCAGGCATGTCGGTTCCAATGATTCGCACACGGGCGCGCAGGCTTGCACGAAAATATAATGGATTGGCACTTATTGTAATCGACTATTTGCAACTTATCACATCGCCTGGTGGTAAAAACAAGGATAACCGCGTCCAAGAATTATCCGAAATTACGCGTGGTTTGAAAATGTTGGCCAAGGAATTAAATGTTCCAGTTATTGCATTATCACAACTTTCACGTAGTGTCGAGGCACGTGATGACAAACGCCCACAATTGGCGGACTTGCGTGATTCTGGGTCAATCGAACAAGATGCGGACATTGTGCTGTTCACGTATCGTGAAGAATACTATTTGCAAAATCGCGACCCATCATATCGCATTTCAAATACGCCAAATGAAAAATCTGTTAATTCTTGGCAGGCACGATATGAAAAAGCCAAAGGCAAGGCTGATTTAATTATCGGCAAAAACCGTCATGGACGTACAGACACAATACACGTTGCTTTCTTGGCCGAATTCAGTTTGTTTGATAACCTGGATGACATGCAAAATCGTGTCCCAGAATTTACCGATGTGTCCGCACCAGAACCAACTCCAACACCATCTGATGCAACACCAATCGATATTGATGCGATTCCCGATGATATAGATTTGTAATTTTATGTAATTATTTTCTTGCCAAGTTTTTAAAATTTGACTATCATTTTGTCAAGATTTATACACAAGGAGTGTCAAATGGCTCAAGAAGAGATCATCTTTCCAAATAATATTCGTAACATTCGGCTTGCCGCAGGGATGAAAATGACCGAACTTGCACGTCGTTCTGGTTTGTCATTGTCTGCCGTTTCCAAGATTGAAAAGGGTGTTCGTCGCCTTAATCAAAAACAGTTATTGAATATATGTAATATACTTGGGTGCAAACTATCTGATATTTTCATCAAGGATACGGACGAAGTCGCATCAAAATGGCAAGATGAAATTACCCGTCGTATGAGTGATAACGAGGACAGCGGGCTTAAACTGTTCGGCAGCGGGTTGCGCAAAATTCGCCAACAGTCCAAGAAAACCATTGCCCAGGCGGCCAAAGACGCTGGCATGACACTTTCTGTTTATCATAAAATTGAAGTTGGTCAACGCGAAGTTTATCAAAACGAAATTGAACCTCTCGCCCACTCTTTTGCACACTCTGTAGACAGCCTGTTTGATAAAATTGCCGAACTTTATAAATCTGGCGAATTGAACAAACAGATGAACAAGGTCAAAGAACGCATCAAAGCTGTTTTGGTTCCGGGCGATTCAACGGCGGACTTTGGCGATTCCCAGGGACATTTGTACAGTGCCAAGTTATATGAAAATGCACGCCGCAAATTGGTACCTGTTTTTGGACGTGTGGATGGTAAATCTATCGCATTTAAGAAATCTGACAAAACGATGATTAACGCGCCTGCGAACCTTGAAGGACGCAAGGGTGTTTATGCAATCGTTCCGAATTCTAAACGTCTTGGCGGTTTTGTTCCCGAAAAGTCGTATGTGTTCGCAGATGCCAAGATAAACGCAAATGTGGGCGATTTGGCGGTATTTATTGATGCAGATTTCAAGGCATTGACACCAGAAGATACTGTTCGTGCAAATATTGCGGTCGTACGTAAAGATTCCAAAGGCAAAATATATGGTCAAATGGTATCACCTGATGAAAAGATTACTGCCCAAACCATGCACAAGGTTATTATGATTTTGTCCGAATAAACCTTTAACACAGGGGGGATTAAACGAGATGAAAGCCAAGGCAAGTGTTATCGCACAGAAACTGTTGAACCTGTATCGCCAGGCGCACGTCATAGACGGCGGCTGGGTTGTGTTGAACAAAATATTTATTGAAGAATCAACTGACGAGATTCTTAAAGAACTTGCCGAATTGCCTACGGGAAAATTACTTGCGGAACACATAGACAATTTACGCACTGGCAAAACCCCAATAGATTCTATTGCACGTGAATTGTTACCGTATGGCGGGGCGTTTGCGGAAAAATCTTTACCCACCCAAATTTCTGAATCTGATTTGAAGGCATTGGTTACCGCAATCAATACGTTTAATGCCACCCAGGCGGGGCTTGAAAAATTCATTTCAACACCGGTAATCCGTAACTTTGGTGACGACTGGGTCACATCTGTACAAACAATATTGGCAAATGACCAAGAACTGTTGGACAAGTTCACACAGATTGTACGTATGTGGACCGCCTATAAGGTTTGGACAAATGCCAAAGAAATAACCCAACAACCAATTACCGACCGTGTTCGTGCACAATTACAAGTCGACATGCCGGAATATGAAACATATTTGCCAATGTTTGGTGAAGAAGGCACCAAATTATTACGCCACCTGCATACGTTGACAAGTTCACTACCGAAATCCGATTCTTCTGAAAATTAATTTGTACGGTAAATTGTATCCAACGTATGTGGTGTACCAATGTAAATCATTGCACCGTTTGGCGACAATATGAAATCAAGCTCGCGCAGCCTATCACGCAACACAGCGCGTTTTCGTGATGTGTTACATGTATTTGGAACTTCAACATCATCACATATTATCAAATCTGCACGCATGCCCGTTATATTTCCATAGATTCCTTGGCACACCACCGATGGTTCACGAATACCAACGGGGCGGTTGATAGTGATTTTATTTTCGGCCCATTCACGTTTGTTCTTTGGAACCAACCCTTCGCACCACGGATGATTTTCCAAAATATTACGAATATGCATAACCATCCGCGTTGCCAAATGAGTTTCTGCCGATAATATCAATATACGTGTTTTTGGGTATAAAAATAATGTGCACGCTGCAAAGATTCCAACTATGGTGGATTTTCCCGAATGTCTGAACGCCATCAACAACCCGCGATGCGAATCTCCATTAACAACATCTCCAAGGAAATCTGTCATACGGTGGTGGTGCGCCGGCGCGGTTAATCCAATTACCGAATTCCATGAATCCAGAAATTGATTATATACGGACATATCATTACCCAACCAACTTGTCCAAATGCGACAGTATTCCCAATAACAAGTTTTTCTTAGGTGTCTTGGTATTTTTTAATTTCTGTATATTCGCACTTTTCTTAGAATCGTATGGTTGTTCCGCCTCTTTTTTCATTCTTTGCAAAACAGCATCTTCTGTTAGTCCCTTGTTTGACATGCCTGATGCACCATACTTGGCGCGTTGGGTGGCCAAAACCTTCTTAACCAGGTTTTGTTTTTCTTGTTCATCCTTGGCTATATCGGCCAAGATTTGTTTTTTGCTCGCCTTTTCCTGTTTCTTATTATTTTGATAGTTCAATATATCGGACACATCCGAAACAATTTGTCCCATTGTTAATCTCCTTTGTTTTATATTTGATATCTGCCATAGATAGTCACCCCAAGAACCGTCATCGGCATTGTATCTGTTGTTGATATTTCCCATGGGGCATCTATCATTGGACGACATGAACCAATGGTGTTCAAAGATACATCACCAGAATAACCATCCGCGTTATCTGCGTAGATTTCATTTGGTAATTCGGCCCGCCAGTTATTTATGAACAGTGTTTTTGAATCGTGTAAGCGAGCAACTATTTTTCTTATTTGTACTTTGCGCACATTATGACCCGATGACATAAACGGCATGCCAACCGCACGTACCGCATATGTGTAGTTGGTGGCATCTATCATTTCTGAATCAGAAAATTTTTCAAGGTAGAAATTCGTATCTCGCTTGGTCACAACAAATGTATCGCCATTACACACCGTTACCGCACAGAACTTGCCATTTGTTGTATATCGTCCCCATGCGGATATCCCAATTGACATATCACGATTCAACACCGCCATATATCCATTTGACATAACAACAAACAAACGTTTTTGTTGTTTATTATACGCAATATCTATGGGCGATTTTATAAGGTGCGCTGCCATATCACACAAATTATTTGCGTTATACTTTTGCCCCAAATCATCCAATGCCAATTCGCGTATATCTTTTTTGCTTTTTGAAATGAATATTGTTTTGCCTTCTATTTCTTGTGGCGGCAGGTATATATCTGCGACACTGCCAACCGAAGTATGCATTTTGATATTTACAGATTCTGGCGTCAACGGTTTGTTTGAAACCGCCCATTCGCCTTCGGATGTAAGGATTTGTAAATTATCACTGCTGATTAGTGTGCAAATGTGTTGACGGCGCCCAGAAAGCAATGTAAAAAATATCGCTTCGTCATCCAATCCCGTTCCAACATTAAAATTCCCATGTTGCCCAACATGTGACAACCACACACCACCCGGCCATGATTTGGCTCCACCAAACACTAATCTATCTTGGTGAAATGTTATGCTAATCGGCCATCCGCGACGATAGCTAAATACCGCTTCGCGCCAATCTGACACTGGGGCATTTGGATACGTAAAGACACCATTACATACGGCAATTACATTTTTTGCATCTATGTAACTGGTTACTAAAAACGTCTTGCCCAATAGTGATAAATACCCATTAACATTGTCTTGGGTCCAAAAATTGTGATTCGTTGTGAATTGCACACCATTATCTACATTGGTAAGACTGATTGTTATATTTTCCGAATCTTCAAATCGCATGAACGGCATGTTTATATTATCTTGGGTGTCATTGTACGTGAACACAAAATCACGTAATTTAAATATCCCGTTTTCACGCAATAACACACGCGGTTTATAATCCGGATGAACGAATATCATCGTACCAAAACGTTGTGCATATTGCACCAATGGCAAATCCGCCGTGCCCCATGGGGCGGCAACATCTTGGACAAATTGTCCATTGGCAAAAACCCGTATAAGGTTATTCATTATACCCAAAACATAATTATCATTTTCCGAAACCGAAAATGATACCAATTTCGCATTGGATGGTAATGTCGCCACAGATTCCAATCCTGCCCTGCGCGTGATACCACCACCCGGAATAACATCCATATTTTCCATATATGCAAGACCATGCACGTTATCATTTGCAAAAAATTGCGGTGATATTTCACCATCGGCAAACGACGTTTGCGTTTTAATAAAATTTCCCATGATTTCCCCCATATACTTCTTAGAACCTGATATCTATCAAAGAAAAGTTTTCTATATGTGAATTAACGGCTGTTGTGCTATCGATGAACTTTGCATTTTGCAATTCCGTTTCATATAACGCAACCAATGTACGAAACAGCGTCTGATCCGACGTAATCGGCATACAAAATTCCATTGCCAATTTTGTTGCGACCAATGACACAAAATAACTTGGAAAGTTTTCTGGTGATACGCGCACAATGGCGATAATGGATATCTTTTGGTCCGGGGATATTATTTTGTTTTCTGCAATTTGACCATTGGTTTTTACGATTCGTAATACATCAGTTGGGATATCAAACGTTCCATCAATATTGGCAAGCAAATCATAAGAACGACTTGCAAAACGCCACGGATGCAATGCTAATAAACCGTCTATGACAACATCAACAAAGGTTCGACCCAATTTTGCGGCCGCGGTATCATCGGACAATGACTGTATTGGTTGTTCGCCCAATTTTAATAACGCCATTGAACATAAATCTATTTTCGTCAGCATCTTTTTATCCTATGTCTTGTATAAAAATTTGGGCCGGTAATCCGGCCCATGTAAAATATTAATCTAATGCGGCGGTGGTAACTGCACTGTCACTGACTGCAATTTTCTTGATAGATGTTTTATCAGAAGCATTGATAATAATCACATCGCCAGTATTCATCAGTGTTTTAACAATGTTAAAATAACCGCTTGTGGTTATCGCCGTCATGGTTTCGTTTGCCGCATAGTGCCACAATGTAAAACCATTTGCATATGCGATTACAGATAAATTTTTATTCTGAAAAGCCATTGCTTACCCCTTTTTGTTGTTATTCGCCACATTTAACACGCACAATACCATCACCATCAATCAGTACGGCCCCTTGGGACATGCTGTTGCTGATGAAATGCGCAGCACGTTCACCATGCCATGAGATATCAGTTTTAACTTCCTGACCACAGGCATGACCAATGCTGGATGCGTGATAGATAAAGCAATCACGATGCGTCGAAGACGACAATGGTAAATCGTTATACATAATCCATGTGATACCCATCCATTTTCTTGCCTCGGCACCATTGATGAAAGGCAAGTTATCGCCAACATAATCCGCCGAAGAAAATTCTGTGATACCCAACAATTCATTCCATTGTTTTACCCCGACAACACCAAATCTGCGACCATCGTCTGGAACATCGTTTGCATTTAATGTTGCCAACGCGTTCAAGATTAATGTCTTGGTAAGACCTGTTGAATAATCGCCAACATATTCGGTTGCACTGTTCATTGCCGTCACAATTAATTCATCTGTTTTACGGCCTAATGCGTACGCGCCCGCAGATGCAACCACACGGCGTTCATCAATATTGATTTTCAATTCATCCAACGCATCAACCCAATCACCCGCATAGTAGTCTTGCAAAGTGCATTCCACTGGTGCGTGATTAAGATTCATAACCGGCACCATACCATGACGCGATTTGGTACTGGCGGTACCTTTACCAATTTTTTGAAATGTTGTAGATGTGCCCACAACCCCAGATTTACTGCGAACCGTAGAACGCAGTTTTGTTCCCATTTGCTGGTATGCCAAATGGACATCTGCTTCAAATTGTTTTATAAAAACCTGATCTATGGAAACAGACATTTTTTTTCCTTTTGTTAAAATGATTAAACCAAGGCAAATAAATTCGCCGACAAAATAATTTGTTTTTGGTTGTGTCCAAAGACGCCTAATGCAAATTAAATTGGGTCCATCAAAAAATGGATTATCCTAATAAAAAAATTCAGTCAGACATTTCTATCTGACTGAAAATTTTTATATAAAAAAATGCCCGATTTTACGGGCATTTCATAATATCGTTATAATATTATTTTTTCTTTGCACATTTTTTTGCGCAAGCTTTTTTAGCAACCGGTTTTTTTGCTGCAACTTTTTTTACTGCAACTTTTTTTGCAGCTGGTTTTTTTGCAACAACTTTTTTTGCAACTGGTTTCTTCGCTGCAACTTTTTTTGCAACTGGTTTTTTCGCTGCAACTTTTTTCACTGCTGTTTTTTTTGCAGCTGGTTTTTTTGCAACTGGTTTCTTTGCAGCTGGCTTCTTAGCCGCTGGTTTCTTGGCTGCTGGTTTAGCGGCCGGTTTTTTTGCAGCTGGTTTCTTCGCAGCTGGTTTCAAGAATGTGAATGCCATTCTTCTCTCCTTTCGTATTGTTTTGGATAGAACAAATTCTTTTGTTCTTGATTTTATTTTATACGAAAGAAAAAAATTAGTAAAGAGAAAAGTAAAAAAATTGTGAAAAAATTTACTATGAATACAATTTTTTAAATCCGTTTTCTATTTTGCGTACATATTCTTCATCATGATCACGCCAATATTTTGGATCGCGCATCATGTTACGTAAATCCGCATCTGTTAATTTTTGTGCATCAGATGTATCGGTTTCTACACTTGGTTCCATAGATTGCATCATCCTGTAAACGCCTTGTATTCCCTGGGGTGTAGAACACAACTCATTAAACGCATCGGCAGGTAAAAATCTTTCGCCGAACGATTTGATTGCGATAAAAGCATCGCGCATTTTTTCATCAGAACCAAAAAACTTTTTCAATTCTGATATCGCATTTGATTCTTGTTGCACAGAAATTATTTCAGATAGCATTGGTGATAAAAATTCTTCTGCGATGTTATAAATTTTTTCAACCTGTGCGTTTGTTAAACCAATTTTATAAAATTCTTGTCGCACATTTTCGTTATCAAACAATTCATTATGCGGATAATCATCCGCACTTTCCGGGACACCAATCGCACGACGGAAGCGGTTTTGCGCATCTTCATCAGATTTTTCATCGGGCACAGAAATCATATTACCCATTTTCTTTTCAAGTTCTGAATAAGATTTTATTAATGCATCACTGTTTAATGTTCCATCTTTGTTTAAAAACTTTTCTGGTATGTTTTCCATTTTATTTTCCTTTGTTATTGTTTGTTTTGTGTAACAAGTAAACACCACACACCGCAATGATTGCCTGGGCTGTGGCATATATATCCGAATCGCCAACCAGATATGCACATAACGCAGATAAAATTCCAACACCCGTCATAATTTGTGTTTTACGATTCGATAAAAATCCGCCATGAATAAAACTGCTCATGTATGAAACCTATTCTTATGCATAAAATAAAATGCCGTCTATGTCGGCAACATATCCACGTGCAACCGCCCATTTAGGTAATAATTCTGCACGGTGAAACATTGTTGCATGATTACATGCATCTGCAAGATTCCCATGCAACATGCGCACCGCCACACGCAGACACATTTGGAATCCTGTGCTGCTTGCATCCACAGATAAATATTTGTGTCGTACAGATTCATCACGAATCGATTCGAATATATCTTTATTGCGTAACATTTTTACAATATCGTGATAGTTATTTTTTGTGGCATTTGAAATCATGGATGTTAATGCTTCGACCACACGTAATGATACCGCCATTGTTTCGGCATAGACTATACGTGCAACATTATATGCCAAACAAATTGTTTCATTTTGCGTTTCTGGTATTTCTAATTGCATGATTTTTCCTTTTGGGCAAAGAAAAAACCGCACATACGTGCGGCATAAAAAAATCACACTTGCGTGTGAATACTACTCTTCCTCTTGATGTCTTATATAGTATCATAAAAAGGCAAAAAAGTCAAGATGTTTGTAAAAAAAGCCGGATTTCTGCGATATACATCACATAGAAATTTCGTCACCATGTACAAGCAAGTATTCTATTCCGCGTCGTACAACCAATGCGCCATTATCATTAACCCCAATAAGTTCAACCATTTCGCCACGATATTTTACAAGTCTGTTTAACCCCGCGGCCAAATCCATCCATCTTTTACGAACCGAATCAAAGTCAGCATTTATAAATTTGTCCAAATTTTTAACAAGACGCGACATAAGGTCAGTTACATCAACATTTGTATATTCATCAAGACGCGTAGTTTTATATTCTGGAACGGTTGGGTTTGTATGAACATTTATTCCGATTCCAACGATAACGAATCGCCCAGCATATTCTATCAACACCCCCGATATTTTTGCGTTGTTTACCAGTATATCGTTGGGCCACTTTATTTGCGGCGACACACCATACGAAATGATTGTTTCTGCGATTGCAACCGCAACAGCATAAGACAGACACGGATCACGTTCCGGCGAGTTAAAAATAAAACTGGCATACAGGTTTCCATGATGTGACACCCATTTGCGTCTGTACCGCCCACGCCCAGCATATTGCGCTGCCGCAACGATTACCATATGATCTGATGCCTTGCCTTGGGCAATCATATCATGCGCATATGTTTGCGTACTGGATATTTTATCAAAAGATAATACTTTATACCCCGCCAATTTTAAACAACCCGTTTTCATTAATTATAAAATCATGTCCGAATAATTTACGCAACCCATACACCGCCGTTTCAACCGTATGCGTTGTTGCTGTTTCCGCATATCCCAGCGACATTTTAAGTTCTTCTGTGGTCATACCACCACTTTGATAAAGCCTGATAACAATCTGGGTTTGCAGTGGCGATAAATTAACGCGCCGCCCAAATAACTTTTTTATAATCGCATCCCCATCGGTTGCCGCAATTATCGCGGTTTTAAGTTCAATCGGTGTAACCGGTAATTTCAATTCTAATGTATCAATATTCACATCTGCGATTTTTGCATCATCAACCGGTGTCGCATTTAAATCAGATGCGATTCGGCGCCAATATTCATCAGACGAAAAAATACGTATTCCCGACAGCATATTTCAAGAATAATCTATTAGATAGCACCTGTCCAACAAAAAATACCGGCATTCAATACTGCCGGTACGCGTAACCAGAAACCATTTTTGGTCTATTTCATGGGTTCGTTGTCTCTGTTATCGATAAATTTGGTAAATTCTTGGATAGAAGCCCCTGTTGACGACAATATTTTAGAAATACTATTGGTCGATGGCCACCGTGGTTGCCCTTCTTTAGTCCAGCGCTTGCTGCGGTTAAATGTGGTTGGGTCTAAACCACTGCATCGCGCCAAGCCAGAACAAGACATTCCGTGTTCCGTTGCGAATCGCTCTATGGCCCGCCAAACATCATCATGTGTCATCAATTTCCCCCCATTTTTATGTATTACAATCACTATTTTATGGCACAATCAAAAAAACGGCAACAGGCGGGTTTTCCTAGGAAAAACGGGGTATACAATTTGACTAAAAAATTATTTTGACAAAAACACTTGACAAACGTGTTTTGTTGTATTATATTTCGATTCGTCAAAGAGGCAACAATCTTTGACCGAACACTTAAATGTTCGTGGGGCCCAGAGATTCCAGACTCCCTCCTACATTCTCTCTCCTCTGGACTCTGGACCCCGAACCAAGTTTAGTAGAATGACCATTTCTTTTTCTCCTTTCCTTCCTTTCAGGTCATTCGAAAACACCGCCGGAAACGGCGGTACTTTTTTATTTATCAAAAATGGCGCCTAATTCCCAATGTTCAGTGCCGACAAATTGGTCAAATGCGGCGATATCCGTCATTTTATACCCTGACCGCACCAGAATCGCCGCATCACGCCGTAATGTGGCGGGATTACAAGAAATATATATTATCCGCGGGACGATGGATTCTGATAATTCTTTGGTCTGGGCCATTGCGCCCGCACGGGGCGGATCCATTACCACCAAATCGTATCTATTCAGCATTTTTACCGTTAGGGGCTTTTTAAATAAATCCCGCTGATTAAACGGACCAACGATATCAAAACCATCCGCATTCAATGCAAATGTGAAATTTCCAATACCACAGAATAAATCTGCAACCTTTTTTGCGCCATTTGCGTGCTTTACAACAAAATCACGCATTGCGGTTTCACTGGGCACCGTTGGTTGCAAGAATGCCCCGATTGGATAGTCAACGATAACATCACCGAATTTTATCTGTGGCACTTTACGTTGTAAAACAATTGCACCGTTCCACGACACGCGCAATAAATTCATTTTTTCAACAGCATCTTTAAACTCACGCGTAAAATATGAAACATTAGATGTTATTGCCAAATCAATTCCATTATCACATACTGTCACCAATGCGCCCCCTGCCCCGGTCCATGGCAGTCTTGATAATTTTGGTAACAAATCATTTATTTGCGGCAACAGGTTTGGACATTGTTTTACTGGAACGATATTCTTGCTGGCGCGTTCAAAGAAACCAAACATACCATCTGCGAAACAGAAATCTGCACGGCGACGTGTACCAACGGGTGTCCAAAACGGTTCGTTGGTTAAAGACCATTTGTCTAATAATTTCTTTTTTTCATCGCGATAATCCGGTGCAGAACAATCATACCTACAACCACCACACACCGAAAACAAAGGACACTTATTCATTTTAGAAATTTACCCGTCCCCCAAGACGAATCTGATGCGCCGATGGCACCAATTCAGGCATCACATTTACTTCAGGTTTAAACATGTAAACATATCTGTATCCGATATCCAGCGCAAAATATTCGCCAAATTCGATTCCCAACCCAGCCAATGCCGCCAACGATACATTGGCATCATTTCTAAATGTCATATCTTTGCCTGCGTACCATGTAAGCCCAGTTCCAACACCAACGTATGGAACCAATCTTTGTTTATGGAACAAACGATAAAGACTATCTATACGCGCATCAAAAATTGCGTTCAAAAACACAGTGTTGGTATTCATCGACATAATGTTCCATTTCGCCTGGCTGTATGTATAATCTGCTTCTATACGAAATGTGTCATAAAGGCGAAAACCGACCAGCGCATCAAACCCCAACGTATCACGACCACGTGCAATTTGCGCATCATCCGTGTAATTTTGCCACATTGATAGGTCGTACATAGCCCCAATATAAAACATATGTTCTGATGCAAAAGTATCTTTGCTTTCGACTACGGTTCCTGGGACAGTGCCAGTTTGCTGTGTTCGATAAATAACCTTGGCATTCGCCGCGATTGGTAACATGCATAGTAAACAAATTAATAATTTTTTCATAACTTATTCCTTATCAGAAATTTGCCCTTATTGTTGCCATAATATTGCTGACGCTGTCTGTGCAGGAATGTGTATTCCAACCGAATCCATCACCAATAAACATTTGATACTGGTATGCGACATCTATGCCAACAATATCATTTAACATGAACGTCATCCCCAGTTCCGCCCGCGGTGCCGCGGCAACAAAACCACCAGCGCCGTCTGGTCCAACAAAATCATATGCACCTAAACCAACGCCCAATCCCATAAACGGAACGAAAACGCGGCGGTACGTAATATCCCCACTTTGCACATAGCGACGCAAGAAATCAAAATAAAGCATCCCGTTCAAAGTATGATAACTGGCCCGCATATCAGACAGGTCTTTAAATTTGAACGTAGATTCTTGAAATGCCAATTCCGTACGCACATAGGAAGACATATTCCAACCCAATCCAATGGTCGCATTCCATGACCAATCTGATTTATATTTGTCATGTCCAACACGCGCATCTTTTGTTCCCAATGCCAAATTTACACCGCCACCAATACGAACATACATTGATGTTGGTATAAACATCTCGTATTGGGTATCACCATCTTTAGATGGTACATCGTAAAACACTTCCTGACCCAATTCGCCATACCCACCATCGTACGTGGTTGTATCAATCGCGGTTGTTGTATATTGGGTTTCTGGTACATTATTGTACTGTGCGCCGACGGTGTTTAACCCCCGTTCTATTTCCATTTTAAAAGTCTCACCAAATGCCGCACCGGCACCAAAAGTTCCGGCACATACGGCAAACGAGATTGCAACATTATGTATTTTTTTCATTTGTGGTCCACTTGATTATACTACATGTAATTGTATCATAAAAACGAACTTGATTCCAGCGTGATTTATGCTTAACATTAAATTAACATGAAAAAAGAAAATAATAAAAAAATCGCCCTTGTTGCCGGCGCACTTGATTTACCGTTTTATACGCGGGATGCCCTGCGCAGAAACGGGTGGGATGTTTTTGTCGTAGGATTAAAGAATTTTTATGACAAACGGCTGAATCCTGATATGGTTGTGCGTCTTGGTGGCGGCGGACGGGCATTACGCGAATTCAAAAGGCGTGGGATAACCAAAATGACGTTTGTTGGCGCCCTGGGGCATCCAAACCTGTCTGATTTGCGGCCGGATTTATGGACTTTTTTCGCACTTTTTCGAATATTAAGAAATCAACGGGGGTATGATTCTATGGCTGTGGCATTTACAAAAACACTGGAACGTGCTGGCTATACAGTTGTGGCGGCACAAGATTTGGCGCCTGAACTGACGTTTGAACATGCCGGGGTATTGACTAAAAACAAACCAACGCGCACAGACAAACAAAACATTGAACGCGCCATAGAAGTTTCTCACACCATTGGTGCCGCAGATATTGGCGCATCTGTGGTTGTGGACAAACAGGTCATCGCGGTCGAGGCCGCCGAAGGCACCGCAAAAATGTTGGAACGCGTGGTAGAAATGCGAAAAAGTCGCAAAAAAGTCAGCGGTGTATTCGCCAAAATGACCAAACCAGGTCAAGATTTGCGCATAGATATTCCGGCAATCGGGGTTGATACGGTAAATGCGGTCGCCGATGCAAAATTGAAAGGCGTTGTGGTTAATACCAAAACATGTTTCGTCGTAGACAAACCAAACGTGATTAAAACGGCCAATAAGCGCGGTATTTTCATAATGGCTGTTGACGAATAATTTGTTGACAATTATTATTTTTTGTTTATAATATTCCTAACATTATAATGGAGTTTCCATATGCTAGACACTGACACACAATCTTTGCAACCTGAACAAAAGTCCAAATTCATGTGGACACGTCACAAGATATACGCAGCCATAATGTCCAAGATGAAACGCGCGATAAAACAAAGGGTTGATTTAGACAAAACCATATTCGAATTGTTATACGATGCCGATATAGTAGATGCATTTTTCGGGACTGGCGATAAAACAAGTAAAAATTTAATTAAACAATTACATAGTATTGAAGGTGCGTTTGGTATTCAAATCTATGCCTCGTATACCCTGCATGACGTGGCATCAGTAGCGGAATGGTGGCTTGAAAAACGTGGCCGTTTTGACCCCACAGACACAGATATTGAATCCGCTAATGTGGTCAAAGCAAAGGCACATAACAATTACAGCAAATAATTTATCGCGATAAAACACGTGTTATGACAGAACAAGAACAAAAAATAATTAAAAAATTCGTTGTAAAAAGAGTCAATAAAATTTTACTGGCTAATACTTTTGCAGACGATAAAATTAATCCGTATGCGAAACTGTCTGATTTGACCATATTTGGTGATGCCGACATTAAACTTATCAAAGAGGACATTGCCACAAAATTTGATTTGAATATTACCCAAGATATTGCCGATTTACCTGTTGTGAATTTGTACGAAATGGTTTTTTTGCATGTTTGCAATTCACCAAACCTGGTCGCAAAAATTATAAAAACACCACCAAAGGCATGTCCAACAGTAAAAACCGAAACATTACCACCACAGCCCGAACCAAACAAGGCAACCAACGATTCTGAACAAAATCAACTGAATAGTCACCAGGTCTGTGCTATTGTTCTGTCTGCTATGGGTAATATTATGAACCGTCGCATTCTTCCTGGGGAACGGATAAAAAAAATCAAAGAAGAATTTGCCCAGAACAGCGACGATGATTTTGACCAAGTATTAATGGCCGAATTACAGGCAGATCTCCAAACCCCAATACAAATAGTGACGGATACACAATCGAATCCAAAAATGGGTGCCTATAGTATTGCTAACCAAACAATGGATGCATTGATTAATTGTGGCAAAGCCATGCCCCCAGAAGTAGAATTTGCTGGGATGAACCCTTTGTGGATACCGCTGTATAAATCGATGACTTTTGATACAGTTGTAAAGATTTTATTGAGTGATTTTGGGATATGGACATCAACAAAAACAATTTCAAAAATTAAATCTTTTGAAAACTTTGATAAATATGTCACCACTTTATTGATAAAAAATAAAGTGAACTTGATTGTCTTCGACCACGATGAATCTGTTTTGCGTCAAAGTTTATCTAATACCGTAATTTCGGCACAAGATGCGAAATCTATTACACAAAATGTACAGCGAGTTTTCAATATAACGGTTGACTATGATATTTCCGGCACTAAACTAGGCCAACTTTACAAATACATCTATAAAAAAACAAACGCATCCAAAGAATTGCGTTATAGTTTGTTTGGAAAAACTTATCAGGAACCGCAACAATTTGAATTAAAAACAACACCCGAAGAACTTCAAGAAATACAACGCATGTTATTTGGCAAAACGTACAAGCCATCTGAACAAAACAATATGATAACACGTGACGAGGTTTTTGCCGGCGTTATACACAGAATAAACTGTGCCGTTTCATTGGGATACAGTGTCGTAGGGCGTACAAATATTTGTGATTTAAAAGAAAGCGTACGCCGTAATCCGAAAAAACGTAACGATTTAGAGGCGATATTTAGTGACATAGAGAGCATGGGTGTCAAAGTTGATATATCCAGTAATCCAGAACTTAGAATACGCGATATGTGTGATGCAATTCATAATATTCTGATTGAACGGGGTGCGTCTGTATCTACGCGTGTTGCACGTGAAGACATGGATCCAATATGGGGCGCACTTAATCCAACCATCGTTTTTGTAAAACTGAAAACTGTTTTAGAATATGATATGGGTATTCGCATATCTATAGATAAATTGATGAACTGCAAGACATACAATGATTATGAAAAATTGATTTTTGCCGCGCAATTAAAGAAAGCATCAATGCAAAGCAAATAAAAAACACCGGAATAATTCCGGTGTTTTTTGGTTATATGAAATAATTATTTCTTTTTGATATCCACGACTGTGACTTTGAACACAACATCTTTTCCGGCCAAATCTGGAACATATTGTTGCGGGAAAGTGATGTTAATATCACGTTCTTCGCCTTTTTTAACACCAATTAATTGTTCTTCGAATCCAGGAACAAATTGACCACTACCCAAAACTAATGGATATGGTTCCGTTGATGTTCCGCCAGGGAATTGTACACCATCCAAGAACCCAGCGAAATTGATTATTACTGTATCGCCGTTTTCCGCGGTTATATCACCCGCATCACACCCGGCACAAAACAAAGCACCGCACATACCCAAAATACCGAACATTTTTTTCATTTGTTTTCCTTTTTGTTAGTTGTTGAAAACGCATCTAAATCCATATTCACGCATTGTTGCACCTTCCGCTTCTATACGATAATCAAAGAACGGTGTCGGACGCGTAGATTCGAACGATGGATTATCATAAACCAAAACGATACTGTCGGCATTACGCCCACAAACACGTTTCATTTCATAATCTGCAACCTTGCCCAAAATGGTGCGAATATCGCCATCAACATCCATACCGTCTGCATTTTGCATTAACCGCAAACGCATTTCACGCAAATCGGTGTTGCCCAACAATATTTGCACACGCACCATCGCGCCCTTGTATTCTTGCCAACGGGTTTCCATGCGCGATGTGGTCCAACGTTTATTCATTTCTTCTTTTTCCAAATCCGTTTTTGGACGATAGGAATCTATGTTTGCAAATGGATTGTCAGATTGCATGAACGTACTTGTGCGTTCGTTATAGATTGGCGCATCAGGGCCACCATTTGCAAAATCTTCTTCATTGTACGGTCTGTCGTTTGTACAGCCTGCCAATGCAAGGGTTAAACATAAAATAGGTAAAAATAATTTCTTCATATCTTTCTCTCTTTTTTACAATTTTATCAAATAAACTATTTTGATTCAAGTGACGATTTATGATAAAATAAAATTAATGACAAATGTGGTACTAGACTCTTTATTGAAACCTCTGTCGGAATTTTACCGACCTTCTTTTGTTGAAGAAATCGCAATTAATCATGCGGGCGAAGTATGGATGCGACTTCATGGGGCGCGTGTTCCGTGGGTTGCATATGATGCGCCGGTGTTGTCGAAACAGTACCTTGTGGATTTGATTCATACCATCGCAAATATCTATGAACGACCGTTTGACCCGGTGCATGGTATGCCGGTGGTGTATGCCACATTACCGGGCAACCATCGTTTCAGTGCGATTGCAGGGCCAAATGTGCAATACGATGAACGTGATGTAACGGGGGGCGTGGCACTTAATATCCGTGGCGGTGGCGTATCAGATACAACGTTTGAAAACTATCACCTTAAACGTGGTGAAAAATTAATGAAAGTAAAACCACGTCAAACAGAACGTCCCGACGACCCATATGACAGGTTAATGTCCGCCATCAATGATGGCAGTCCGATTCTTGTTAGTGGTGCAACCGCGACCGGAAAAACCACATTTTTAAATCATATGCTAACACTAATCGACCAAAACAGTCGTGTTATCACCGTCGAAGACGCACGCGAAGTTGTCGTTCCACAAAAAAATCGTGTTCATTTTGTATTATCACGTACCGAACAGAACAATGATTTCAATTATGCACGATTGCTTGATTTGGTTGTCCGTATGACACCAGATGTTATAATTGGTGGTGAAATATCAACCGATAATGCGGCGGTTATGTGGGAAATGTTGGGCACGGGTCACGAACATTTCTATACAACGATTCATGCCGAAAGTGCCGATGCCGCGTACGCCGCGTTTGCCGACCGCATATTGCACACACAACCTGCATACGACCGCGCAGAACTGATAGAAGAAATGAAGAAAAAGATTCGTGTTGTACAATTATCACGCGATGGCTCGTTGCGTGCTGTGACCGAGGTTGTATAGCAAAAACGTTTTAATTAAAACAAGGAGTAAAAGATGTCTGATTCTTTACAGGGAATTCGTAGTCAGCTTGAACAAGGTGCTAGACACAGCGGGTCGAGCACAATAACTTACTTGCTAAGGATGCTTAAAGAAGTAGAAACACAAATTAGCGAGATTCCAGAAGGCGATACCGCATATAGAAATGAATTAAACCTTTTGTATAAGGAAAGAGACGTTATCAACGATATGCTGGACGAATTATCTGAAACCAGAAGTTCACAAAATAGCGCTAGCATACCCGACCACGAAGAAGAACTTATTAAAAGAGTCGAAAAACGACAAGCCGAGAGAGATGCGCGACAGGATAAATTAAGAACAAAGATTGATGCATTCATAGATGAAGTAAAACGTCGTGCGTTTTTTGAAAAACTCCGCAACTTCACTACCGTACCAAGCACTAAAGTACCAGCACCTGAATACGGCAAATAAGAAAATTACACCCGCAAATGCGGGTGTTTTTTTACATAAAATTCATTGGGTTCACGTCTATTTTAACACGCACATTTGTGGGAACGCGAACACGCGACATCCATAATTTTACGATTGGTTGCAATGCCGCCCTTTCATCGCCCATCACCAAGAATCGCATACGGTACCAACCGCGTATTTGATAAACCTGGGCCATTACTGGGCCCATTATTTTTGCGCCATTTACATTTGGTGCGCCCGCGGATAAATCATTACAAAATTGCTTTAATACCGATTCTTTTTTCGCCTCGATAATTATTGCAATCAATTGACCAAATGGTGGCATTTTCGCCACACGACGTGTGGCCATATCATTTCGCAAAAACTCATCACGATTTCCCGCACAAATGGCGGCAAGCACCGGATGTTCAGGTTGATATGTCTGTAATAAAACACGTCCAGCAACACGACCACGACCGGCACGACCAGCGACCTGGAACAGTTGTTGAAAAGTGTGTTCGGGCGAACGAAAATCTGTTCCAAACAACCCCATATCGCTATCCACAACACCAACCAAGGTCAGGTTTGGGAAATGGTGTCCCTTGGTCAGAATCTGCGTTCCAATTATTACATCCAATTCCCCAGATTCCATTTTTGCGACCAACCGTTCCAATGCACCACGTGACACCATGGTATCACTGGACACCAATGCAGTACGCGCCCCAGGGAACTTTGCATGAACCTCTTCTTCTATTTTTTCCAAACCCGCGCCACGCATTGAAACATCATTTCCACAATCAGGACACTTGTCGGGCAACGTCATCATACGTCCGCACATATGACATAATAATTTACCTAATTTCTTGTGGTATGTCATACCGCAAGAACAATCTTTACACGTTGCGACCCAACCACATTTTTTACACTGTACAATCGGCGCAAAACCACGACGGTTTATAAATAACATAACCTGTTGGTGTTTATCCAAAGTGGATGCAATTTCATCACAAAGTTTTTGCGACAATGCACCAGTGCGCGTATCTTCTGTGGCGGAATCTACGCGATATTCTGTTGGCCTGTGTTCACGCAAATCGATAGTTTCAATGGTCGGCAATTCCGCACCGCCATAGCGTGACCGCAACACCAAATGCCCAAACCGCCCAAGTTCAATATTGTGCATTGTTTCTTCGGATGGCGTGGCACTGGCCAACACAACCGGGAAACCCGATAATTTTGCACGCAAAATTGCCATATCACGACCGTGATAATTTCCCATATCTTCTTGCTTGTACGAAGAATCATGTTCTTCGTCAACAACGATTAACCCCAGGTTTTGCCACGGCAAGAACAATGCACTGCGTGTACCAACCAACATTTTTATTTCGCCACTTAACACACCACGCCAAATATCGCGACGACGCGCGGCGGTAAGATTACTGTGCCACACAACCGGTGGTGCACCAAACCTGGATTCAAACCTTTTAATAAATTGTGTGGTCAATGCGATTTCAGGCATCATCAATAATACAGATTTTCCCATACTGTACGCACGCCATGCCGCGTCAAAATAAACCTGGGTCTTACCACTGCCAGTAATACCATCAAGCAGATTTACCGAAAAACCACCATGCACAATATCCGCACCAATTTTATTGGCTGCACATTGTTGTTCATCATTTAATTCAATATTGCCCTTGTCCATATAATTGTACGCGAAAGATTGCACTATCTTGCGCGATGCAGTAGGGGTTAACATATTACGCGAAATCATCGTTTTAATAACAGATGTTCCAACACGTGCAATATTTTGAATATCTGATACAGACATTGGTTCGTTTTCGTTTAAATCAAATGCATCTATAACCATTTGGCGGCTTTCTGTAATTTTGCCTTCGCCGTGTTCAGGATTATACGCATAAAGTTGTTCTGTGCGTGGTTCATCGAACGCATCGGGAACATTTATAATCAAACGCAATACTGCACCCGGCGCCATCAATGTCCATTCAGACATTTTCTGAATCCATTGCAAATCAGAAACAGATAATTTATATGGAAATATTTTTGTGACATTTTTAATTTTATCTGCATCCAAACCACTGTCACCGATACCATATATGACACCAATATACGGACGATTCATAACCGTCACACGCACAAAAGCGCCTAAATCTGCATCCTCGGTAAGACGATAGTCATACCCGGAATTAACAACATTGGGCAATAAAACTTTTACAACGGTACCTGATTTAAACATACCCATAAATTACTTGTTTTTTT
Source organism: Candidatus Enterousia sp. (assembly GCA_045647355.1). Classification (GTDB taxonomy): domain Bacteria; phylum Pseudomonadota; class Alphaproteobacteria; order Rs-D84; family Rs-D84; genus Enterousia. The sequence continues at coordinate 297,564 of JAZRMF010000005.1, forward strand.
CTTTTTTTTCAATACCATTTAATAAGTAGTTTTTTAGGTGACATTTTATGTGGATGTTATTTTTTAGAATTTGCGATTTCTTTTGTTGTTTGATACCAAACAAACAACGGCGTGACCATGCGCGCATTGTAAAATTGTTTGATTGGCGACGTAAATATGACGCACTGAGAAGCGCATTTCCCAAATTGAACTTTCGACACACAAAAATGGTCAAAGGCGGATGGAATATCGGGTTCGTGGTTGATAATAAATATGTTTTCAAGGTTCGCAAACACCCGGATACGCCCGTATCACATGAAAAACTGTTGTTACAGCAACGCGTGACGGCCGCATTGAAACCTTTTTCGCCACTTAAAATGCTGGATATCAAGATTTTTGAAATCGGACCATACACCTTTTATCGTTATCCTTTTATTTGTGGCCATAATTTAAATCATTTCCACAGCAGTACTATACGTCGCCATCGCGATTTGTGGGGTCACCAGATTGCCGAATTCATATATAAAATTCACCACGCCAATCCAACCGAAATCCGGGATTTAATTACCGCCGAAGGTGACGGATGGAACCATAATGACCTGTGCAACAATGTCATCGTGGATAAAAGAACTATGCGGGTCGTTGGGGTAATAGACTGGGAATATGCCGGATGGGGATACCTGGAAACCGAGTTTAGAAATTGCACACGTTTTTCTAGTGCTATGCGCAAAAGTGGCATTGGCGACGTGATTCGTGCTGAATATGAAAAATTGGCCAAATAAGGCACATAAAAACTTGACAAATTATAATAACGTGCTATAATACTATTGTTGAAAATCAATCAAAGGGGAGTGTTATGACACAAAAACTTTTGCAAACAAAACGCGAGTATGACGATTTTATTTCGACATATATGTATAACAACCATATGTCATTTAAAACACTTGAAGAAGTCAAGAAATCATGGCGCAAAGACCGCGCATATGATGCCAAGATTGAGGCGGAACTTATCACAAAATCCTTGTTATTCATGTCGTTATTGGATGACGAATTAGACCTGAATTTCCGCAAACAAATGTTAAATCATATTGCAAGTTATTTGTCTGTGTACACATCCAAGGCCCCCGAATATGCCAGTTACGAAGACCAGAACAAAAAAGAAGCCGCCGCACGTTCGGCATTAAATAAAACATTTTCAACATGGTTAAATGGTGTCGAAGCAGCCAAAAAGAATCGTAAAGTGGCCAAACAACGCGTCAAAAGAAAACACACAACGGCACCAAAAATAACAGACACAACCCGCACCAAATGCGAAATTCAAAAAGATGGAACCGTCCTTCAACTGGTTACTGTCGGCAAAAAAACGCACACGTTTACTTATCCAAACGTTGCTGCGTATAAACAACAACGTGATTTAGATTGCGCACGCGTTATGCGGGAACACCACCTGTAATTACGTCCAAATCGTTATCATTTGGAACGTGATCTATTACTAAATCGGCAGAGAATTGTGTTTTAAACCACGTTCTTTGCCGTTTTGCATATTGGTTGGTTTTTGTTATCCAATTTTCTATTGCGGTATCGTCATCTATTTCGCCACGCAACAGTGCGCATAATTGTTCTGCCCCAATGGCACGACGTGTATCCAGATTATTGGCTATGATATATTTTGCCTCGGCAACTGCACCACCAGAAATCATTTCTGGGATGCGCGACGCGATACGTTCATGTAATACATCCAATGATGGGTTTATTAATATCCTAAATGGTGTTGGTGTGATTGCACCGACACGTTCTGCACTTTGCCATTCGGTCAAATGACGGCCAGTTTCAAAAAACACTTCTAATGCACGTGCAATACGTTGTGGGTCGGTTGCCTTGCAATCTGGCACTAATTTGTGTGCGGCATCTAAATCATCCGCCACAATTTCACGTGCGCGGGTTCTGTTTTCAGACGATATTTCTGGAATTTCGGCAATGCCATTTATGATTCCATTAATGTAATATCCCGTTCCACCAACAAAGATAGGCACACGCCCCATCGCAATTGCCGCATCATATTCTTGGCGCGCCATTTTGATATATTCGGCAACACTTATTTGTTCCGACAACGGCAGGAAAGAAAACAGTCTGTACGGCACACCATCTATTTCGTCTGTGACTTCACGGCCGGCGAACGGGCTTGCCGAAATATTTTCTATACCACGATACATTTGCACACTGTCGCAGTTTATGATTACACCACCGACACGCATGGCCAGTTTATGCGCAAAACTTGATTTGCCCGATGCAGTTGGTCCAGTGATGATGTATGCCGTTTTATCGTTCATGTTTCTGATTATACCGCCCTATTTTTTAATTTCAAGGCCACATAAATTCTGGTTTGAATTTTGCGCAATAAAGTGCTAGTATTACCCCTAGACAGCAAAAAAAAGGAATATATTATGTCAAAAGTAAAAGTTGCAATTAATGGGTTTGGCCGTATTGGTCGTTTGGTTTTGCGCGCGGCATTGGAATCTGGGCGCGATGATATTGAATTTGTGGCGGTAAATGATTTGGCACCGGCTGAACAAAATGCGTATTTATTACAGTATGATTCTGTTCATGGCAAATTGCCAATGGACGTAAAACTAGAAGGCGACACCATTATTGTTGGCAACCAACGCATTAAATGTATTGCCGAAAAAGACCCAACAAAATTACCATGGCGCGATATGGGTATTGACATTGTTATGGAATGCACGGGGCTGTTTACTGCGGCGGACAAGGCACGCGTTCACATTGATTGCGGTGCAAAACGTGTTTTGGTTTCTGCGCCATCTGCGGGTGCGGATAAAACAATTGTGTTTGGTGTAAACCAAGATACATTGACCGCGAATGATATTATCGTGTCAAACGCATCATGCACAACAAATTGCTTGGCGCCTGTGGCTGCGGTACTGGATAAACAATTCGGTATCACATCTGGATGGATGACAACTGTTCATGCATATACTGGCGACCAACAGTTGTTGGATAAAAACCACAAAGATTTTCGTCGCGCACGTGCTGCGGCACTGTCCATGATTCCAACCAGCACTGGTGCTGCGAAAGCAATTGGTTTGGTATTACCGAACCTGGCCGGGAAACTGGACGGTATTGCAATCCGTGTTCCGACCCCGGACGTATCGGTTGTAGAATTAGTTGTTAATTTGGAAAAATCTGTGACCGCCGAAGAAGTTAATGCGGCAATGCGCGCGGCATCATCTGCAACGTTTGGTTACAACGAATTGCCGTTGGTGTCTATTGACTTTACACATGACGCACACAGTTCTATTTTTGATTCAACCCAGACACGTGTCTTGGGCGACAAATTGGTTCATGTGACCGCGTGGTATGATAATGAATGGGGCTTTTCAAACCGCATGAGTGATACCGCCGTCGCGATGGGCAAATTATTGTAATTTGATAAAGGAAAATATTATGAAAAAAGGAAAAACAGAAACACCTTCTTGGCACAGTATGAGTGTGGGGTTAAAATTGGGTGTTTTGTTGGCATTTTTAATTGCGACAAAATCTGGCATAGCACAAACACCTGAAACCAAACCGGTCAAGACCCCCAGCACCGAACAGCGCATGCGTGATTCTCTGATTAACGCAAATTGGAACATGTTCAATATTGCCCAGGAAAATTATTTTGATCGCGTCGATAAAAAATACACGATGGGCCGTTTCTTTAACAAAAAAGAAATTGCACAATTGAACGAAATCATTACGCCATACTTGTTAAAGATGGCGGGGCGCAGTGATGCAGAATACAAATATGTAAAAATGAATATGCCAATTACCAAAAAATTGTCATTAAATACATTTGTTGAAATGGTCTATATCATGGGTGTTGCACCAGAAGATTTGGCACCAATGGACATGATATTTGACCAAGGCCATTTGTATCTGTTCAATGACAGGGAACGCCAAAATTTGTTTGAACAATTATTGGAAGAATCGGATGCAGGCATGATTATAGATTATGTGATGCCGAACTATGAAATACCTGAATTTCAGGCAATTCGCAAGAAATACGATCGAAACGCATATCAAATCGATAGCTTAAATCGTATTGTTACACAGGGTCATCAAACCCTGGGTCAGTCGGTTCACCAATTTGATAAGATGCGTACCCAGTGGCCAAATAACGCGCGATATGTATTAAAACGATAGTTTTATAGTTGCGTTTTGAAAAAAAATGCTATAACATTGCGATTGTGGTACTTGTTGGTGCCAATAGTTTCGGATGGTTGGCAGAGCGGTCGAATGCGACGGTCTTGCGTACGAGTCAACGAGGCAAGCAACGCGCAGCCGAGTGCGAACGAGTGGTAAGCGGCATCGCCAGATGCGAAACGCGAACAAAACCGCAGGTTTGAAAGACCGGCGGTGGAAGAGTTAAAGGATGGTTGGCAGAGCGGTCGAATGCGACGGTCTTGAAAACCGCTGACGGGGCAACTCGTCCGGGGGTTCGAATCCCTCACCATCCGCCAGTAATATTGGACATCCCGTGGTAATTCCGCGGGATGTTCTTTTTCGCCCCGTTTCCGGCGATTTTTATGGGCGACATTACCAATGTATATCGCCATCCGCATCCAATTCACCAAATTTCCCCCACATTACATACCTTGCCCAATTTCCCGATGCCAGTTTTGTCGTCCTGCCCTTGAAAATCGGTGGTTTTTGTCCTACATAGTAATATATGAATAACAAGGAAAAAGTAATGCAAAACACGTATTTAAAACTATGCGATAAAAATATTTTACAAATCTTGGATGGTGACAAAGAAGTTGAACAATATGAATGCGAAGGGCAGAAACTGTCTCTTGGATTACCGTATTTGTCGGGACCAGATATTTGTAAATTAGCAAAACAGTTTGGTATTACAATACAATACGGATCTTTTAGTAGATGGCAATATATGGAGATGCTGATAAAAGAAAGTATAAAACATAACAAAATATCCGAAGTTTTAGCGTACCTATTATCAAAACCACATATTTTGAAAATATGGGGTGGTTATCCTAGAAAAACCATGGAAAACATATGCAAAAGAATTCATGATAAAACAATAGATTGCATAAATGGTGAATTGTTTGCTTGGGATCTAGAATTATATGAACAACAAGGGCAATATCTTATCAGGCTCACAAAAAATCTTAACAATTTATTAAAAACTCATACACATATAGATAACGATTACATAAACGAACGTATGTCGAAAGCTTATGCGTGCATTGAAAATTCGGACTACGACAGTGCTGTTACGAAGGCTAGAACAATTGTGGAGGAAGCTTTTATATGGGGGATTGCGAAACAAAATCAAGAACCATTAAAAAATGGCGACATAGGTTATTTGTACAATCAATTTAAGTCATTATATCATATGCATCAGGATAAAAACACTGATAAACGGATTAACGATTTGTTATCTGGGTTAAACAAAATTGTGACTTCTATTTCTGAAATGCGCAATAATGCCAGTGATTCACACGGGTTAGGCACACGCAGAATACCAATTGCCGCACATCATACAAAACTGGTCGTAGATGCGGCTGTGCTGCTTGCTGATTTTGTACAATCTGTAGTTGAGCACGCTAGTAATAATTGATTTTCTCTCGCAATCTGAAACAAATCATTGACGTTGATTTTTAGTTTACCAGATAAAATTTCGTTTGCTTTGGTTGGGTTCATGTATGCAACATCCAGGTAACGATAAAACTGGCGCGGTGACGTGTGCAGGTTGCGGATGATATTATCAACGTTCCCTTCACATTCATATAGTTCCCTATATTTCCATGCAGTGGCAAATGCTCTTACGATTAGATGATTATTATCGGTTACACGTAAAACACCGCTTTTACCGCGATCATACACCGTATTAACATATTTGCGTAAGAATACTTTTTCTGTGATTGTTATGTTGGTATCACTGATTATGTATTCCATTTTATCTGCATTTTGATTTACATAATTTTCAGATACAAATTGTTGCAGTTTTGCAGCATCCGTCGTGATTGTATAAATTAATTGTTCTTGCAAATATACAACTTTTTCAACCAATGATTGAATTAGATTTCGTTTTTCTGCAAAATTCATATTTGCTATATCAATTCGTTTAAATATGGCGGCCAGGTTTATGGGCAGATTCGACATATCACTGTTCAGAAAATTGGTTATTGTTTTTATAACAATCTCATCCACACACGCGGCAGTCAAATAAAATCCCTTGGTTGCATAGTAATGAATTTTTCTTTTACCTTTACCGCTGGTCATTTGGTTGATGAACTTTGCGCCATTGTGATTAAATAATTTTCCAGTCAATATATTCGGCGCATGTGTGCTTTGGGATTTATTGTTTGTGTTATTAGCCAACGCAACTTGGACACGATTAAACAAATCGTTTGATATAATCGGTTCGTGTTCACCTTTGGCAAAAGTACCTTCTTTTTTGTTTTCGATTTGACCGATGTAAACTTTATCCCGCAATATACGATGCATACTCATTTTACTAATCGGATTACCACCACGTATTTGTCGTTTTGCTGTTTCCCAGCGTTTACCATATATACCATTTTGCCGTGCGTATTCAGTTAAATCGTTTACAGATTGCAGTTCTAGGTATTTCTCAAACAGATGTCGCACTTGTTCTGCTTCGGTTGGGTTTACTACCAACTTTTTGTTAATCAGGTTGTAACCCAAACGTGGTGCACCGCCCATCCATAATCCTTTCGCTTTTGATGCACGGATTTTATCGCGCACGCGTTCCGATGATACTTCGCGTTCAAATTGCGCGAATGATAGCAACATGTTCAATGTTAATTTGCCCATTGATGTGCTGGTATCAAATGACTGGGTAATGGACACAAAATTGGCACCGTATTTTTCAAAGTATTTCATCATATTGTGGAAATCCAAGATTGAACGAGATAATCGGTCAACCTTATACACCACCACAGTATTAACCAAACCGTGCGCCATGTCATCCAACATTTGTTTTAATGCAGGCCGTTCCATAGTCCCACCAGAAATCGCCGCATCACTGTAAGTCTTGTAATATTGCCAGCCATTAAACGCTTGTGAAGCAATATACGCTTTACAGGATTCTTCTTGGTTTTGTAGAGAATTAAACTCTTGTTCAAGTCCATGCTCGGTTGATTTACGCGTATAAATCGCACACTTAATCGTCATATTTAACTCCTATATTGATTGCAATTAGTGCTTACAAAACAGCATAAGTCAAGTTATATAAAGACGTTGAATTTTGGCGAATTTATCCTACAATATACGTATACACAAAGGGTTAAAAATGTCTGTTTTATGTATGTCCGTTGATACAAGTGCATTTATGAAAAGAAATGAATATTATTTATGGTATAAAGGGATTTATATAAAATATCTTAGAAAAAACAAACCAGATGGTTCAAAAGATCTTAATTATACTGATTCAATTTTAAGTTTTGCAAATACTTCTTTTGAAGAAAAGGAAATATGGCGAAAAATGGCAGAATGTATGAGAGCTTGGGCCTATGCAAATGATTTGGACATAAATTTAGTTCCAGGACTCATAAATTATTGTCGCACGTCACCAGATCAAATAAAACGATTCCAAAATATGTATTCTGAACCAAAAAGATGTGCTTTTGAACGAACTTTTGTACCTGGCACGGAATTTATTAGGATTGCCAACATAGACACAGATGAAAAAGCTGAATTACTTAGATTGTATACAGAAGCCAATTCTAATTTTAATATATATTTTCAAATATTATTTTTCTGGCACACAATTGTGTATCCTTCTGGCAATGACGATACCGCAGCCCAATATATTAATGACCATATTATCTATGCGGAACAATCTAAAGGCGAAGGATTTTATCGCAGAGAGCTTTTTCGTGGTGCTTTTGATAGAGCAGATACAACGAATATCGGAGGTTATATAAAAAGCAAAATAAGACATGCTATTGCACATATTGTTCGGCATGGTCATCAAAATCTTATAATTGATGACATTGAACAAAGACATCATTTAAATTGTGTGGTAATGCTTTTAAAAGATATAGCAAGGTATAAACTCGATAATGATTACGATTTTAAAATAAATGCACCAATATCTATTTGTAGATTAGTTAATCCAGATGAAGAAAATTTTACAAACTGAATCTATTTTTTATTAATACCGAAGAAGAAGTTGCCAGACATTTTCATGCCTGCTATCTTGGTTGCTACCCCCGACAATGTGGAATATTTGTTGCCATTATATGAAAAACTGCCATCATCATTGACCAAGATTGTGTGCTTTATGCCCTTGAAATATCGTGTTAAAATTGTACCTGGGACAAAGTTATATTTGTTTTTTGTGGTACTGGTTAAGCACTGTTCCGGATTGTCTTTGTATTTACGAACTTTTACTAGATATTTATGCTCAATTCGCAGATTTAGGCGATCACATTGAATGTAATACCAAAGCGACCGCATTTGCCGTTTGAATGGATATTGTGAGTATTTTGCCCATAATCGTGCCCGTTCATCAAAGGACAATGCTTTTAGCTCGTCCATTGTTTGGGGCAGTTTATCTTTATATGACATATCGACTCCTTTATAACGTCACGCAATTACCGCTCTAAAGTAGCCAGAAGTCAAGTTAATAAAAACATCGAGAAATATGCTGAATTTTGTGTTATAATAACAGCAAAATATTAAGGGAGGTTTTATGTTTCTGTATAACAAAGATAAAAAAGGGCATTTGAAACAAGTAAAACAAGTGCCTTTCAAATTAGAAAAAAACGTACAACAGATATTTGAAGATAATCTTGATGAGATTATGGGATTGCAGTTCGTAGATACAGAATATGTCGTTAAAGATAAAAGATTTGATACTGTGGCTTTTGATGAACAAAACAAATCTTTCGTTATTATCGAATACAAGAGAGATAAAAGTACCAGTGTTGTAGATCAGGGCATGACGTATCTGTATTTAATGTTACAGAATAAATCTCAGTTTGTGCTTGATTATAACAATAAATTTGGGAAACAACTGACTGTCAATAACGTAGATTGGACACAGTCCAGAATCGTTTTTGTTGCATCGTCGTTTAACGATTTTCAACAAACATCGTCCCTGTTTGATAATTTGGCCATTGAGTTATGGGAAGCGAAGCAATTTGAAGATGGGCATTTATTAATAGGACCGTTGCCTAAAAAAGATACTATTTCTATGCCAATTCCAAAAACACCAAATACAAAATCTGCATCTGTGATTGCAGCGGTTTCATCTGTTGTAAAGCCGATAACAGAAGAAACATTATTACAAGCAGCGAATGATAGTATTAAAGAATTGTATGCTAATTACAGACGTTCTATTTTGGCTCTTGATGATAGTTTAGAAATAAAACCGAATAAGCTTTACGTTGTGTTTAAACAACAGGGTAAAAACAAAGTAGATATAGAAATTCATAAAAACTACCTATTGTTGTATGTTAATGCAAAATATGGTCAACTTGATGATTCAAAATCGCTTTTTGAAAATTGTTCCAATATTGGCCATTGGGGGAATGGTGACTATCGTATAAAACTTACAGATGATAAATATTTGCAATATGTTTTGAGTGTGATTAAACAAGTTCTTAAATAATATTATTCAATTGTAAACCACTTTGAAATAATATCCCGTATTTCTGCATCAGATTTATGGGATATTTCTTTTAGTAGTGTTTCCATTTCTACTTGTTTGCGTAATTTACATAAACCGTTGAAGCATAACACTATTAAAAAGACGATATCGTGTTTATATTTGCTGATTGGTATCGTGATTTGTGGATATTTTGCCATAATTTATCCTTTTGTGTGTCAATTACTGCTCTGAAAGTTCCCAAAGTCAAGTTAATAAAGATAATAAAATGACTGGACTTTTGTCGTTAAGTAATGACAAATGCGATAACCTAAAAGGAGTCGCCATGAAATATAAACATTTTGATGATATTAAGCCAAATCATCGTATGGATTTTATAATGGTCTATTTTGCCGCCAGCCGTTCATTACGCGAACTTGAAGCTGCAATTCGTAGAACAAACAACGATCGTTTAACCTGTCGGCAGGCATGGTTGCTTCGCAGAATCCAATATAAACTGACCCAAATGGCAGCATTATGGAAAAAATATGTGGAATAAATTATTGCCGTTAAAAAACACAATTTAGACAATTAAAAACTGGAAAATGTGCTTTTTTATATTAAAATGCGAGAAAACATAATGGAGTCGTATATGTCTGATATTTATTTAGACAAAGTAATAGTTTATAATTTTGCGCCATTTAAAGACAGTTTGGTATTAACTTTCAATCAAAACGATATCACAGTATTGTCTGCAATAAATGGTAAAGGCAAGACGACGCTAATGAGTTATATTACAGATGCGTTTTATGAAATGGCACGTGCCGGTTTTACAAACGAATTTGAAGGAATAGAACATAAATTATACAGAGTAAGTTCGCCTTTGTATGTATCCGACCAAAATAAAATTGCATTTGTCTTTATTCGGTTAAAATATAAGGGAAGAAATTTAGATTATGTGTATTGTTTAAAAGCTAAACAAGATTTACCGAATAATGCGGAACAAGATTATATAAATAACGTGCCGGGTGATGCGCTTATTAAATGGTTTGATATAAAACAAAGATTTGAACAACAAACTTTTTATAAAGGTGTTATGTATGAGCCTGATAACGGTTTAAAAAGGGAGACAAGTGTTGATATTTTCAATAAAAATATTTTAGCATATTTTCCATCTTACAGGAACGAATTACCCGCTTGGTTAAACGATGTATACGCAAAACAAACCCAAAAATTTTCTAAAGAAATGACATTTGTTGGATACTTACCGCATAAAATAGAAGTTGTATCAAATATTCACAATCTTACAAATTGGATTTTGGACTGCGTTTTGGATAGTAAAATGGGGCTCCCTGTTCCTGCTTTGGATGAATTAAGCAAAGTATTATTTCATATATTAAAAAGCAAAGGTTTTACAGATCAAACATCAATAATTATTGGCGATAGATTTGGTAGCGCTACACGAATCGCTGTAGCTGATTATACAAAAGGACTTATGTATCCCAATTTGTACAATATGTCTTCTGGTGAGTTAGCATTATTGGATATTTTTGCTGAGCTCGTTAAACGTGGTGATGGGCAACCTATTGCACAAGGTATAGTATTGGTAGATGAAATAGATAAAAATTTGCATATAACCATGCAAAAAGAAGTGCTGCCTATTTTGTTATCAATGTTTCCAAATGTTCAGTTTATTGTTAGCTCACATGCACCATTTTTTGGACTGGGATTGGCAAAAAATACTGATACAAGTGTGCGGACTAAAGTAATAGATTTAGATATGGATGGTACGGAAACACCGATCGAAAACACGGCCATTTACGAAGAGTGTTATAATTTGATGTTAACCGAAAATAAAAAGTATAAAGAAGCATATGATAAATTAAAATCTATCACAAAAAATACAATTATTTGCGAAGGTGTGACAGATGTGCAACATTTAAAAAATGCTCTTGTAAAACTTAATACCCATGATTTTAATGATGTGGATTTTATTTGCGCAGACGGTGATAAACAACTAAAGAGTTTATTGTTAGCGTATTGCAAGTTAGATAATCATCGTAAAATAATAGGGTTGTTTGATCGTGACAATATTGAAATTGTTAATGAGATAGAAAAGGATGGTAGAAAATATTGCAATTATGGAAATAATGTTTATGCCATGTGTATACCATTTATAAATGAAACAAAAAATTGTATATCTATTGAACATTACTATGGTGAATTTGCAAAAAAAGAGAAAGATGGCAAGCGATTGTTTTTTGGAAGCGAATTTGATAATACTGGTAAAAGTCTTGATAATCGATATAGGGTTAGTTTAGCTAAAAAACAGTTAATGAATAAGATAGAAAAAGATGGTGTAATAGACGATAATGTTTATACATTAACAGGCTCTACAAACATCGCTTTATCTAAATCTGCTTTTGCAGATTTTGTTGCTTCATTTGAAGCCGGAACAGGCGAAAATCAATTTGATTTTACGATATTTAACAATATTTTTGACCAATTAAAAAATATTCTACATCCTGGCTCTGATGCAGAATAACAAGTTTATGCTTCAATATTGGTACGTTGGTGTTGGCGTGATAATTCCCATAGTGTTTTGCCATTGTACACGAAATCTTTTGCTCCATCTGGTAAGCCTTTGATTCCATTGTTCGGATTCGTTTGATCGCGAAATCTTTTTGCGGCAATACTTAATGTTGAACTTTCGCCATTCAAAAAGAAAACTCTCCGCCAATCATTGCCGGTTTTTACCCTTAATTTTGGATTTGATACAAATGTCAATATAGTTCCAACGGGAATATTTAACGATTTAAATGTGATAGTTTTACGTTGGTTTTTAATTGCTACTTTTTCTTCTGGTAAAAACGCATTTTTTATTGGAACTTCGACAGCGCTACCACTTGCAATATGGACAGATAATAAGTTAATTGCATCATCAACGCTCATTTTGAAGAACTCACGATTTGGATTGTGTCGTAATTTTGTTAATCCTTTGTGAATCAGTTTTTCTATATCTTTATAGTTGTTCACACAGATAGCAAATTTTGCCTCAAATGGTTGTGGCATGTTTTCGCCATGCGATAACTCTTTGCGACGTTTTTCAACGTCCTTTGATGTACTACCCTGTGTCACACCAATTTTGACCAATTCCGGGAATAACTCATTCCACATCACATAAATAATTCCACGAGTCATTGAAGTGCTCCTTGCTGTTATTTTCCGTATTTTTGTTGATATTTATTCGTATTATAAATACCGGTCAATCCGCGTACTTGTGACACAGGTACTAATTGTACACCACCGCCCCAATTGGTGCATTGTAATTCCATAAACGTTCTTCTTCCTGAAATAATGTTTATATCGTCACCAACTCTACTTTCTGTTGGTAAGGCGGCACCGGCATAATAAACAGAACTTTTTGCACTACCTGATATATTATGATTACCTGGTGTTAGATTTGTACAAAAATACTCATTGCCTGTGCGAATATCACCAATGATGCGTTCGTAATTATCAGTAAAAGTGAATTTAAGCCCTTTATCGCAAGTATAAGCATCTCCGACACGTGATACGCATAATTGCCCCTGCCCATAACCCATTGGTGGCAATTTTGTTGCAACGATACGGATATCTGACGTCGATAATTCTTGTATAGATGTTGCACAAGCGGTCAGCTCACAAACTAACCCCAGAATTATAATTTTTTTCATCGCGCTCTCCTTCGGCTTTGGTGTTAATTAAAAACCGCTTTCATCAAGAGAGCGGTTGGAGGTTAGTTACTACCAAATGAATAGTGTGGCTTATTTGGCAAATGCCTTATTCGCCGACCCTCCAACCATAAGGCTGCAGGGCTATTAACGTCAGCGCTGACGCATTTGGAGAGGTAACTACACCCCAACATCGGGATCCCCGACATCAATCCTATTTTACACTAAATGCGTTAAGTTATCAAGTTTATAAGACGACCAGACGCGGGGTTGGTTTCGCAATAATTTCCGCACAATACAAAACACCCTGGGCAAAAGCATCGCATTGGTCTTTGAATGCGGAGTTTGGGAACAGCAGCAATTCTTTTTCAAAATCGTTCCAGAAATGGTTGTGGATTGATGGAAATAATACCGTTCCACGATAAACATATGCTGAAGCACCGTTCATTCGTGCGACCTTGTCTTCATCAGGATGGATGGCTTGAATATATGTATTACGGACACCGAGTTCTGGTAGAAATTGAATAAGTTGTGTTCCAGATGATGCATCCTCTATAACAACCTTGTGTTGCGCTCTTGGGTGTGCCGCAAACAACGAATCAAATTTAGATTTTACCATATTTACCAAGTGCGGAAATTCAAGTTTATCGCGATAAATGTCCAACAGATAAATATGTTTGTCTGCAGAAATCCCAAACGTTATGCATGCAGAATATGCGTTTGTAGGGCCTGTTTTTGATGCGGTGTCCCAAGATGTAATTATATGCGTAAAGTTTTCGGGTATTGCCGTATAATATTGCATCCATTCAGATTTGATTATGCAACCTTCCTGGGGCGCAGGTAATTGTTGATATTGTCCAGCGAACACCAATTCACCGATGCTGTTTTTGATGCGCATAACGGTTTCAATGGATTCACGTTCCGGATGTAGTGGTGTCCCAATCGTTCGCTTAAAAATACGATTTGATTGTGTGAAGTGTATTTGTTCATCCGTGTCCGCAATAATCGGCAATCGCAGGAGTTGAAAATCATCACTGTTTTCTAACAAGTGTCCGGTCAGGTCATCTTGATGCAACCGCTGCATAATCAGTAAAATGCGACCAGTGTTTTTATCGTTTAATCGCGAAAATAACGTTGTATGATACCAATCATTCACTCGATTTCGTATAATTTCTGAATTTACATCAACAGGTTTTATCGGGTCGTCAATAATTATCCATTCTGCACCACGTCCGGTTAACACACCACCAACAGATGTTGCAAATCGCCCTCCATGAACAGTCGTTTCAAAATCGTCTTTGGCGAATTTCTGTTTTGAAATCCGTGTTTGCGGAAATATGTGTTTATACCAATCTGATGCCATAACCGTCCGGGTATCATTTGCGAACTTTGTTGCCAGGTCATCAGAATAACTGACGCATATTATGTGAGTTCTTGGATTATGTCCTAATATAAATGCTGGCAATGCAACCGAACAAATAATCGATTTCATATATCGTGGCGGAATATTTATAATCAGGCGGTTTTGATTACCATTGATAACATTAACGATATAATCACATACCAGGTCGATATATTCGCCATCTATGTATCCGCCACCGCCCGATATCTCATTGAATACTTTGATAACGAACGATTTAAAATCTGTTCGCAACAACGAATAAAATACATCAAGTTCAGTAATATTATTGTCCATTGTGCGATTTGACGTATTGTTGCAATATTAGTTTGTCGTCGTGATTCAGGTGTTCGCGTGCCGCGGACATGGCTTCGTATTCCGCATCTGCGACATCGCTTAATTCCATTATCCACTTTGCAGAATTCAGGTCGCCTTGTAGAGCTTTGTTGGTTTGTTTTGCGATAATGCCTTCTTTGGTACTAATACGACGACTATTGCCATCCGGACTCGTCAAAGTTATTTTGCGGTTCATTTGCTCACGCACAATCGTATTGCGATTACGAACCCCACGTGGGCGACCACGTGGATTGCCCGATTGTCCCTTTTGATATTGGTGTTCTTTTGGCGGGACACAAAACCCGCATTTTTGTTCATTAGGCATTTTGCGCCTCCTTAGCTGCATGTTTTTCCGCCAACAAATCCGTATATGTTTTACCAGTACGCAGATTTATCGCATCAATACCGAATGCCTCGTAAAAACGTTTTACACAGGTATCGACATATTTCGGTTCGTATTCAATTCCATAACAAATGCGTTTATGCCGTTGCGCCGCGATAAATGTGCTGCCAGACCCCAAGAAACAATCCAAGACGGCATCGCCAATACTTGTTACGTCCAACATAATATCGCTTAACATCTCGAAACTTTTAACGGTTGGATGCATTTTCAAATCATTGCGGTGCGGTCCATACGAATTACATCCATAGTAATGCCAAACATTACTGCGATTGCGTCCGTATTTGCCCAATTGAATATGGTCTGGAACCTTGCCATCTTTGTTCAAGAATACAGTGCATAACTCATGCTGACTTCGGTAAGGTGTTCCCATGCCAGCCTTGTTTTTAACCCACACGCACAGGTTGATATATCGTGCAAAATTTTGTTTGCAGGCGGTCAGCATAGGCATAACGTTTCGCCAATCTATGAAATTAAAAATCATGGCATTGTCATTGGCAAATTCTGAACAAAGCGCAAAGTTTTTACCAAGAAATTCCGTATATTCGGAATCTGACATTTCCCCGGCAGCCATTGCAAAGTCGGGATGTTTAACACTGCCGTTGCCAGACACAAATCCTTTGATTTTTATATTAAACGGCGGATCTTGCAAAACCAGATTTACCCGTTTGTTACCAAGCAGTTTCGCAAAAGTATCACGATCTGTGCTGTCGCCACAAATAATTCTGTGACCGCCGTCAAATTCCCAAATATCGCCAGGGACTGTGATTATCTCATCATCCGCCACATATGGCACCGCATCCAGTTTTTTGACTTCGGATTTTGTGCGTGGTTCTGTCAAGATTTGGTCAATTTCAATATCGTTAAACCCTGTAATTGTGATATCTGCGATATCTTCTAATTCGCATAATTCACCGATTTCGATATTTAATAAATCCGCATCCCAACCGCCTCCATTTTCCGAAATTCGATTGTCGGCAATCCGCAACTTGCGTTTTTGGACATTGGTCAAATGTCCAATACGTATCACAGGCACTTGTGGCAGATTTAATACCTTGGCTGCCTCAAATCGCCCATGTCCGGCGATAATCTCGTCATTTTCATCAATCAAGATTGGATTTACAAACCCAAATTGTTGGATCGATTCAGCAATCTGACTAATCTGGCCTGGATTGTGAATTTTCGCGTTATTTTTATAAGGTTTTAATTGTTCAACGTTTACGGTTTCGATTTTTAATTCTGTCATATTTTTGCCTCCTGGTTATTTTTCACAACCAATATATGCAGGTAAAAATATGTTTTCAAATGGTGATTTCTCTAAGCGCGCTTACCGGGTAAATGATTTATGGAAAATTCATAAATCCAGTTCGTAATTGTTTTATCACATGGGGTGATACCACCTTTTTTGTTTGGTTTTTGCAGTGATTCGCCATATATCTCAAAGTATACATCTTTGATTTTTTGGATTGTGTCCGCTAAATGCGTTTGGGCATTACTCGGTCTGATATTATATTCTGGTGATTGAATTATTGCTTTGCATCGTGCTTGCCTGGTACTGCGTTTTTCACCGCCTGTTTTAGCGTTTTTACCGTTAATACATACCGTTGATAAATCATCAACTATTCCGCGCAATGTGTCGGTACGCATAAAAAATAAATTTTTATCTTTTGGTAATTCCAATTGATGTGGTTCTGACATTTGTTGCCATATTTGATCAAGCAAGATAAACACTTCCCCAATAAGAAACAGTTTGTTTTCTTCGCTTGATTTGACACCCGCCTTTAGCCACAATTCTTTTTCATAATCAGGCTGAATATACAATTTTCGATTTCCAGGGGTTAAAAAGCCAACCAAATCACCACCATATTTTTTAGCAGTATTTGCCATCAAATCATGAATGTCTGCCGTTAAAACATCATATTGTTTATGTTTTAATTTTTCAGCAATATCTGGGCGTATTATTCCCCAAGCGGTGAGTGCAATGCTCAGATGGTTTTGAAATAAAGATTTGAATCTAAAATTATCAGCAAAAAAATCGGTCATCTAAATCTCCTTAATTTTATGCCAAATGTTACCTGACGAAATCTGTGAAATACAGCAAAAACGACAATCGTGTAAAATCAAAGGGTTGTTTACTAAAAATCGCTGATATTTAAAATAAATTCCCTGTTATTTTTGCAAACATTCCCAGATAATACGCCTAAAAATCAGTATTTTTGCAAAAATCACTATAACAAAATCCCTGTTATTCCCTGTAATTATCATATCCAATACCGTCAAATATTACAACTCCGCCAGTATAAAATTTCGGTCATGTTATTGGCCGATTTTTATTGCAATAAAAATGTAAAAAAATTAAAATCACTGGTATGATTAATTTCCCAAAATCAGTTTTAACTTTCTACTTCAGAAATATATTTCGCTATGCCAAAGGATGGCCACTGTTGTATCTGTTATTGTCGGCCTTTGACACGGCCAGTTGGACCGTCATTCCGGCATTTTTTATTAAAATGGTCGTTTCTTCGTTGGAAAGTGCACCAGTGGTTGATGCGTTTGTAAATATAATTCCAATTGCTGTCACATATTTTATCATTCGTGCAAGTACAGTTGTTGGCTCTATAATGCGTTGGGTCGTTTTTGACAATTGTATTCGTTATCGTGCATATAATAAAATATCCGAAGATTTATATAATTATGTTTTTAAGCAGAGCATTAAATTTTATGCTGATTCAATGCCGGGCAAAATAAATTCGCAGATAAACAGTATTGCAACAGGGTTCTATGATACATTGAACATGATTTTGGGCAGTGCCGTTGCAACCCTGTGCGCTTTTATTTTGGCATTTGGTGGGCTGTTTGCAATTGGATGGCAATATACATTGGTGATTTTACTTGCGCTGTTGGGACGTATCGGATGGGGATTATGGCGCATCAAATATGCTTTGCGTGCATCGGCGCGTGCGTCCCAGGCATCAAATCATTTACATGGACGATTGCTGGATGCGTTATCTAATTTCTTGGCGGTAAAAACATTTGCGCGTGACGGTTGGGAACAACGTTGCGCCCGCCCCCATCGCAAAGAATACGAAATGGCGGCACGGGGTGCGCACGCAGCATCACGTTGGTTTTGGGCGCCGGGTAATTTTATGATGGATGCATTGGGCCTAACCGCATTGATTATATTGTGCGGTTATATGTATTCAATTGGCGAATCTTCGGTTGCAGATATATCTTTTGCATTAAGCGTGTTCATGGGGTTGGATTCGGTATCTTTTTCACTGATTATGGAGGCCAAAAATTTTGTAGAAAAATGGGGCAATGCCGTTGGATCTTATAATGGTTTGATTCGTCCAGTAAAAATCCAAGACGCCCCAAATGCAACAAACCTAAATGTGAAACGTGCGGTCATAGAAGTTAAAAATCTTGATTTCAAATACACACGTAAAAGTGTATTGAAAAATTTATCATTTACGGTTAAATCTGGGGAACGTGTTGGCATTGTTGGGCTGTCTGGGGCTGGGAAAACCACCCTTGTTAATTTAATTTTGCGTCTGTATGATCCAACACATGGTGCAATTTATATTGATGGCCAAGATATAAAAAAGGTCACACAAAAATCATTGCGTGAAAATATTGCCTTTATTCCCCAAGACACGACCATGTTTAATCGAACCATTCGCGAAAACATACTTTATGGCCGCACAAATGCCACCGATGCGGAAATTCATCGCGCGGCACGGGATGCAGATGCCGACAAATTCATATTATCAACACCACACAAATATAACACATATATCGGTGACCGTGGCATTAAACTATCTGGCGGGCAACGTCAACGCATTGCCATCGCACGTGCATTCTTGAAAGATGCACCTATTTTGGTCTTGGACGAGGCCACATCCGCCCTGGACAGTGAAACCGAAGGTGTTATCCAAGAATCTTTTACAAAATTATCCAAGGGTCGCACAACTATCGTTATCGCTCATCGGTTATCCACATTAAAAAGCATGAACCGAATTATCGTGTTGGATCACGGTCAAATCGCAGAAAGTGGAACCCATTATTCACTGTTGCGCAAGAAAGGTATTTACGCAAAATTGTGGAAGATGCAATCTGGTGGATTTTTACAAGAATAGATATTTATTCTTTTCATCTATTACGATGCTTTATTTAAAATATCTCTGACAGAAATATTTAGTTTTCCTTTTAATATTTTAGGTTGAGATATGAAAGCGCTAAATATTTATAGAACAACCTTGGGGAAGCACGAGATTTGTGTATAACATTATCTACATTGTCGTCTTGTTCATATAATTCACGATACTTCCATACCTTTTAGAATCAGATGGTTGTTGTCGGTGACATTTAGAACTCCGCCAGTATTCTGGCATACATGCCGATACAGATAAAAAGTCTGCGGTTACGCGGGATTTTTTATACAGTGTTTATAGTTTAAGAATCTTTCTGGCTTTCTCATATGCTGGAGCCAATTTCTCATTGTCCCCCTTATAATACCCACCATCTTTATAGGTTAGGTATTGATCAAGTATTTTTCTGTGTATTGCTTCTAATGACTTTGATGGACAATGCCAGCCATTTCTTGAGTTATCCAAAATATAATAATCAAAATAACTTTTCATGTTTTGTAATGTCTGCGGTTTTATACCTAACTCTTTAGCCGCACTTCTTATTGCATCTGCTTGTTTCATATTTGGGTACAACGTTTCATAACCGCAACTGAAACAAAACGCCACAATATTCGCATCGTTACCTTTCGTACTACCCCGCTGTCTGGGCGCCCTGACTGGACATAAATTTGTTTTTAGACTCAGAGTGCCCTGGTTATATTGGTTCCCCTTGGTTCCCCTTAAAAACACCCTGTACTGTTCTAGTGCCGCATTATAGTATGGCGGTATCTTTTCACCCAAAATCTCTGAAACCTTATTAATTTCTGGAACGGATTCCGCATCTTCTAATTCCCATAAATTTTCACAGATTTTTCCTGCAATTTGATTCAACGCGTAAACATACAGTGTTATAGTCGCAGGTGTTAAATGCTGTTGCGCTTTTATATATGTTCTAAATCGCTTAATGGCCGCCTTTTTTTGCGACAAAGGTCCCAGTTGCTCTACTGTGCCAATATGCTGTTTTTTTATTTGCGTTATATAATTTTCTTTGATATTCGCCAGAACAAAAGGACAGCTTTCTATAAATGTTACCAGAGCCCATTCAATTTGTTCATCGGGTATTTGAACACCTTTGATAATTTCTTTTACCCGCAATATATCAAGAATTGTTGATATACTTTGCAACCAGTTTGACAGCGCCGCATCCATTGCGAAAGGTCTGGCGACCAATATTTTTGTAAAATCTTGCGGCATATTATAAGCCAACGGATTGAAATTATCACGATTGTACAATATATCTGCAACACAATGCATATCTGGTTTTATTTCTGGATGCGCAGAAAAGAACCTTGTTATCGGGGCCGGTAAAAGCCCCTGTTCGGTCAAAAAACGTATAAAAACATCTTGGCGAGCCATATCAAATCCTTTTCGTATATTATATGCATTTATGTCTAAAAAATCAAGCCCCAACACAAACACCAACATATTCAATATCATAAAAAAATATTATATGATACGATTTCGAATCGGATTTTTTTGAAAAAAACACCGCATCCACACCAAAAACGCACCAGCAAACATATTGATAGTACTAAATATTTTGTAAATAAATTTATTTTTACAAAAAACACTTGACTTTTTTATTTGTAACCATATATTATATAACATATATAATAACAAAAGGAGTATAAAATGACAATGCAAATCAACTGGACCGAGGAACAGTTTAAAACCGAAATTTCGAATTATCAATATTTAATTGAAAATTTTATTAACGTTGACACAACCGACAGAGATTCGCGCGATGCATCTGGTAAAAATTTTCAAATTGCTTGTAATAGCTATTTCCGTAACGCACTTGTTGCACGCAGCCACGCCGGCATAAATATTTTGGGCAAGTATTATGAATTATTAGAAGCGTATAAAGACATGCCAAACCGCCCTACTTTTAAAGACACTCTGACAAAACTTTACAAAGAAACCGGCATTATCACCCCATTTTTGGCAAGTCAAATTGTACACTTTTTCAATCCAGATATGCCAATATACTCAAGATGGGTTCGCACAGGTTTAAATGCACAGATTGACACCCAGGATATTGAAAATGCATGCAAAGACTACGAGCATTTAACCAAACTTATGCACGATTTTCGTGACAGTGCTGCAGGCCAAGAAATCATTCAAAGTTTCAGATCGGCATTTAACGGCCGCACCAACAGAAGCATTTCCGATACAAAAATTATAGATTTTTATTTTTGGTTTACATCTGTGGATAATGGAGATTAAAAATGGGCTGGAAAACGTTACGATTTGAACAACGTATGACATCTCGCGGCCAACACGTTGTTGAATGTTGGCTGGACGAAGATGGACGACCATTACAATTACTGGAAATTGTCCCGCTGGCAACACAAATGGAGGTTCCATCTGTAATCGTTGATTGTCGTAATCGCTATGAACATTTAACTTGGCGACATTAAACCATTGCGGTATCAAATTGGTGCCATTACGGTGGTTCCAGCCCATATATTTATTTTGTATAATTGTCGTTTTAACTTGCGTGATTACGCGCAAAACAAAACCCGCATTGCGGGCATGGTGGAGAATACAATAAATGAAAAAACGCCAATACTTCTTAGTAGTTGAAAACCAAACCAAGACAGATTTTATGCATCTTAAAGACAATGTGGGAATCAAAGTGTTCCTGCCATCGTATATTCCAACAAACGATTTAAAAAGAATAAGCACAGAACCTGAACCGATCTCTGGCGAAACGCCAGAGTTGTGTGCAAATATATTAAAAAACAAATATCAAGATTACGATGTTTTTTACTTAAATATAGGTAATATCGGAGATTGGGCAGATTATAAACAAGTCGTTAATTTTGATTTGGATCTGCAACCCAATATTACTGTCGCTTTTGTATGTATTCCAAAAAATGAATCACGATATAAACACGACCAAGTAATGTATCGTATCTTTGTTGTTGGTTTTGGTTTAGAAAAATATTATAACGATTATAAAATTTGGACTGTGTATGTAGTCGATGAAAACTTTTCAGAAGACTATGTAGACAAACACCATTTTTTCCGTAGCACCACAAGATACGAACCAGCAGAAAAAGCGTTCTTTGAAAGGTGTAAAACCAAATATGGAATTCCACAAATAGAACTTAGCTTAACAAAATATATTATGCGCACAAACAAAGAAAGCATAAGAAAAAAATCTGTGTATATGCTAACCCCGAAATTTATGAACAAAGTTCGGCGCCATAAAAAACGACAAAATCAAAAATGCAAAATGGAAGCGTACCATGATTGGTGATACCCGTGTGCGTCCCCAGATGTCACCAATTAAACCATATATTGAATTATTAAAAAATGACCAACCAGAAATAAAAAG
The DNA here is from genome assembly GCA_045647355.1 of Candidatus Enterousia sp. Classification (GTDB taxonomy): domain Bacteria; phylum Pseudomonadota; class Alphaproteobacteria; order Rs-D84; family Rs-D84; genus Enterousia. Next base: position 320,555 of record JAZRMF010000005.1, read on the forward strand.
GAGCAACTATTATGAATAAAAAAATATTCTCTAAATCTTGGTTTTTTAATCTTGATAAAACGTTACGGAATAACGGACTAGATTCTGATTTATATTCGTTTGATGAAATTTTAAACCGTATAAAAGGCAACAATTTTAAAGCCACTCCTGATGAGTTTGCTTCGTGTGCTGCATATTCCATATTAGCCAGTGGTTTTAAACAGAAAACCGCCAAAATATATCACAAAAAAATACTGGATAAATTATTGCAAGAACACTCCAAAGAAGATCTGCTCCAAATATTTAAAAACACCAATAAAATAAATGCCATTATAGAAATTTGGAACAATCGTGATAAACTTTGCACCAGTTATTATAGATGTAAATCTCTGGAAGATAAATTAAGTTTTCTTAAAAATCTACCACATATTGGGAACATTACCAAAGACCATTTAGCACGAAACCTTGGTGAAAATGTAGTTAAATACGATATATGGGTCCAACGTCTTGGAATTATATATAGCCAAAATCCAAATTTAGAAATGGACAATGCAAACTTAAAACCAGAAGTTAAACAAGCCTGCGATGATATGTTTAATCATTTAGTTCAAGAAACAGGTCTGCCCCGTGGTTATATTGATGCCGTATTATTTAAATCCGCAAGTAATGGATTTATAGTGATGGGTACAGAAAAATAAAAGGGAAAAAAATGAAGAATTCAAAACGTGATATTTTCATACTTTTAATTGAATTTGTTGTGTTTAGCGGTCTGTTTTGGCTGATTGATTCATATATCGTGAATAATCGGTGTAAAAACACTGGTAACGACTCTGTTTTATCATTAGATTCCAATAACGGGCCAAGAACACTTGACGATTATTCTGAAGAAGAACGTCAGGTTTATTCTATCGTAATGGACGAATGTGTTTATGATATGAAATTAAGATATAAACCAGCTGATGATGATGATTTATATATCATAACCCCATGCACATTTGTAGCCAAAGATGTTGTTCGCGTGATATTTAATTCTGGGACTTTATCACCAAAATATACTATTCACGATGTATATCAGGAATCAAAAGACAGGGTTATCAAAGCCAGTTTAAAACAAGGACTAATAATACCAAAGGTAAAGAAATGACAGATAAATTTCAAGATTTGTTAAAATCAGAGCAATTTGCCAAAACAACGGCAGTATTGCCGATTATATTGGGGACTGACATTTCTGGTGGTCCTGTTATAAAAGATTTGCTTTTTTTCCCGCATATGTTGATTGGTGGAAAAACGGGAGCAGGAAAAACCGTTTTATTGAAAAATATATATGAATCTGTGTCCAATAAATTAACAGCAGAACAATGCAAATTCATAATCATAGACCCAAAAGCATATGATTTTAAAGAATACAGCAAAAACAACAATTTGTTAATGCCGGTAATAACAGAACCAAAATATGCGTTTAACGTTTTTAAAGATATGGTTATGCTCATGAATGATAGGTATGAAATATTGCATAAAAATCAAATGCTCAATATAACCGAATACAGCAAAGAACATAATGATATGCCATACCTAATAATTATTATTGATGAAGTGGCAGATTTTGTGGCATTAAACAAAGAAGAATTTGAATTTTTTTTAAAAACAATAGCGTCAAAAGCAAGAACTGTTGGTATTCATTTAATTATGGCGACACAATGGTTACATCGTGATAATTTTACCGATGTAATAGACGAATATACGCCGGTCAGAATATGTTTCAAAACCACAAAAGATGAATCTGAATTATGTTTGGGTGAAACTGGTGCAGAATTATTATTACCATACGGCGATATGTTGTATTCAGAACCCGGCCATCCAATAAAACACATCCTGTGTATCAAATAACAAGGCAAAAACATGAAAAATCATTCGTTTTTTCTGTATTTATCTATTCCGCCCCGCCATTATCAGTAAAAAGCCATGGTTAATCAAAATATATTTTATCTAGGTCTGTTTTATGATACACTGTACCAAAGGGGGATATAAACATGAGCAACCACGACATAAAATCTCGTATTGAAGAAGGATTGGAAGCATTATCTGATTCTGCAAAATGGGCAGAATACAGAAAAGGGAAAATACGCGACGTTGCCGGACGGTTTGACATCAAAACTTGTGAAGCATTTGCAGATTATCTAAACACCGTCATGATTGCCGTTATTAATGCCCATAAGGGTAACGAGGTATATAAAACCTGGCGAACAAAAGACAAAACAGAGAAAAAGCAGTTTGCACAAGATATTGTGAATACTTTTATTGACTATATTATATCTGATATATGGAATGATCGTGTCACGATGTATAATTCGGACGGCACTTTGTACAGAAAAGAAAAATTTCGAACTCGGCAAGAAAATGACTATTTTGACCGTTTATATAAAGAAGACATTACCCACAAACCAAATGTGGTTGTGACAGATTTTCCAGACGGTCTTATGGGTGTGGCCCCAACCGGTGAATTGATTATAAATTTTGATCATATGTTTTACAAATCATTGGTTGTGTTCTTGATGGATTTGCGCCATGAACTAGACCATATTGTTAATATGTTCTTTCCGAATATCCATCCGTTGGCCCTGCTCGGCTCTGACAGGCTTGCCGCGATGCGTTACTATGTGCAACCCCATGAAGACGGAGATTTATATGCCGATAATCCCGTAGAAATCAGTGCCAATCTAAAACGCGGTGAATTTGCCGAAATGTGTTCTTTGGCTGTTGCGGGCAAACCTTGGAATGAACCACGTAATGTAAATTCTCCCAAGGAAATAGAACACTGAAAAAATATTGTTATATTTTAATCATGTAAAAAATTCAACAGAACAGCAAAAACACCGCCATGTCAACGGTGTTTTTGATTGAAAAATCTGACTTTTCTGGTAATATTTTTGTGATGACATATACATACGCATCTTCGTATATCAGTGGATTTGGCGCCGCCGTCGAGGCGATATTAAAAACACAAATCCCGAATCTGACCATTATCAAGCATTTGGATGGTCTGATTATCTATAAAACTAAATTGGCGTTTTTGGGGCAAAAATTGTCGTGTATGAATAATACGTATCAAGTGATGGCGATGGCAAAAACAGACCCGACAATCCCATATGAAACCACATTGAAAAAATTCATAAATAAGGCCTGTCTTGATTTAACCGGCATTTCAAACAATGTGAATATCACCCAAAAGCAATCTTTCAAGATTTTGCCATTTGACGGTAATTCGCCAATCAGCATAAACTTTGACATTGTTAAACCAGTAGAGCGAGAAATTCAACGCAAATTAAAATTAAATATCGGGTTAAAACGTCACAATTTTGATGTGGTTTTATCCCGACGCAGCGAAGGGTTGTTTTTACTGTTATTCAAATTAACTTATAACCGAGTGACCGAAAAAGATTTGCCCCATGGTGCATTGCGGCCAGAACTGTGTAATATCATGTCGTGGATTTCTGATATCAAGCCCAATGATATTATTTTGGATCCTTTCTGTGGGCATGGTTCGATTCCACGGGAGCTAACAAAACATTTCAAATACAACATGCTGTTTGCCAGTGATATTGATGCGGGCCTGGTGAATAAATTTAAAAACGAATTTAAAAAGAACAAAAAAAATCTGTTTATCAAACAACGCGATGCATTGAATTTGGAATATTTCGAAAACGGATTTTTTGATAAAATTATAACCGACCCACCATGGAACTCATATAATTCCAAAGATGAAGATTTCACGGTGTTTTATGAAAAAATGTTGCAGGAATTTTATCGCATATTAAAACCAACCGGGGCTTGTACAATACTGATGGGAAATGTCAAAGATTTTGAAAAGGTATTGGGCACCAGCGGTTTTAAATTGCAAGAAAAATACCACGTTCTGGTTAACGGTAAAAAAGCAAATGTTTATAAATTGGTAAAGTAATATATTATTATTTCAACATGGATACCAATTGGCGCAGATATTCGTCCTTGATATTTTTTATATATTCATCATCTATGTGACGACCATTACGCAATTTAAACACACCAGATTTTAAAATGCGTCCATTAGTTAAATCTTTTAAAATCAAAGAATATTCGTCGTCTTTTGGCGTTTGTTTATATTTATGTTCTATAAACCTGAAACACAATCTGTTTTCACCCATTGTGTTGTAATATGAATCGGCGATGCTGGAACAGCCTGCACAACAAACCGTCGAAAATGGGCACTCTTGACAATATCCTGTTAATTTTTTAGATCGGTTATAACGTCTGTTCCAAGAACAAAAATCGGGGTCGCACCAAATATCTTTGACAGATTTTTTGCGCAAATCTGCCTCTAGAAAATCATCATTATAAATAGACAAACAACCTGTCACCATGCCATTGCTGCGAATTCCCATAACATATTTACCTGCGGGACATCCGTTCCAATCATATTTAGATATATTGACCGATTGCGGGATAACGTCAGAGTAGTATCCGATATCATGCATTCCAAACACTTCAAATGCTTTTCTCTTTATACGATGTTGCGCCAATGCGATGAATATACCAACTATGTAATATTCTAATTCACTTAACCCAAGATTTTCATGCATTCTGCCATATGGGGAGCCAATTTGAATTTGCCAACCATCGAAAAAACTGTGCGACAAAAGTTTGAACAGTTTTGGCAATTCCAAAATATTCAGATTTGTAATAGTACTTATTGCAACAACTGGAATCTTATATTTTTTTAACAAGCCCTTCATAGAAAAGATTCTGTCAAATATACCATGAACGTTTCGTATTTTATCGTGAGATTCCGCGGTCGCGCCGTCCAAACTAATTCCGATGCATTCAGTCTTGTTGGATGCAAAAAATTTGATTTTTTCTTCGTCCAGGAACAAACCATTTGTCACTATTGCAACATATATTCCATGTTCACTTAAACGCTGTACAATTTTCCGCCATGATGGATTAAGAAAAACTTCACCTCCGATAAGTGTGACCTTTCGACATTTGGCTTCGGCTAATTCATCACAAATACGTAAATTTTCTTCTTCACTCAAATTATCTGGGCGATCAGAACCCGCGGAAGACCCACAATGCATACACCGGGCATTGCAACGCAGTGTTAATTCCCAAACAATATTATCCAAATCACCGAAACGCGCCACGATTGTTTACCTTTTATCCAACAAAGGTCTGTCTATTATGTTTATCTTCTTGTACAAACTACACCATACTTGGTACTCAAACCCGGATTGATTGGTGGCATAGTCGGCCCCACCACGCCATACTTTGTATTTAGCGTTGGTTCTGGCCTAACTACACCGTATTTTGTATCTAATGTTGGGTTACTATTTGCATCATATGCACCACTATCCATCGCCAAAGCATTATCCATATCCCGTAGTGCGGCCTTATAACCCTTTACAGTTAAGGCAAAAACATTAATGCTGCCCGTGTAATATTTGGGTAATTTTTGTTGTTGCGCTTTTAACATATCCATCATATGGTCGCAATTTTCTGCATTCGCATGTTTTGTCCGGAGAACCTTGCGCAATAAATCAAGTACAGGCTGAAACAAATCTGCATCCATATCCAAAATCTTGTCCAATAATCCTATCAGCGTTTCAAAAACCTTCGGCGTTGCATATGGATTATCAATAAGTTTTTCAAATGATTCCAATTGACGTTTAGGATCTGACGCATAAATTACTGCATAACCATTATACAACAATATCAAATCGTTTTCGCTTGTAATTTTTGGATCGCTAGGCATGATATTCTCCTTGGTGTATGTCACTACGCTAGCAGTGTAACACAACCAAACCATAAAAGGCAATGATTTTTTCGCATATTTCCGCATTTGTGCTGTATAGATATTTGCTTTTTGCCTTGTTTATCGCATTTTTATTTATTACAATCATTACGGGTTGCAAAAGGAATATCTCATGAAACCACTTATCAAACCACGCAAACTACAAAAAAACGACTTGGTTGCGACCGTGTCTTTATCATCCGCCATGGCGGGTATAATTCCCGGACGTTATGCACATAGCAAAAAGCAATTCGAAGATGCATTTGGTGTCAAAATGGTCGAAATGCCTAATTCATTAAAGACAGATGAATTATACGACAATCCGCAATTGCGTTTGGATGATTTGATGATGGCTGTCCAAGAGCCTTCTATCAAGGCGATTATGACAAACATTGGTGGTGATGATACGGTGCGCCTGTTGCGGTATATGACGGATAAGCATTTTGAAATTATACGCAACAACCCAAAGATTTTTTTGGGCATGTCTGATACGACGGCAAATCATCTTATGTTCTTTCATGCCGGTGTTTCATCGTTTTACAGTGCAAGCCTTATGTTCGGTTATGGCGAAAACTGTGGTATTCCGCAGATAATGATTGAAAACACAAAAAAGACTTTGTTTGATAATTCGCCAATTGGTGTGTTACCGCAATCAGATGAATTTATTGTAGATAAAATCTATTGGGATGATAAAAACGATATCCGCCGTCAACGCACTAAAACAGATGGGTGGCATTTTATCCAGGGTACAGATAAAGTGACTGGACACCTGCTGGGTGGATGCATGGAACTGTTAACTATGACAAACGGCACCAAGATATACCCATCAACTGATGATTGGCGTGGCGCAATTTTGTTTGTTGAAACCAGTGAATTACGTGCAACCCCAGACCAGTTTGGTGATTTCTTGCGTAATATTGCTGCGACCGGCATATTAGAAAACCTGAACGGGATATTAATGGGGCGGCCGGGTGGCGAATTTTCCGCAGGCAAAGAATCTGAACGTGATAAATGGCTGGCACTTTATCCAAAATTTGAAGAAAAACTTATACAGGTTTGCGCGGAATGTGGTCGTCCGGATATGCCAATTGTATCAAATATGGACTTTGGTCATACCGTGCCACAAATAATATTGCCATATGGTGCATTAACAGAAATAGACCCAACAAACAAAACGGTGTCTATATTGGAAAGCGCCGTGTTATGATAGAAACGCCCAACTGGGCGTTTTTATTTTGATTTTTTTAACATATCGATGTACGAATAAACCATCTGCAACCCCAGCAATATAGATGGAATAAACGTGCCGTCTTGTTGCATTTGTTGAATTTCTTCTGCAGATGCCCATTTAACGTTTTGGACTTCAGATGCCTGCAATTTTAAATCTTTGATATTTACATCACTGTATATCAACCAAACATCAACAAAATCCCTTGGACGTTTAAAAGTCCCAACCAATACGGAATTTGCCAATTCGGGTCTGAACCCTAACTCTTCCACAGATTCACGAACGCATGTATTCCAACTGGATTCCCCTGATTGGGCACCACCGCCTGTTTGTCCCCACATATTTGGAAATTTCTTGGCCGTTGGGACACGTTGTTGTAACAAAAACTGTTCTTTGGAATTCATAATCCATACATGCACGGACAATTTGTTCAAGCCATCTGGGATCGGTTGTTTTCTATCTGCATTTTTTACAAACTGGCGCGCGTTATCATACAAATCGATTATTTCTGGCATATTGGAATCCTTTTGTACCATAGTAAATCAAAATCTGTACTATTCAATATTTATTTTGTCATTGCGCCATACATCACAAAAAACTTGCTTTTGCATACGGATGCGGTACAATAGTACATATAACTTAACCAAAGGACAAAAACCGATGCGCATGTAATGTTGTAATTTTTATTTTGGTCGCACAATTTTGTGCGTTGTTTCAAATGCAACATTAAAAGGTTTTTGTTATGGCTTTTATTTCTTTATCAAATGTATTTTTCAGTTATGATTCCGCAGTTGATTTATTTGCGGGTCTGTCCGTTACATTTAACGATTATGAACGGGTGGCGATTATTGGCGATAACGGTTGTGGTAAAACGACGTTATTGAAAATCCTAGCAGGCAAAATTACCCCAGATTCTGGGCCTGTGACCCGTGATGCCAGTATATATTACATGCCACAAATACAAATACACGATTCCAAAAGTGGTGGCGAACGACAAAGTTTTGAATTAGCCCGTGCATTTGACAGTGGCGCAGAAATATTGCTGCTGGACGAACCTACAAATAATTTGGATACAGATGCACGACAAAGATTCTTTTGTGCGTTGGAATCGTATCCATTTGGTGTGGTAATTGTTTCGCATGATCGGGAACTGTTGCAACATGTGGATAAAATTATAGAAATGACAAATGGGCAATTGCACGTGTACGGGGGCAATTATGATTTCTATGTTGCGCAAAAACGTATCGAGGCCGAAAACCTGCAATCAAAATATACGGATAGCGAGAAAAAAATTCGGCGACTGAATAAGACCATTGATATCGCACAAAACACCCGCCAACATCACGAGGCTAAACAACGCAAAGAGATTGCAAACGGCCGACGCAGTCCAATCGCCGCAAATGCCTTGAAAGGAAAAAGCCAAGAAACCGAGGCAAAAAAACGCGCAATTATACAAAAGAAAATTGACGAGCAAATAAACCTGCGACAAACACTATCCGAACAAATGCGTGATGATAAAATCAAGATTCCCTTGCCCAGCAAACCGTTTTACAGCAAAGAATTAATCAATATTTCTGGTTTACATTTTGCGTATGGCGACCGGATTATCTTTGATAATTTCGATTTTACAATGTATGGCGGGGCGCGTATCAGAATCTGTGGTAAAAACGGTGCGGGGAAAACGACGCTTGTTAAACTTATTTGCGGGGAACTGCGCCCAAATGCGGGGACCATAAAAACGTTTGGTAAAATTGCATATCTGAATCAAGATTTATCCGTTTTAAACCCTAATAAAACGATTGTTGAAAATATAATGGATATATCGGGGTGCCTGAAACACGATGCACATATGATTGCCGCAAATTTTGGATTTCGTGGTGACACATCGTCAAAACTGGTTTCAATGCTGTCGGGTGGTGAACTATTAAAGGCGACATTGGCGGCGATTTTGGGCGGTGAAAATCAACCGGATTTACTGATTTTGGACGAACCGACAAATAACCTGGAAATCAAAAGTATTGCGATTCTGGAAGATGCATTGAATCAATACCATGGTGCAATATTATTGGTGTCACATGATGAAATCTTTGCAAAAAATATAAAAGTTGATAAAATTATTACGATATAACAGGATACTTAAATGAAACTTGATGTCACATATAATTTTATAAAAGATATTGATGAAAATATTGATCGTTTTGTTACACAATATTTGGATAACCACGATAGCGTACCCGACATAGATACATACAGCCAGACATTACGCGAATATCAGGCATGTATATATAAAAAAGCATTACAGCGCCACAACAATATTATATTTGATTTAAAACTTGGGAATAACCCGGAATATGACTATTTATATTGGAATGACCCAATTTATTATGGGGACGATTTGGCAAAATCACGTTTCGCCAGTGATTCTATTGTTAATATGCAGGAAAGATACAAACCCCATAAAAAATTTGTTCCAAATTTAAAAGATGAAGGTATCAGAAAGATATTGAAAGAATACGTAAAATCTGCATCTACAATTGGTGGCGAAATAATATTTCCTAAACATCCAAATTCTGTAAATGTGGCCCGCGGACGCAACCCAAAAATCAGAGACAGATTTGATTTAACATTGGAATGCATTAGACGTTTTTATGAACAAAGAGACAACCAAGAAAAAGAGTATAACCCACTATACGATGCACTAAAAGCAGATGAAAAATTCTTTGATTTGTTTGACGATTTTGGTGACTATGTAGAATTCTTTTACCTGGATGGTTCATATGTCCAAGATGGTGAAATAAAATTCTTTATTGGGGGCAAGCCTAACTTTGACGATAATTTTACCCCTTTGCCAACAAGTCTGGGAGAATGGGAACAATTGTATAAAAATCAAATGGCCTGTCTGGCGGCACGCAACGAAAAGATAGCCGCCCTATTCTCGCCAAATGACAGTATCAAATAATGCGTTTATTTTATCGCGTAATTCGGCATTGTTGAAAAATGCCTCGCGCATCGCGGATGTTGTTTTGTGTTCTTCGTCTTCGAAATGTGGAACATATTTTTGAACGGCGAAATTCTTGTATCCACGTTTCGATACATCGCGCGCAATTTCCAATAAATCATCGGTTGACACATAACGTGGATCACACGTTACACGAACCTCGGCCGGTTTACCGGTCTTGGCCCATACGTCCAAACTTTTGATTAAATGGTCATACGCGATATTTACGCCCGTCAATTTTTCGTAATTCGTCTTGGTGGCTTTATAATCTATGCCAACCCAATCAACATATTCACTTGCACGTGCAAGATTTTCAGGATAAAAACCGTTCGTGTGCAAACCAATCAGAAAACCTAATTCCCGCACACGACGCATATAATCAATGGTTGCATCCGCCTGCATTAATGCCTCGCCTCCAGAAAATACAACGGCTTCCAGCTTTCCTACGCGCGTCTGCAACCATTCAAAAACTTTTTCGGGGTCATATTCACCATCCCCGACCGCTATCAGATGTGGATTGGAACAATATGCACAATGAATAGGACAACCAACCAAAAACAGCACAGCCGCCAATTTGCCCGGATAATCTATCGTTGTGAACGATACCAATCCCCCTATCTGAATTGCTCTCATAACGTTATGCCGCCTTTTTCATCAATTCGCTGTGGCGTGCACCGGCCGTCAAACTGTTTGCTTCGGTAAATGTCTTACGTTCGCAGAATTCAGAATACTTACCAATGTTAAAATTCTTGGTTGGGCGAATGAAACCCATGCTACGTGAAAATACTTCACAAGGTGTTCTTTGTTGTTCGTTTGCGACCATTTTTACTCTCCTTTTCCTTTTTTTGTTTATTGTTTTGTTTGTTTTTTATGCCTTGTTTGATGCGGTATCAGGATTGATTCCCAATTCTGCATCGCACTTTGGGCAAAACTCATGCCGACCTGGCAAATACCCGTGCTTTGGACATATCGAGAATGTCGGGGTAAGTGTCATGTACGGAATCTTGTAGTTTTCAAATATCGTGCGGACAATCTTTTGGGCCGCTTCACCAGATGATACTGGTTCGCCCATATAAAGGTGCAACATTGTTCCGCCCGTATATTTTCTTTGTAATTCTTCTTGGTGTTCCAATGCAACAAACGGATCGTCTGTGAAATTCACCGGTAATTGCGTTGAATTCGTGTAATATGGTGCTTCACGCGTACCGGCGGTTATGATATCCGGGAAATTCTTCACATCGGTTTTTGCAAAGCGATATGAACATCCTTCGGCCGGTGTAGCCTCCAAGTTATACAGGTTACCTGTTTCTTCTTGGAACGTCGCCAATTTATCACGCATAAAGTCCATCAAATCCAAAACCAGTTTCTTACCAAACGGTGTTGCAATGTTTTCTTTGCCATCTGTGAAATTCAACACCATTTCGTTCGCACCATTTACACCGATTGTAGAGAAATGATGATTCCAATTTCCTAAATAGCGCTTTGTAAACGGATACAAACCGTTATCCATATGTTTGGTTATAACACGACGTTTAATTTCCAAAACTTCGCGTCCCATGTTCATCAATCTTTCCAATTCACGGAACAAACCTTCACGGTCGCCCTTGTGTGTATACCCAAGACGCGCCAAGTTCATTGTTACAACCCCAATAGAACCGGTCTTTTCTGCCGAACCAAACAATCCACCACCGCGCTTTAACAATTCGCGTACGTCAAGGCGCAAACGGCAGCACATAGAACGAACGTCTGTCGGGTTCAAATCAGAATTAAGGAAATTCTGGAAATTCGGGATACCGTATTTCGCCGCCAAATCAAACAAAGGTTTGACATTTGGATGATCCCATGGGAAATCGTCCGTGATATTGTATGTTGGAATTGGGAATGTAAACGGACGGCCATGTGCATCACCTTCGGTCATAACCTCGATAAAGGCCTTGTTTATCATATCCATTTCGGTCTGCAAATCACCATAGGTGAAATCGACCTGTTTTTTGCCAACAAATGGGCGTTGTGAACGCAAATCTTTTGGGCACCTCCAATCGAACGTAAAGTTAATGAACGGTGTCTGTGTACCCCAACGACACGGTACGGCACAATTAAACACCAATGTCTGCATTGCATTTTTAACATCTGCATATGACATATTATCAACACGAACATATGGTGCCAAATATGTATCCACAGACGAGAATGCCTGGGCGCCAGCGAATTCATTTTGCAATGTTCCAAGGAAGTTTACCATATGAGATATTGCCGTTGCCATATGTTTGGCGGGCTCACATTGCAGATAACCTGGGACACCATTGAAACCCTCGTACAATAATTCACGCAAAGACCAACCTGCACAATACCCAGTCAACCAACCCAAATCGTGAATATGAATTGCCGCACTGCGGTGAGCATCCGCAATTTCTTGCGGGAACATATTCAACCAATATTCCGCGGTCACGCGTTCACTGGTCCGCAAAATAAGACCGCCAATTGAATAACCGATATTTGCATTTTCCTTGATGCGCCAATTAGAACCACCGACATAACTTTCGATTATTTCAATGGCATCAACGTTTGCGTTACGAATTTCGGAATGTTTTTGACGATATATAATATATGCTTCGGCTGTTTTATAAGATTTAGAATCCATAAGCTTTCTAATAACTATTTCTTGGATTTCTTCAACCGATGGGGTACGCCCCATAAAATTATTGTCCAAATCATTTAAAACTTCGTTTGTGATTTGGGCAACATATTCATCAGATATTTCATTTGTGGCGCAAGCCGCTTTTTTAATAGCTTCGTAGATTTTACGTGCATCAAACGCAACTGTTTCACCAGAGCGTTTTTTCACACTCATTACATTACAAGTAAATGTCGGCGCAACCTGCATTTTTATCTCTTTATTTGTGTCAGACATTATATAAACTCCGATTTTTGTCAAAAACACAATATATTGTGTCCGTTTTATTGTTTCCATAACAATATATAGTTTTTGCGTTTTATAAACAATGCATAAAATGCAATTTTTTTTATTTTTTCGCTTTACTTTTAAAAATGGCGGATATCTGCATGTTTCAGAGCATACAAATTCCTAAAACACGACACCAAATAATGTTTTGTATCAACAAAAAACACTTTTTAAGCAAAAAATCGATTCGCAAAATATATTTTTTACAACATATAGGGCGATTTACAACAAAAACGGCCTACATATAGTTTTTTTAAAAATAATTCGTAATTACATATCACTATTTATTGGGTACCGATTCTATGATGAAAGCGACACAAGAAAAAAACCGCAGAAATGCGATCTTTTACTTACGACACACGGCGGTAAATGGTGGTTTTGATTTTTCCCTATCTATTGTGCCATCACCACAATCAAGGCAATTAAATTTGCGATTCTGTGAATGCACCGAATCAAATGGCACATCTGATACCGATAATCCATCCACATTTTTTATATATGCGGTGTTTGGAAAACCAAAATAAAATGCGCGCGCAGAACCACTGCATTCCGTACTACGCCCAGGATAGCAACGCTGGTTTGTTAATTTTGTGACATCTGGGATACACACCGTTTCACAGGTGTTTTCATCTACGACCATTTTTTCACAATCCGTACACGCATTTGATGTGATTCGCATTGTTGCACCGCCGCGTCCACGTTTTGCCACCTTGCCAGATATATTGCATTTACTTTTTGTTGCAATTTTATTTGGATCTTCGACACATTCCCATTCAAGTGTTTCGTAATTCAATCTTGCAATCAAATCTCCACCACATTGACGTTCAATGATTGGATTTACACATTCCCATACATCATCAACAATAACCGCGGTTTGGCGTCCGGCACACAGCGGTTTGCGCGATTCGTCTGGGACACATTCCATTACGGACGCATCCCATATCATGTCGCCACCGCAACTGTTTTTCAAATTATACCCTATGCATTGCCAACGGCCGAAACGATATGTTTTGTTTGTACCTGCTGGACAGACGATATCTTCATCCGCGGCACCAGTAAATACTCTATCTGGGTCAGGAATATCATAATGTGTCATATATACAAGCTGGCCATTTTCCAAACCCATTTGTTTTTTTACAGCATCGGGTACCTTGCGCGTGGTGGCCGTTCCCGCCGATACAATTACATCATCTTCAAATATTCCAAATGTACCACTTGTTGCGAAATCTTTTTCTAATATTTCCATCATCGCATTATAATCTGACGCATCTATTGATCCGGTGGTTGTTATAATAAAGCTATAATTTGGGCGTTTAAGACCACTGGCCTCGCACGAAGTTATGGCAAGGCGCGAATCTAAACACACAAATTCACTTTTAATTTGATTTTGTTCCACGCACCCATCTTTAAATTCACGTCCTGATATTTGCGCATTATGTGTCGCCAACGCACATTCTGCAATAGACCGCAAATCTGATGTTGCAACCGCCTGAGCGGTTTCTTGTTCTGGCACACGGGCGGATGGGGCAAAAAACATGTAATACGCCGCCATAAAAACAGATATCAACATTATCAGAAAAATATTCATCATTCCCCCTTGCGCTTTAATAAAAGTCTAGGTATTATATGAATAAATTGCAATAAGAAAACAATATTTTTATTCAATAATAGGAATATGCATGAAAAAATATTTATGTCTTTTGACATTATGCGCATGTGGATTTACCCCGATGTTTTCCGGGAATAATACTGATATATATGTACCGGCAATAAGTGGTATAAACGGTATTGAATTGCGCAATGCACTAAATAATAAATTTGGTGGTCAAAAAGAACCGAATGCACCATACAAACTTGTTGTATCATTACAAAATCCGACCACCAAATACAAGGCATTGGAAACAACCGGATCCGCCACATGGCAAGAAATACGATTAACCGCGCATTATGTATTGCAACATGGTGACGAACAAATTGCATCGGGTACAGAATCTGCATCTGAATCGTATACATTTGTTCGTTATTTGGTTGCGGCAAACGCGTCTTATAATAATGCGGTTGCAAATACCATTACTGTGTTGGCCGATAAAATTGGCACACGTGCAATTGCAGATGTTGTCGCATATGAACAGAAAAAATGAAATGGAAAGAATCTGATTTTACCAAAGGCATAACCAATATCAAGGCCGTCTTAATTTATGGCCCTGATGCAGGGTTGGTTGATGAACTGTGCGATAAATCTGTTGAAGTTTTGGCAATTGAAAAAGACAATATCTTCGCACTTGATTCCGCAGATTTGCGTGATAAACAAGATGCTCTTTTTGCCGAGGCATGTACCCCGTCTATGTTTGGTGGGCGCAAGATGGTTATAATTTCTAATGCCGGTGATTCGGATGCCAAAACAATTAAAGATTTGGTCGAACATCCTGGTTTGGATGCAATGGTTGTTGTGACCGCGGGTGACCTGCGTTCGGGCGGTTCGTTACGCACACTGTTTGAATCGGGTACAGATATCGCAACTGTTGCATGCTATTCAGATGACACCAAAACACTCGAAACACTTATTCGCAACGAATTATTCACCGTTGCCGGCATTAAACAAATATCGCCCGATGCAATGATATATATGACAACACATCTTGGGGGTGACCGCGGAATAACACGTGGTTTTTTGGGTAAAATCGCACTGTATGTCGATGATAAAAAAACAATAGATTTAGATGATGTTGAAAAATGCCTGCCGGATACAGGGGCATCAAACACCGATGATTTTTTATACTCTTTGACGGCGGGGCATATCCAACAAACTATGCTCGCACTGGACAGGTTGTTGTACGATGGCGCAGAACCAAATATGTTGGTGCGCATGTTGGACAGACATTTTAAAACATTACTTACCGCCGTGGTTGATGGACAATTGCCCCGCCTGTTTTGGAAGGTCGCAGATAAATTTAACCTTGCCATGAAAATATGGCCGGCCAATGACATAAGTGCGGTTCTAATTCGCCTTAATGAACTTGAAGGGCAACTGCGGACCACCGGAATGCCGGCGGAAATATTATTACGTGATTTTGCATTAAAACTTGTACTGAAAACTTACAAGATGTCTATTAAACGGAGGAATTAAAATGCTTGCATCGGTATATGCACCAAAAGATTTTAAACGTTTACGCGTGGTTGGTGATTTGGTTGCACGTTGTTTTGACCATATAACACCTTATATTCGCGCCGGTATATCAACCGCAGAAATCGATAGAATGGTCGCAGATTTTTTGCGCGAAAATGGTGCGCGTTCTTCGGATTTAGGTTACCAAGGATACCCGAAAAGTATTTGTACATCGGTTAACGATGTTATTGTTCATGGTATCCCCAGCGACGATGTCATATTAAAAGATGGCGATATTGTTAATGTTGATTTGACCGCCGAATACAAGGGATTTCATGGTGATTCTTCACGTATGTTTATGATTGGCAATGTATCACCCCGCGCACGTGAATTGGTGCAGACATGCCAAGATGCATTGAATGCGGCAATTGCCGTTTGTGCACCTGGCGTACCATTATCAGAAATTGGGAAAACTATCGAAGCCGTTGTAAAGCCACATGGGTTTTCAATATCACGCGACTTTGTTGGCCATGGTATTGGTAAAGTAATGCACGATGATCCCCAGATTTATCATTTCTATGACAAAATGTGGGACAAGGTCAAAATGGTTCCAGGTTTGGTATTCACAATTGAACCAATGATAAACACTGGTCGCCCAGAATGCAAAATTGATGCCGATGGTTGGACCGCACGTACGGTTGATGGGGGGCTGTCTGCACAATGGGAACACACGTTGGGCATTACCGAAGATGGTGTCACAATCTTTACAGAAAAAATGGTTTAATGGATTAAACAATGGCCGGAGTCGATTTATCATTGCGCAGCGGACACCGTGAAAGATTACGTCAGAACTTTCTTGATGACAAACTTGCAAATTATGAATTATTAGAATTATTGTTAAGTTATGCAATTCCGCGTCGTGATGTGAAACCACTTGCCAAAACATTACTTGCAAAATTCGGTGGTATTTTCCCAATACTGTCCGCGCCCGTCGATGAATTATGTCGCGTACCAGGGATGGGACAAAACACCGCGATTTTTCTTAAAGTGATTCAAAAAATATTTCTTGTTGGATATCGCATGGACAGTGCGAATACAACCATTTTTCATACGCCTGAACAATTTAATAATTATTGCAAATTGTTGCTTGGGGGCAAAGGTGTAGAAGAAATGCACATATTGTACCTTGATGCGGATCGCCGATTACTTGAAGACGAACTGCACAGCCACGGTACCATAGATTGCACCAGTATTTATGACCGTGAAATTATTGGTCGCGCAATGACGTTGGGTGCAAAGTTTGTGATATTGGTTCATAATCACCCAAAAGCGCAAACTTCGTTTTCACAAGAAGACGTTCAAATAACACATGAATTGAAAAACAAACTGGCGGCGATTGGCGTAATATTACACGACCACTGCGTTGTGTCTGGTGGCATTTTATATTCAATGCGTGATTTAATGTTGTTGCAATGATTGTTGTGGTTCGGACGCATCCGTATCATCGGGCGCATCCGCGGCATCAATCCAATAATCTATATCCGGTGGTGTGGGGGTTGACGTACCTGAACTGTAAATCGGCCCAGAATCATAGATATCTATATCTTCAAATTGCATAGAATCTGCATTTGTCTTGGCGCGCGAAGATAATAATGATTGTACTTCGTCCAATGACACTTTCATCTTTTGACATCCCATACCAAATAAATCACCACCATAAATAACATTTAATATTGGGAACATCATAGATAACACAATGAAAATCATCATCAAATTTTTAAAATAACCCAATTCAGAAAACTTTGCGCCACGTATTTTGCCAATTCCCCACATAACTATCATTAGCCCAGTAATAAGGCTTAATGCAATCCATGCGTCTTTAAAGAATTCTTGGAAACCGCGAATAATACAGGTTGGATCTTCTATCACAATGGAACCATCCGTGATGCCATATACATGTAATCCGGAATGTTCAAGTAATCTTTTAATCGTGTCGACTTGGTTCATCGTGTTTTATTTTTTACCTGCGGCATTTGTGAAAAATCCGGGTATAGTGAAATCTTCGTCATTGGCGGCGATTCCGGCCCAACCGAATAAATCACCCATTAAACCGGTATCATCTTTTTTCTTGTTTGAAAAAGGCAATATGTTTTTCAATTTACCTATTCTGCCACCACGCCCAGAACTTTTCTTACCTGATGGTATTGTTGTTTGTGTATCAGCAAATTCACTTGCCAAACTTTCCAACGTTGCATCTATTTCGTCATTATTTTGTACATCTGCGGTTTCTTTTGAATCATCGGGATGCACATCTTCACGCAAAGGTGCCATACTTTCTAGCAATTCTTCCAATGTTTTTTCTGCGGGTTCATCTGGCATATCATCGGTTATCATTTCTTCGATTTTTGCCTCTTGTACACTGATTTCCACAGGTTCATCGTCTACTTTGTCTACGACCGCTTCTTCCTTATCGATTCTGGTTGTCACTGCTTCTGTGGTTTCTGGTTCAATTTCATCTTTGACAACTTCTTGTTTAGCGGTCTTTTTCTTTTTGGTTTGTGCAGTTTTCGTCTTTTTGGTTTCAGATGTTAATATTGATTGTATTGGTACCACAGGCGCTTCTTCGGCAATTTCATTAGAATTTGCGACGTCCACATCAGATGCATCGTGCATGGTATCTTCCGCGCCAATAATATCGTCATCTGTGTTTGGTTCCAAATCTTCGGTGTCACATTCCGTGTTCAAATCCATATCCAAATCTGTTTCAATGGCCATATTTGGCGTTTCGACTGATTCGGTGGTGTTATCTGCTACACCTGTCATTTCGGTTTCGGCATCCACTGGGACCCCGAATAATACTG
This sequence comes from Candidatus Enterousia sp., assembly GCA_045647355.1. GTDB lineage: Bacteria > Pseudomonadota > Alphaproteobacteria > Rs-D84 > Rs-D84 > Enterousia. The sequence continues at coordinate 339,513 of JAZRMF010000005.1, forward strand.
TATCTGAATCTAAATGAAGCATTTCGCGCACTTCGTCGAACGCGGCCCGGACATCGTTTATATCAAAAACATCCGACCCAGAAATATATACAATTTTCTTTTTCATCTGCACTCTCCAAAAAAACCTTTCGGGACGATTATATCACATTTTAGGGTTGAACGCATATAAAAAATATCTTAAAATGGCAATATGTCGGACATAAAAGACCAAATTTTTCAAGAATTGACAAAATTGGAAGAATCTGCGGCGCGTTTGCGCGCCACGGCGGTCAATGCCGGCAAACAAACCGACCTAGAGGTTGCGATTTTAACCGAACAGGTGCGCAATCTGCGGGCAAAAAATGCCAGGGCGACCGAATTAATCGACCAATCTGTCGAGATATTAAGGAAATTAAAGCCTGTGGACTAAGGGGTTAAATACGTCAAAATGAGTGTAGTTTCAATACCAATTGTTAATAAAAACTATCCCATGGGGTGCGAAGACGGTCAAGAAGGCCGCCTGATTGAATTGGGGCAAATGGTTGACGCCCGCGCCCGTGAAATATTGGATAAAATTGGGCCATTACCGGAAAATTCATTGCTTGCCACACTGTGCATTGTTTTGGCGGACGAGGTTCGCAATCGCCCCACCCCGTCGGTTACAGATGCCGATTTGCGCGAAATTTTGGCCCGTATACGTGAAATAAAGAACAAAATTGGGCAATAAACGTTGCTTTTTTGGTTGTTATTTTTTTTTAAATGTTCTAATTTTATATCGTTATGGTTAAAGAAATAGTCGAAAAAATAGATTCTCAGCAGTTGGCAGACGCGTTGTCTACGCGGTATTTGTCGTACGCTGTTAGTACGATTGTGTCGCGCGCCCTGCCCGATGTTCGTGACGGACTAAAGCCGGTACATCGTCGTATTTTGTATTCTATGTTGCGCCAGAAATTATCTCCGTCGGCCGCATTTCGTAAATGTGCGACGGTTGTCGGTGACGTGCTGGGTCATTATCACCCGCACGGGGATTCATCGGTTTATGATGCAATGGTTCGTCTGGCCCAGGATTTTTCCGTACGTTATCCACTGATTGATGGCCAAGGGAACTTTGGTAATATCGATGGTGACCCCCAGGCGGCGTATCGTTACACCGAATCAAAAATGACCGATGCGGCGATGCTGATTATGGATGGCATTGACGAAGACAGTGTCGATATGATGCCGAATTTCGACGGCACAACAACCGAACCAACGGTTATGCCGGGGGCATTTCCGAATCTACTTGCCAATGGTGGTATGGGTATCGCCGTGGGTATGGCGACAAATATTCCAACCCACAACGTGGCCGAGGTTTGTGATGCACTAACCCTTATGGTGGATAAACCCGACGCCACCACGGCCCAGGTTATGCGCAAAATGATTGGGCCTGATTTTCCGACAGGCGGTGTGTTAATTGATGATTTTGACACAATCGTTAAAAATTATGAATCCGGCAAGGGTGCATTCAGAATCCGCGCACGTTACGAAATCGAAGAATTAGAACGCGGCGGATACCAGGTTGTTATTACCGAAATACCGTACGGAATTATTAAATCTAAATTGGTGGAACAAATTGGCGAAATGGTTGATGCCAAGAAATTACCATTGGTTGACGATATATCTGATGAATCAACCACAGATGTGCGCATTGTTATAACGCCGAAGACACGCAATGTTCCGGCGGATAAAATGATGGCGCATTTGTTTGCTATGACCGATTTGGAATACAAGTTTAATATGAACTTTAACGTGATTGATTCCAACGGTGCGCCACGTGTTATGGGCATTTGCGATGTTTTGACCGAATTTATTAAACATCAAAAGAACGTCCTGCGTCGCCGGTCGGCATGGCGTCTGCGCAATATTGAACGTCGGTTGGAAATCTTGGGTGGCCTGTTGGTTGTGTACCTGAATTTGGATCGCGTTATTGAAATCATCCGAACCGAAGACGACCCCAAGGCCGTGTTAATGGAAGAATTCAAATTAACCGATGTCCAGGTTGAATCCATATTGAACACCCGCTTGCGCGCATTACGCAAATTGGAAGAAATGGAAATCCGTCGCGAAGATAAAAGTCTGCGCGAAGAACGCAAACAATTAATGGCGTTATTGGGTGACGAAGAAATTCAAAATAATCAAATCAAGGCATGGTTTGCCGACATTAAAAAACAATACGATAAAAAGACCGCCTTGGGTCGTCGTCGTACGACATGGGCCGCCGTCACCGAAGAGGTTGTCGTAAATGCCGAAGAATTTATTGAAAAAGAACCTGTTACGGTGATTCTGTCCACAATGGGTTGGATTCGCGCGGCCAAGGGTCACATGGATTTGAACAGCCTGGATTTGAAATTCAAAGAAGGCGATGAATTGCAAACCGCGTTTCATGCAATGTCCACCGATAAAATCAACTTGTTCGGGTCATCGGGTCGTATGTTCACATTGTCGGCAAACGATTTGCCATCGGCACGTGGTTTTGGTGAATCGGTACGTATGATGGCGGATATCGGTGCCGAAGAAAACATCGTTCGTGCGTTTGTGTTGGATACGACGGTAAAGTACCTGGTGGTGTCACGTCATGGAAACGGGTTTATTGTCGCGGGTGAAAACTGTGTTGCGCAAACACGCACCGGGAAACAAATTATGAACGTTGACGACCGAAATCCGGCCACATTCTGCGTTATGGTTGCGGGCGATACGGTTGCAATGTCAGGTTCAAATGATAAATTGCTGATATTCCCGACCGCCGAAATTCCCGAAATGATTAGGGGCAAAGGTGTGATATTGCAAAAGTATAACGCCGAACGCACATACGTTTTGGATGTGATGTTCTTTAACGCGGCGGATGGATTTGGTTGGACAACCGGCCGCGGGACGACCAAATTGGATGATTGGAAACCATGGACCGGTAAACGCGCATCCCAGGGACACACTATACCAGTTGGATTTCCACGCAGCGGGAAATTTGGGAAATAGGTATTTGGTATTTTATATAAACACATCAAAAAACACCGACGATTGTCGGTGTTTTAAATAACCACTTGTACCAACCACTAATCATTTAGTGTGGCATTTTTGTTTCCGTCATTTTGACATGCTTACGCAATTTCGGGTCATATTTGTTGCGTGTAATTTTACCAGTTGCGGTTTTATTGTTCTTTTTAACCGTATAATATGTCCCTGTTTCCTTGTTCATCAGACGGACGATTTCTTTGCTACCTTTCTTAGATGCCATTTTATTTGCCTTTTTTGTTTATACTGCACGGGATTTTAGGTTATTTTTTACTGGAAATCAAGTCTTTTTTATCATAATATATTTTTTGTGACTTTATGGGCCTGTGGCGAAATTGGTAGACGCGCTGGATTTAGGTTCCAGTGGGGAAACCCGTGGGGGTTCAAATCCCCCCAGGCCCACCAGAAATAAAATTGCTCTATCTCTTTAATTCCGTCACGCGTGGGATTGGACGTTTGGCGCGCATTTCTTGTACGCGCGCGTTGCCTTTTTCATACATATCATGTACAAAATCCCGCACATCAGACATAAATAATTGCCCGTTGAATTCCAGTAAATCAAACAGCGCCCACATTCCATCTTGGTCATTGTCACCCACCACTAATTCGCGGATTGGCGGTAATTCGGTAAATGTTTCGCTTAAAGAATTTTCTATGCCATTACGCAATACATTACCCGCAATAGTATTCATAATTTTTCCATCCTGGGTTTGCCCCTTGACCGGCAAATAACGTGCACTGCGATGTTCGCCGTCATGTGGCGCCCCAGTGGCAGACGGTTCAAACGCGTTATGAATTACAAACACGTCACCATTACGTCCGCCCAGGAAACACGGTCCCAACCAATCTGAACCGATTTCGCCTTTACCTTCTTGATCTAATTTGGCCAGCACATATTCCGTGACCCAATTGCTGGGGCGCGTGGCATCCAAATCACGCGCGGTAGTAAAGCTAACTATGCGAAACTTTGATATCCCCAACGGTATAATCGGGGCATGTGCCACGACCAGCATTTGCGAACACACCATATCTATTTCGGTTTGGCTGTACCCCAAATCACGCATGCGCGCATGCATTTTTTCTTCCATTTTATGCAGGACGAACGTCCCATGGCAATGCGCTACTATATTCAATTTGCGCACGCGTGCCATCGCATCACGCAACGATAACCGATGCCCCCGTTCAGAAATACGTGGTGCAATCGTTTGTTCAAATAATTTATTGATATAGTCAAATTCCATATCTTGGGCCGGCATAGAATTTGTCACAACGGTTTTTGTAATACTGACCGTATCTTTGATACCCATACCGCTTTTGGTCAGTACGGCATATAGCATCTGATTCAATCTATTGCGCAGGCCAAAAAAGTTTCCTTGGAACACGACATGCAAATTATCGAATTTTTCTTTAGACTTTTTAACCTCCAACAATCCGCCATTTGCATCAAACAATCTGGGCAAGATTTTTGTATTGAACACATTGTTAATATTGTGTTCGTTTATCCATAGAAAATTGTCATCATCGTGCGGGGCGGTAAAGTCATATCCATATTTACTGTAATTCGCAATCCAATCAAGGTACATATTACCAGTATAAACATCATAGTATGCGGAATACAACGGAACTGGTGTTGATAAACGTGGAGATACATCTACTTCTACGACCTTGACATTACCAGATGCGGCCTGTTCATCTTTGGTGTCATTTCCACCCAGGTACAGAACACATACCTCGTCACCTGGGATAGACTTAACCGGCTTCACCCCGTGTTCATTTTCCGGCGTTTTTTCGACACGTTGAATAAGCCCTACACGGGACATACTATCTCCTTTTGAACCCCAATCATTTACAGTTATAGTTTATAATATTATGGCAATTTTTTCAACAGGTAATGCATATTCGCCTATTGGTGGAACATTTTTTAATACACCGGATAATCGCGCAATGGACCGTCCGGACGCGAAAGGTTCGACTTAACACCGCACGCGCCAAGTATAAATGCACAGCCCAATAAAATTAGTATCATTTTCTTCATGTTGTTGATTATATCATACAATACTCGCATGTCAACGCATAGGATTTTATTTGGTAACCGTATCTATCCACGTCAGGTAAGATTCCGCACCCATCTTGACATCAAACGCAATAATTTCAGGAACATCGTACGGGTGCAATGCCTTGATTTTTGATTCCAATTCGCCGTATAAATCCCAGGTCGTTTTGAACATTACCAGAATCTCGGGTTCATGGCACACTTTGTCCTGCCACGTATAATGACTATGGATATTCATTTCTTGGGCGCACGCAACCAGTTTATTTTCCAACACCGCATTTATAACGTTCATCGCATCAGATTCATTTGCAAACGTCGTCATTACGATACAATATTTATTCATCTGCCACCCCTTTATTTATACAAGTTCCAACGTATTTATATTAAAAATATCCATGAATAAAAGCAACATGTTTATCATAGAGCCAGAATTTGTCGTTTGGGAAAGAGATTAAGGCGTTTTTACAAATTTTGTGATATAATATTACAATAAAAAAGAGGAAAAACATGATTGTCACAATACGTCCAGCACAGAAATCAGATGCTGTTCGCTGGGAAGAAATTCATGCAAGTGGTTGGGAGTATGCATATCGTGGTATTTTAGATGACAATTACCTAGACGCTACAAAGGAAAAATTTAGAACAAACATTTCCAAGACAAAAGAATTTCTATCTGATAAAAACGGCATAAAGTTAGTCGCAATAAATGAGGAAGGATTAATTGTGGGCACAATGGGTGGCACAATGTTCGTATCCGAAAATGACGAAAAAACGTTTGATTTACAAGGATTATACTTGGATCCAAAATATATTGGTCTTGGTATTGGTAAAAAATTGGTGAACGCGTTTGCTGATTGGGTAAAACAAAACGGCGGACAAAAATTTACTATTGGTTGTTTGGAACAAAATAAATCCTGCGGTTTTTATAAAAAATTGGGTGGCACAGAATTTGAACGACGCATGTTTAAAGATAAATATCCAGAAATAATATTTCAATTTGTTCTGGATAAAAACGGGGTAATAAATAATCCAAGAGGCAGATGATAAAGTTCGTAAATCCGCAAAATAAGTACAAGTTTTACAACCGTATTGCAAAACAAATGAAAAACCACCCGTTTGGGTGGTTTAAATTTCTGGCAGGGGCACTTAAGCAATTCATAAACTAATAAAATCAGAAAAATGTCGCAGTTTGGGGAAAACGTTAAGATATTTTTGGATAAAATATAAAATTATATACAAAAAGTGTAACTTTTAATAACTGCTTTATCCCATATCTCTAGCACTTCCCTGCATTAACGCGATACTATCGGGTGCACGCTTTTTATCTGTTGTTTGTTTATACAATAACGCCTGAGCTTCATTCATGCGAATTTGATTAAAGAAATCTTGATGTTGCTTTTGTTTTATTTCATCAGAGTGCTCTTTGGCAAAAAATAATACATTTTGCGTGTTAAATATGTTTCGCAGACTGTACTCAGAAATAGATTTATCTTTTTTATCATATGCCTGTGATGCATTTATTCCTATCAATTTTGTTACTGCAACATTGCATAAATTTTCTATTTTCATAGTATCTGGTTTTGCTTTGGATGCTTCCGCCAAAATTCGATTCCACATAAATTGATAGAACCTATCATAAACTTGATGCATATTATAAATATGTGAAACCTCGTACAAGTCTATATTATCTGGATAACCATTAATTAAGTTGTGATCTGTATACGGATAAGCATATAATAAATCAAGGTATAATTCTGCCCAGTCAACGTCTTTCAGTTTTACATTAGCTGGCGCCGATACAAGCTTTTTAGTTAAAACTGTTCTAATTAACCTATTTTTTATTTTTTTTCTGTTCTCATACGTATAATTAAAGACATCAATATTCAAATTCGCAACAAACATGTTAACCGAATTCATAAATTCCTTTGATAAATCAGAATTATCATGTTTTGCCATACGTATCTGTTCGATTATTTTTTTATCAATGTCAGAATACTCCCAATCGAAATCAGGATTTTCAATGATTCTTTTAAGCAATTCTTTTTTTGTTTCATTTTCAGAAATCTGTAATCCATATACAAAGGTGCGTTTTGAGGACGAAGCACTCAATTGTATGCTCTGCGAGGCTTCTGCCACTTCATACAGTTCCTTGGCCATTAAATCCGATAATTCATCTAATGTCATATACTTCTCAGGCATAAACACCCCTTTGCACCTTGCTTTGAATTATAACACTCAATACGCAAATTATCAACAATAATAACAAAGTTCGTAAATGTGCAAAACGGGGTATGTTTTTAACACTTAACTTACGAACTCGTGAAAGTATTGGAAAACAAAGAAAAATCGGGTATAAAACCCGATTTGTTTATTCTGGCAGGGCCATCTGTGCAATTCACGAACAGATTTGATTTATGAATTGTTGCTGTTTGGAAAAGAAATAAAAATGTTTTTCAAAATTTTATGATATAATATTCCGTAAATAATGGGGATATAAAATGAATATTGTTTTTTGTCATGGTGTCATGGACCCAGATGAAGATTGGGTAACCCGTGAATCTACACCAATAAAAAATTGGGCTTATTGGTTACAATTTAAAGTTGAAAAAGATTTTAATGGCCTTATGCAAATTCCATTTTTTCCGCATGCTCATGCATTATTAATGAAATACGAAGAATGGGCAAAGATAATGGATAGACAAGATATAAACTCTGATACCATTTTAATCGGACATTCTGCGGGCGGTGGTTTTATATTGAAATATATGATGCAACACCCAGAATTAAGAATCCGCCAAATAATTTTAGTTGCACCTTGGATAGATGTCGAAGATATTCAACCTTTTGGTTTTTATAAAGATTTCAAATTAGATAATGGTGTTGTAAAACAAACTAGAAACGGAACAGATTTGTTGATTTCCAACGATGACGATAAAGACATTTTGAGTAGTGTTAATAAAATTACCAAAAACATACCAGATATTCGTGTTCATAAATTTAGTGGACGCGGGCATTTTATAAGCGATACATTACCAGAAATCATCCAGATTATAAAGTAGTAATACCCACAACAAATACAAACTAAGAAAAAGGTTAGATTTCTAAACTTTTCTTTTTGAAAGTTCGTAAATGTGTGAAACGGTGTGTGTTTTTGATACCCAACTTACGAACTGCTGAAATGCTTGTAAATCTAAATAAAACGACCACCAAACGGTGGTCTTTTTATTTTGGCAGCCCTACTCGCTTCCTCGATACGCAATAATCAAACACATGTAATAACGAAAATCAAAAAAATCTCCGTCTGTCGATTTTTTAAGATTTTCTTAATTACCCTACTCGGATTTGTTCGCTACGCTCACCACACGTAAGGTTTGCACTGCGCTGACGCTTGTGCGAACCAACTATCGTGTGAACCGCGGTTCAACCCCGACAAGGTAAATCCAAAGGATAAAAAACAACACCCAAAACGGGTGTTGTTTTTTATCCTTGGCAGCCCTACTCGGATTTGAACCGGGATTCTCGCCTTGAAAGGGCGGTGTCCTAACCATTAGACGATAGGGCCAAAACTGACATAAAAAAACTGGCGGGATTGACGGGGCTCGAACCCGCGACCTTCTGCGTGACAGGCAGACGCTCTAAACCAGCTGAGCTACAACCCCAATGCCGTGCCGATATAATATACCGTATAAACAGGAAAATCAAGCATTTTTTTATAAAAATCAAAATTTGCTTTTTTATGCACCCTATGTTACCATCAAATACGCAGATGAGTGTTTCGTCTGTGGGTTCCTAAAAGCCCGCTATGGTCGTCTGGATAGACGTAAAACCTCCAACCAATGGTTGGAGTGTGTGAATATATTGAATAAGCACAGCAATACTGTAGTTGCTTTTTAGGACTCCAACCACTTAAGATTTTTATTTTAGGTGGTTCTTTTTTATCTAAAAAGGAATCCAAATGAAACAGATGCTTTTGTTAAATGATATCAGAAGTTTTTTTCGGAAAAACCCTGCGTACGAACCAAATATGGTTGAACTATCCGCGGCAATTTATATTTTATCGTGCAAGATGGTCGGGGTCAAGGCGACCGGGGCCCTGGTTCCGGCGCCGCGCAATCGCCATACCAAATAATGCCGCACCGCAAACAAACAATATCCCAGACAATAATTGTCCCATGGTTAATCCCCACGATGTCAAGAAACCGACCTGGGCATCGGGCATGCGGAACTGTTCACAGAATATTCTGAATACCGCGTAAAACATTGCCATTGCACCGCACAATGCACCGGGATATTTGCGCAATTTTGTAAATCGATACAGTATACCCATTATGACAAATAACAACAGACCTTCGGTCATGCCTTCATAAATTGGGCTGGCATGACGTGGCACATCCGAAACACCGTTAAAATACACCCCAATTGGTGAATCTGTGGGCCGACCCATCAATTCCATATTTATAAAATTCGCAATACGGCCAAAGAATAACCCTATGGGTGCCACAACCGAAACCAAATCCAATATCCGCAGACCCCGTGACCATGTACGTCCACAAATAAATGTCGCAATCACCACACCGGCCAGGCCACCATGAAAACTCATTCCGCCATGCCATACGGCAAATATCTCTAATGGGTGCGCGATAAAGAACGACAAATTATAAAACAACACGTACCCCAATCGCCCACCGATAATCACGCCCAATATCACCCATGTCAATAAATCGTCCAATTCTTTTTTAGACATTTTTATAGCACATGTTTTGGAACGCATCATGTATTTTATCAAAAAATACCCTGCAACAAATGCTGCAATATACGCCAACGCATACCACCGCACAGGCAAACCAAATACCGAAAAAGCTACTGGTGAAATAGGGTTTATAACTATTGCCATTTTTAGTATTTTTAATCCTTGAAACTTTATTTTCATTGTACTATATATTCGTTAAATAACAAGGAGAAAAATATGATTACAAAGGCAAAACAGGTGGCCAGCCCAACGCGCGTAGGCGGTATAGATTTATACCTTAAAAAAATATTCATGTTGATGTTCGGTGCGGTCGCAGTTACGGCAATTACATCTTTTATCACAATTTATATGGGTGGAATTAACCTGTTGGTTGGCACCGGGGGTATGACGCCGTTCTTTTATATCATGCTGTTCGGTGGTTTGGCATTTTCAATTTGGGCCCAGGCACGCGCGTTTTCGATGCGTCCTGCAACCGCGGCAATAATGCTTTTTATATACGCGGTGGCAATGGGATTGGTAATAACACCAATGATTTGGGGCGGCTTGGCCGTAAACCCGGCATCCATTGTTTGGGCATTTATAATCGCCGCGCTAATGTTCGCCTGCATGGCATCGTTTGGTTATAAAACCGCCAAAGATTTATCATTTTTGGGCATATTCTTGATGATGGGCATGATTGGTTTAATTTTGGTCGGTGTTGTATCAATGATTTGGACACTCGGCGGTACATTTGCAACAATAGTTTGCGCGATTGGTGTATTGGTATTTGCCCTGTTTACGGCATACGACATGCAAACACTAAAGCGTTTATATGCGTCAATTGATGACGAAACACAAAAGGACCAATTGGCGGTATTGGGTGCATTGCATTTATATATTTCATTTATTGCAATGTTCCAATATTTACTGGGGTTGTTAAACAGAGATTAAACAAAAACAAAGGAAGAAAAAATGGCTTATAAAATAGATTCAAACAAATGTATCGGTTGTCATTCTTGTATGGGTATGTGCCCTATGCAGGCGATTTCTGTGGGTGCGGATGGCAAATGCGTAATTGATCCGACCAAGTGCGTATCATGTGGCACATGTGCGTCCATTTGTCCGGCCGCGGCGATTGCCCCAGAACCGAAACCGGAACAGAAATAAAAATCGCGTAATTTTCGGGGGCGATTTGCCCCCGTTTTTTTATGCCAAAAAATGTTGCAAACGGACGAATAAAATATAATACTTATATCTGCAATTATAAATATGGGGGTTTGATTATGCCGGCAAAAAATGTAAATGATATCGTTGCACTATGTAAAAGACGTGGTTTTATATTTACTGGGTCCGAGATATACGGTGGTTTGGGCGGAACATATGATTATGGTCCATATGGCGTGGAACTGATGAAGAACATTAAAAACGCCTGGTGGAATTCGATGATTTATTCACGCAATGATATCGAAGGATTGGATGCTTCTTTGATTGGCAATCGTTTAATGTGGAAATATTCTGGACACGAAGGCGGGTTTTCAGACCCATTGGTTGAATGTAAAAAATGTGGTGCCCGCATGCGCCAAGATAAAATGCGCGATCAAACAAAATGTGATAATTGCGGGTCTACTGATTTGATGCCCCCACGTGAATATCAACTGATGATGGGGCTTTCCATTGGTGCCGTTGCAAATGGCGAAGTAAATGCATATCTGCGTCCAGAAACAGCAACAACAACATATATCAATTTTAAAAACGTTTTGGATTCAACGCCACATAAATTGCCGTTCGGTATCGCCCAAATTGGCAAGGCGTTTCGTAACGAGATTTCTCCGCGCGGTTTCGTTTTCCGCATGCGCGAATTCGAACAGGCCGAAATGCAATATTTTGTACGTCCAGGTGAAGATGAAAAGTATTTTGAAACATGGCGTGAAACGCGTATTGCGTGGTGGACAAATGTACTTGGTATTCCGGCAAGCAAATTACGCTTTACACCGCATGAAAAACTGGCACACTATGCCAAGGCTGCGGGCGATATAGAATATGAATTTCCGGATGGTTTTGACGAAGTCGAAGGCGTACATAACCGTCAAGACTTTGATTTGGGGTCACATACAAAATCACAAAACGAATTCAAAATTGCTGCACATGTTATGGAAAATAATGACAGCACGATAAAGTTGGCTTATTCCGACCCACAAACCGGTGAAAGTTTTATTCCATATGTTGTTGAAACTGCGATGGGCGTTAACCGGGCAATGTTTGTCGTTATGTTAGAAGCTTACACCGAAGAAGATCTGGGCGATGGTAAAACACGTACGGTTTTGAAATTAAAACCAAAACTTGCCCCGGTCAAGGCCGCGGTTATACCACTTGCCCGAAATGTGCCGGAATTGGTTGGTATCGCCGAAAACATCGAAAATGATTTGCGTGCATTAGGAATTGGACGTATTGAATTGGAAAATTCTGGGAATATTGGTAAAAACTATCGCCGTCATGACGAAATTGGGACACCAGTATGCATAACGGTTGACCATCAAACGTTGGAAGATAAAATGGTCACGTTGCGTCATCGCGATACCATGGAACAAGAACGTGTTCTGATTTCCGATGTTACAAAACGCGTTAAAGAAATCATAAACGGTAAATAAAAATTTCTGGGTTGCACCAATACTGATTTGTTTCACGTGTGAATTGTGATATAATTCACGTATTGGATGATGGTAAAACTATATCGTAATATTTTTCTGTTCTTCGCTTTGATGTGCGTGGGTTGCGGTGCGCATGCTGGTGATTGCACCTATCAATGGACGGCGTCTGTGTTGCGCGATGCATGTTCTGGAATATCCAAAGAATTACGCGATATCAAAACAAAGGGGACCGCAAATGTTATTGTATCTGCGGTTGGCACTGGGGCCGCCGGTGGCGCATTATATGCCGGTATCAAGAAAAGTAATATTGATAAAAAAATTGCCGAATTAGAAAAACAAATGACCGACATTAAAAATATGTCTGATGCGGACTTCATAAAGTTTCTAAAAAACATGGCTGCATTTGAAGAAGCGCGCGAACAATATAAGGGTATGTGCGCCCAAAAACGTCAATTACAAGCAAAATCCAAAGAACTGGGAAATTGGCGCACCGGACTTATGGCTGGCAATACTGCAACGGCTGTGGCGGGAACAATCATTTCAAATAAAAATCAGCAAGAATCTGGAAATATTCTGGCGATGATACAAAAATGCCTTGATACCATTGACCAGAACAAACAACAAATTGGTCAGGCACAATTTGATTGCAATCCATCCGAATATCAACAATTGCAAGATGTAGCAAATAAATGCGGTAAAATGACCACAGCACACATGGAAAAAGTTTCAAAAAATTCAAATACTACAAAAATAGTATCTGCGGTAAATATTGGAACTGGACTGGCAGGCACAATTACATCGGCGGTTGCAAATTCTCAAAAACAAAACAACAAAAAAATGGATACTGCGGCAAATGTATTGGCCGGCACCTCAGCGGTTGCGTCTGGGACATCGACCGTATTCAATGCCATTACATTAAAAGCAATAAACGAAAATATTAAAAATGCCACCGCATGCGAGGAGGCAATCAGCGCACTATGATGAAACCATGTTTTATAATTTTTTGTGCTACTTTGACATCAACTGCACTGGCCGGTGCCGGCGGTAACATCAGCGTATTAGATGACCGCAGATATGGTTCTCTACAAGACCCATTATATTCGTCAATTGGTCGATTTACCACACAAAGCGGGAACGCATGCACCGCAGGATTTATATCAGAAAATTTGGTTCTTACCAATCGACATTGTGCCACACTTTGCACTTCAACCAATAAATGCAGCATACGATTTTGGAACGGGAATAAATATGTTAACACAGCTGTTGTGACCATCGTTGCCATTGGTGAACCCGGCACAACATTAGATGGCAGAGATTGGGCAATATTACGTACCAATGACCCAAACCCAAACTTTAAAAACTTGGCACAAAAATCTACAACGGGCCCCGTTAATCGAGGGGGATATGGTGGTTTGCGTGTTATCAAAGATGAAGAAGTACAACCATTAAAAGCCCTGTTTAAACAAACATACGACCGTTATTACGAGCAAGAATGTAAAACTAAAGAAGACCCGTACTCGTGTTTATGGCAGCACTTTAACGATGCCGCCAAGGCCGCAGGTTTTGAACCATTGCTGGGGGATTCCGCGAATTTCAAGGTTCAACAATGTAACATTACAGGGCAACATCCGCGTTCAGATAAAATGGTAACCACCGATTGCGACAGTGCGGGCGGAGATTCTGGTGCCCCACTATTGCGTGGAAACTTCATTGTTGGTTTAAATAATTCGGGGCCACATAGTTTCTTTACTGACGATGAAAGTATAGGTGGAAATGCCGTTAAAACCGAAAATTTCTATACCATTGCAAAAAGCCTGATGACCATTAATGGGCGCCTACCATCATCGGATAACAACAGCTCGCACAATAACCACCCGGCGCAACCCCCGAAGCCAACCACCAATCAAAACAATAATCATGTGCAACCGCCACAACCAAGTTCAAATACTGGTAATACTAATCCAGTTAATACAAATAATCCGGCACCCAATACGCCTACGCCACCATCACCGCCAAATACAATCAGCACACCACCCGCCGAACCAGTTGGCACCACACCCCCACCGGTTGATAATCCTGGGATAATAACTGACCCAGAACAAATTAGGCGGATGTTAAACCAAGAAATTATGAACATGGAATGTGATTAAAAAACTGGCAGACCCATTGTTAGGTCGCGCTTTCCACACTTGACATATACGTTCTTTTTGGTACAAATGTGTTATAAAAAAATTACAGGGAATTAATAATGTACAAAATCTATTTTGATATGGATGGGGTATTAGTGGATTTTCCACAAAATACTGATGTAAACACAAACCGCCCAACGCAGTTTTTGGATAAATCTGCGCGTACTGCGAAAAAGAAAATGTGGCAAGACATTGAACAAAACACCCATTTTTGGCGCGATTTACCAGAAATTCCAAATATCAAAACAATGTTACGTTGCGCCATGAACATGGGCGAAATTTTTGTGCTTAGCAAGACACCAAACGCAAAAAACTTTATTGCCGGGCAAGATTATGTGAATTTTATTGCCAATGAAAAGCGAATATGGATTCTAAAAAAACTGCCAATATTCTTTGATGACAAACATATAATAATTTGCGACACCCCAAAAGGCGAATTGATAAAACCCGACCTTAACCATATTTTGGTTGATGACCGAATAGATAATATCCAAGAATGGGAAAATGCCGGTGGTATAGGTGTTTTATTTAATCGTGATATTCCATCTGTTGTTGCAAGACTACACGATGTGAAAATCAAAAAACGTTAAAAAAGAACCGCCAATTGGCGGCCTTTTTAATTCTTCATTGCCGGAACTATCGCATCATCATTATAGAACGACAAGAACTTTTTACCCGTACCGCAATACACTTTTTCCAGTGAATCATTATATTCACGTATTGCTTGGGTCAAACGGTCTTCGATATCGGCCTGGGCACCCTGGTATCCAGAAAACGCACCCATTGCCCCACCGACACCGGCTCCTTTGGCCGTATTGGCAAGACGTGCCTTGTTCGAAAAATCTATGACACTGCCGTCATCGGCACTTAACATCTTTGGGTTGAAATCATCCAAAGTATACGGGACATCTTTGCCTTCCTCGTCTTTCTTGGTTGGCATAGCATCACATTTTGGATTGTTATTCGTGGTATCACGCAAACAAAGTTTGGCTGTTTTCATGTTTGTGGCTTTCCATGTATCCCATTCTTCGATTTTAGTACCAAATGTGCCTTCTTTAAACCCTACAACAACTGCCTGAACCGGAACCCCAGATGATTTCTTGTCTGCGGTTGCTTTAAAATATATATTATTTCCCTCACTTTCTACGGTACTATCTGATGTAAGGGCGCTGATATCATCATATTCGGTATGAAAATGGTATCTTATATGATTCTCTCCTTGGTCTTGTGGCACCAACCCTGCATTTTGATATTTACCAACCACTTCACCTGCGACAGTTCGTACAACCAAATTACGTGTTTTTTTACATTTATGTTTACCATCGTTCTCTTTTTCACACATGAAAACATTTGTACCATGAACATCCGAAAAAACAGTTATATCGCCATTTGCCACACGCGTTGGATCTAATTGTTCTGTTTGGGTCAATGTTCCCCACAAACATGTTGTTTCAACACCACCATCTGTACATTTTTCAACACGTAAAACGTTATCGCCAGATTGCGAGATATTACCAATAACCCCGCCCGCCGCAGCGTTCACACCAGTATGCAAAATGACATCACCGGCAACTTTGCCAGAAAAAGTACTGGCCGCCATCAATGCGGCACCCGCCGCAGCGCCAATTGCCGTAGTTTTCATTTTTTCTTTATTCGTGCCAAGCATTTTATCTTCGCCTGGTGCAGACTTTCCCACAAAATTTCCACCCAGACCGCCAATTAATGCCGCCGCCGCAATCTTTAATCCGGCTTTACTTTTTTGTTCTTCGTTCATAACCTTGATAACATCTTCGCGGGTTGGCTTTTCATCAGCTGGAAAAACAACCTTGGAAATATCTGGCAAATACGTTTCGGCGGGGAAATCTGATATATTGCAACGAATTGAATCACCCGCGGCCAATTTTCCACGTGCCGCAGTGGTGTATTCCAAACCACCGTTGGCCCCCAGCGAACGCACCTCTACCACGGCAACGCATGTTGGACTGCCGCCGGCACCACGCCCAATTGTTGGAATATCCCAAATAAATTCACCATCTGGATAAATCGCGGCACATTTGTTTAACGTTTCCATGTCTGTCCGGGCATTTTCATCCCCCTGCTTTATCTGCTCGGCCAATTCTTTATTAGCAACGCGCACTGGCAATTCAACTTCCACAACGGTATCTTCTGCAGCTGCCGCGGCACTGTTATAATACTGTTGTTCAACCGCCGCAGTATTTTTTGACGACCCCGCATAGTTCCGCGAAAGATTTCCGACACGAATACCAGCCGACGCATCGCCTATCACAACAGCAACAGCCAACAAAGAATAAAAACTTTTTTTCATTCGTGTTTCCTCGGGTTATCTATGAATCCGAAATCTCACTAGAATTGCAATCTTAGACGTGCGCCCACATCAACCATAGACAGACGCCCACTTTCATACCAATTGGTATAATGGAAAACACTGTCATAATCGGCCTGGACTTCACCGCCATAACCATCAGACAACCATTCGGTTTGTGATAAAACGATGCTGCCCGACGTTTTAACTTTACCAAGGTTTGCATAACGTGCAAAGAAATCTAATTTGATTCCACCACCCAGGTCTGTCGTTATACCACCTTCGACCATAAACGCTAACTGTTCATTTGTACCACCGTTGTGATACGCATAAACATCCGATATTCCGGTTAAAACACCGGCATTATTTATGGTTTCACTTAAATCTTCGACAATAGTGTAATATGTTTCATCATAAACAACATAATCCGCAATAGTGTTTAGCGAAAGACCAACACCCACACCAACGTACGGACGCAACGAACCACCCGCCAAATATCCAGTATAAGAATCAAGATTATAATACAGGTTCAACATTGTCGTATTTGCGGTTATTGCACCACCTTCGACCGATGCCGAAACATTCGCGTTTCCGGTATAATCCGCTGTGAATACATTATTCGCATAACTAAGCCCGGAATAACGCATATATGAAAAATCTACACGTAAATCATTGTTAAGTGACGCACCAACAGACACCTGGAGTGGTATAATCGTATCTTTTTCATAATCGGCCGCCGCAAATGCACCCGGCACGACATAAGCATCTTTTTCGCCGGCATAGTCAGATTTCATTGACCCCATAACACTGGCCGTATATGCCGCCGACACCCCAACATACAAACCACTATCCGCCAAACGATCATAATCTGCGGGTTGATAGTACCGACGTCCCGCCGCAACCGCCGCAGAACCAACCTGGGGCAATGCGCCCGTCACACGCGTTGGTGCCGTTGCGACTGCTGAATTAACAGTTAATACTGTGCTGTTTGTTGCAGGCAACTGAACCATACCCGGCGCCACATTTGGATATTGTGCAGCATATTGTTGCTGATACTGTTGTTGATACTGCGCGGGGTATTGTTGCTGATATTGCTGTTGATATTGGGGCATATTTTGCGCGCCTTGATAATTTTGATATACCGGATAGGCGGCACCCGCCACGCCGGACGCGAACGCATAAAACCCAATCAAAGCGGCAGAAATACTGACTTTTCTCATTCTCTCTTGACTACCTTTCTTGGGATATTATATCACAAAATGCCCCTTAAAAAAAGTGTTTTAATACAAAACAAAAAAAACAGGCCCAAACGAGCCTGTTATTTTTTTGATTTTCGGTAATTAAAATACAACGTTGAAATGAAGGCCTGTTTCAAACTTTACATCTGTTCCATTTACAGAATTCTTGTGTGCATGGTCAAACGTGTATTCACCGAACAACGCAATTTGGAAACTGCGTGTGATTTGGTCTGCGATAACGGCGGACAAAATATATTCATCCCAACCATCATGCATGTTTTTCGTTTGCTTTAACAAGCCGTTAACAACCGCTTGATTTGCCCCAGAAACATCTGTATGAATAGATTTTACACCATTATCGGTATGTTCAACAAATCTGAACCCACCACCAAACGACCATTTATCATTTATTTGATAAAATGCATTTGTTCCAACGGTAATTTCTTTGGTTGATTTCAAATCAACAGAGATTTCATCTGGGAACCCCAAAGCACTGGCATTTTGAACACCATATCCCATCGCAGTTAAATCAAACCGTTTCAATTTGATTTCGTTGTTATGATTACCAAATGTCTGCAAGTATTCTGCAAACAAAGATGCGGTAAAGCGCGACCATCTTTTACCAATTTTGGTTCCTAAAACCGCACCCCAACGGCCATTAGAAAAATTATCGTATTTGAATCCATCTACATCATAAGACCCTTTCATTTTGGATATACCAGACAAATACGCTTCACCATACATATCCCAAACAAAATTATCTAATGTTTCAATGATACGATAATCCAAACCTAAACGGCCACGATGCATACCCTTGCGGTCAATATCATCATTTTGTGTCCAACCCAAGGATATATATGTGTTCAATCTGTCGGTGATACCAAAACTAAAATCTTCGGTAAACCGCCAAACCGGGAATTCAACCGCACCATCATGGTGCTTTGCCTTCATGGCATCTGTGTCATCGGCGACTTTGTACATCACGCCTAAACCTGTTTTCGATGCGAATTGCCCCGCTTTTGGTATAAACAGTGGGTTTTCCATGTTGGTTGTTACACCAGCCGTTGCCGCACCTGTGATCATTGTTGCCGCAGCAACAGCCATACCTAACATTTTTTTCATTTAATAATCCTTTATTTATTTGTTTACTACCAACCCCCATTATTGGCAAGATTGGTGTCATATCCCCACACCACCCATTATTGGCAATAGTGCTTGCATTGGGAATACAACCCTATTATGGTACAAAACTTTTGCAAATTGTCAAAGCATTTATAACCACCTTGAAAAAACTGAAAAAATCACTATTATATTGTTATAATTGTCCAAGGGGTGCTGTATGGATACAAATCTAGAAAAACTTATTGCAATGGCGGATGGTCAAAATCGCGGTGATTTTGATGCGAACACTGTTCCATCGGATATACGCAATAAAATTGATGATGCGCTGGAATCTATATTCAAAGGCAAAAGCATATTAATATGGATTTTGGGCGAAACCCTTGGTGTGGCGTGGAACAATGCGATGATTGAATTGCGGGACCAGATTTTCCAGATTTCTGGGGATACACCAATTGTACAATACCTGCACTTGGCGGTTTTTGCGTTACGCGACAGATGGAATGTCAAAATCTTGCAAAGCAATGAACGAAACTCTTTGGCGAATGTCACAGGCGAAGATTTGGTAAAAATGCGTGATTATGCCAATTCATTGGTGGCGGCGGGTACAAACACCATAAATGATATATTGAACACGAATATCCCCGTCGGGGTCACACGCAAGAACAATACAATCAACCTTGCCATGACGGCGCGAACAATGGAACACGAAAACACCGGTCGCACACGGACCCGGGGATAAAAGGCGGTGGCCATGACGACAACGATACACTATAATATTTCTAAAGAAAATCGGGCCAAGTTGTTTGTGGCGTATATGAAATTGTACTATGCGTTTGTGTCTAAGCATTTGGCCTATGGCAGTATACTTGGACAATCACAGTACGATGCAATTTGTGGCGACATGTTGGATTTTCTGGGCGAGCATATTAATCAAATAAACACCCCAGCCGTTGCATATATTACACATTTCTTCCTTAGCAAGCATAAACCCAGTGTTCTGCGGCAATCGATGATTTCAAAACATGCAAACGAAACTCGTGTCGTCACAAAGGCCGATGCCGATAACGATATAATGATTGCAACAAAGGCACTGGAAGAACAAATATCCGCCGTTAATGCGGTCACAGATAATAAACCAACACAAAACAATCTGCCGATTTCCACAATACCGCGTCCAAGTAGCCATTGCAAAACTTTCCAAGATTGGTTGCGTTTGGCAAGTACTTCGCCTAATTTAAGTAATCTGGCGAACGACCCGGCGGGATTTGCAAAACTGTATCGGAAATTTATTATGGAACGTGGCAAGCCACAGAATAATTTATAACTATTTGTGTTTATACGCCAAAACCAGTGGCGATATTTTATCCCAATTTTGGTCATCAATCCATGCACGCGGAATTATTATTGAATTATGCTGACCCGCAGATTGTTTCGGTAAATCGTGACGTGATTTTGCATCAATAATGCGTGATACTTTCACATGCGCACCGTCCACAGAATGAGGCAAAACAAATGTTATTTCTTCGCCAGCCCGTATCTCATTTCGCAATTCAAATGTTACCTCAGAATCTGTTTTATTTGTGACGACACCAGCGGCATGATATTCCGAAGATGACCGCGCAGATTCATAATTATGCGCATCTGGCGGCACTGGTCCATCAAAGAACGCCGTTGTATATCCGCGCGATTCCAATACGTTTAACATTTCCATATATTTTGCTGGATTAAAATTTTCTGGGTCACGCGCATAATCATCCAATGCACAGCGGTATGCATGCACAACCGAACCAACGTAATATTCACTGCGGTTGCGCCCTTCGATTTTCAATGAATCTGGGTGGGATTCTATAACCTCGGCCAAGCGCGGCATAAGACATAAATCCTTGGAATTCATGATGTATGCACCACGTTCATCTTCTTCGATTGGCATTTCAATTCCGGTTTCACATTCCCGCAAAACGATATCATATTTCCACCGACACAGTTGCGCACACGCACCGCGATTCGCCGGCCGTCCGGTAATAAAGTTCGACAGCAAACACCGCCCTGAATAAGACATGCACATCGCACCATGTATAAATATTTCCAATTTTATATCAGGACACGCATCGCGAATAGCAATAAATTCTTTATGCGACACCTCACGCGCCAGCACGCACAGCGACGCCCCAGCATTTTGCCAAAACTTTACCGATGCCGCAGAACAAATATTCGCCTGGGTTGAAATATGAATTGGCATATCCGGGTGATGTTCACATACCCATGTCAAAACCCCAGGATCCGCCACAATCAATGCGTCTGGTTTCAAATAATTTATTATTTCCGACACACGCGGCATATTTACAAATTCGTTATCATGCGCGAATAAATTAAACGCCAAATATACTTTTTTGCCCGCAGCATGGGCCAATTCTATACCGGTTTTAACCTCTTCGGTGGTAATTTTTGCGCGCGCCCGCATAGAAAACCCGGGCAGTCCGGCATAAATTGCATCCGCCCCATACAGGATTGCGGTTTTAAACGCATCCAACGTCCCCCCAGGTGCCAAAAGTTCAGGTAATTTCATCATAATTTGAATACTAGCGATACTAATATCTTTTTCAAGGTTTATTTTCAAAATTTTTACTTGCTTTAACCATTTCAATATGTATAATTGTGTGGTGTCGCCAGTTTAGCTCAGCTGGTAGAGCATCTGATTTGTAATCAGAGGGTCGTTGGTTCAAGTCCGACAACTGGCACCAGAATTAAAAAACGGAACCTTTCGGTTCCGTTTCTTTTAATTCTTACCCATGCCAGTATTTGTATTGGTCGCACTGTATTTGCGGAAAAACCTGGCCGGCACCCGTTTTATTGCCCCCACGATACCAGAAATTTTCCGTTTTATCTTGGCAGCTGATTTATAACGTTTCTGCATGAATTCGTATAATTCCGCCTGTCTATGCAATTCTTCTTTAAATTTCTCTCTGATATTCTGCGGTGTTTTATCATCCATAGATAAACTTGCTTTGTATAATTCAAGCAGATCATGCCCCATAAACGAACTGATACCCGATAAAACATTCACTATTTTATTACCAAGCTGTTTATCTTTTTTATCCTTGGGCAAATTAGAATCACGTTCTATTTCACGAATCAGTCGCACAATTGCCGCCAGCCACCCAATCTTGGTGTTTCCGCGACTGTTATAACACATGTTTACGTCCCCTTCTGATGATACCTGATATATATACAGCTGATTATCCGTTCCAACCAAGGCTTGTATACCAAATTCTGGGTTCCGAGAATTATAAATGTCATTTAATTTTTTGATATCATCACTTGATAACATTTGATTAATAAAATCTAAATCCGCATCAGATATATTATCCTGATTTAAAATATCCGCAATTTTTGTAAATAATTCACGTGGTGAAATCTCGACACTAGAATCCTTTTTACCGCCTGGCAATTTTAAAACTCTATTAATAAAATCCACGTATTTTTGTTTCGCCTGAACAATTTCAGCGCCACCTTCACCTGTTTCATCTATTTGGTAAGCACGCGCCAATTCCATTGCACGTAATGTTACATTTTCATTATGCAATATTGTTCCCAATAACAGTGTTGCATGCGCCATACTTGCACTATTGGTCGTTTTATCTATATGGGAAGAAACATATTCAACAAACCACGGATTATATGTAAACCCATCTTTTAACAAAAACACATGCTTTTGACCATACAATTCATCGCGTTTTGGACGTATACCTGTTGTATTTTGTGCGCACGCATGATCTGACATTTCCATGCCGTCACCATTTGAAACAGAAATATGTCCTGATGGGGCATCATTACCATTTCCGTGATTCCAAACGACCACAGCACCCGCTGGTAACAAATCCAGATCTTCCACCGCACAATCTATTTCGACAAAATTCGGATTTTTTTGGAATTTATCTATCATCTGATAAGCATGTTCTGCACCATCAAAGAAATGTTCATCAACAACACCTGCCGCCTCTAATGCGGTTCGCACCCCCTTTAAACAGGTTTGTTCAACATTAAGATTTGTTGAAACAGAAAGAGCATATCTTTGAATCTTTTCGGCACCACTATTAAATTTTGGTGACAGCCCAAGTAAATCTTCGGGGGATAAAAATGCAATATCCCCCGGTTTTTCTTGTCTTGTTTCTAATAAATCCATTAAACTTAAACTTTTGTTTGTCTCTACCATATCTTATCGTCTTTGCTTTTCATGTTGTTGTTCGTGTTTTTCAACCGCGTTGGCAACACTTTCTATTTGCAACAATTGATTTTCAAGCGCATTACGCTCAGAATTTTTATATCCAGTTTCTTCGTTTCCTTTGTCCACTGGTTTTGCATTTGTGTTATTATCACCTTTATCAACAACACGCGGATTTATTAAATTATCAAATATTTTCTTTGATTCGCGTGTGCCATCAATATCACGCAATAACAATTTGCTGGTTGGTCCAGGTATAAACCATTCGTCTAATTTAACCGCCGTCATCTGCATAATTGGACGTGAACGTGCATTTTCTATCCAGTTTGGCATACGTGGTGTATCGGAAAAATACCACAGTGCAACCCAATATGCCACCCCCATAAACACAATACTGCGAATTATGCCGAATATCACCCCCAATGTATGATCTGTGACACTCATCATGCTGGCCTGAATTCTGTCCCGTAATTTCTGATTAAAGAATCCAACAATCAGCAATATTACAAAGAATACGATAAAGTATGATGCAACAAGTGTTCCAACAGTGGATTCACTAAGTCCGAACCATCCCTGAAACAACTTGTCCAACATCGGAGAAACGAAACGTGCCGTCACCGCCGCGACAACCCACGACAGTGTGGCAACCGTTTCGTATATTCCGCCACGTATTGTTGCCCATACTGTTGAAGCCAACAGTACGGCAACATAGATATAATCAAGCCATGTTAAATTAAACATTGTTGCAATCCGTTATTTTTTACCTTTACGTGTTAAAACAAAGCCCAAGCCACCAACTAAAGCAATCAGTATTAGGTAAAATACCCAACTGTCGTTTGATTTGCCAGCAGTGGTGTTTTCTGCGGTTTGTTCTTCGGCCGTTTTATTTTCTTCGGTCGCGGTTTTTGGTTGATCTTCAGATTTTGTTTCTTCTTTTACTTCTTCTTTCGTTTCTTCTTTTGCTTCGGCCTTTATTTCACGTTCTGTAACCGCGGCAGTTCTATCACTATGTGCTTTGCGAAACGCGTCTGCATCGGTTTCCATTGCCTTTTTATTTTCTGCGGCAACGGCCTTGGCCGCATCATCCATATCGGCTTCGACCGCGGCACGAACGTCATCGGCCATAGAATCTGCGTAGCCTTGGAAACATTTTTCGCCGATAACAATAACCGGAACCCCACCCGATTCGTATTTACATTTTTTCAATGTATCCATAAAGTCGGTTCTGTTGGCTTCCTGGGTAACATCGATTGTTGTCACCTTTAATTCTGGATATTCATAGATTAAATTTTGTGAAACAAATTCACGGGCATGATGACAATGCGGACATGTCGGCATGTGGTAAATTGTAATATCTGCGGCGACCGCGTTTCCAACGAACATTGCACCAACAAGCGCACCAAAGACTTTTTTCATTTTTTCTCCTTTTTTGTTTGCGATTTGATTATAGAAACAACAACGCATAATGTGCAAGCGATTTTTACAAAAAACATAACTATTTTTCCTGTGGCACGAAACAAATATTTCTGTAAAATATTTTCAAAAGGAGACCAAAGCGATGTTCAACCTTAACGATTATCCACTGCCATTTCGTGAAACCGATATGGAACCATATATGTCCGCAGAAACCGTGCGTTTTCATTATGGAAAGCATTTTGCGACATATATTGCAAACCTAAATAAATTAATTGCTGGTACAAAGTATGCTGATATGGATTTGCGTGAAATTATCATAAATTCTGCCAACGATAAACCAGCCGAAAAGATATTTAACAATGCCGCCCAGGTTTTTAATCACGAATTCTTTTTTAATTGCCTTGGGCGCGGAAATAACACAACCCCAGATATAGTATCTGACGCGTTTGGTGGTGTGGCCGAATTCAAAGAGAAATTTAAATCTGTCGCAAATGCGGTGTTCGGTTCGGGTTGGGTTTGGTTGGTACACGACAAAGAAACAGGATTTGATGTAATATCTACAAAAAATGCCGACACGCCGATTGCGCATGGTATAAAGCCTGTTTTGACATTGGATTTATGGGAACATGCATATTATCTAGATTTTCAAAACAGACGCGCAGATTTCATAGATACATTTTTAGAAAGCATGATTGATTGGAAATTTGTACTAAGTAATTTGGATATATAAAAAATGCGGTTTGTCCGCATTTTTTTATGCCGCAACACGTATCATTCGAACATCATCAAATTCTGGACACCGGTTGAATATAGATTGCGCACGCGGACAACGACATAGTATTTTACGCCCTGTTTTGCGTGCAAATTCAACTACACATTTAACCAGGTTATAACACAAATCACTATCACGATAATCACTATCAATTTGTGTTGATTCTATTATTAATCGGTCATTGCCAATCGTAATAATATCTATTTTACCAACTTGTGCGCCATTACATTTTGCGCAAAATCCCCCGTTGTTTTGTAATTCTTGGAATATGATATCTGATGGCATTTTTGTATTTCCCCCGTAATGCAAAAATACCACAGGCACCTATGCACGTTAATATGAATGTTTACCAAAAAGCGGGGATGTTTTCCCCGCCGAAATTAAATACGTGAAAAATTCTTTTGAATAATTCGACCGCTGCGCCGCAGTGCACTGGATTCCGCCGGTGACATTTTCGGATTCAGCGTTACAACAACACCATTTGCCCCAACCACACGTGGCAATGACATTGACAAAACCTGTGCGCCGGTACCCGAAACCGCCGACACAGTAAGTATTCTGTGTTCGTCATTGATTATACAGCGCAACAAATCTGCAACCGCGGCACCGATACCGTCCCATGTGGCACCACGCCCACGAATAATTTCATATGCCGCGTTACGCACCCGATATTCAATCGTATTACGCGCAGTGGCCGTTATTGGATTTTTCGTTTGTCGGCAAAAATCGTCTAACGACAATCCCCCAACGGTAATCGATGACCAATCAATAACACTGCTGTCGCCATGTTCGCCCAACACATAAGAATGTATTGATTGTGGCGACACAGATAATGTCCGCGACAATATCGTACGCAAACGCGCAGAATCAAGCATCGTTCCTGTTCCAATTACACGTGATGGCGGTAATTTAGAAATTGACTGCGCCAACATAACCATTACATCCAATGGATTCGTGACCAAAATTAAAATTACTTTTTTGGAATCGACATTTGCCATAACCTTTGGTACAATATCATAAATAACCTCGGCATTATTTTGCAATAAATCCATACGTGTTTCGCCGGGTTTTTGATTTGCGCCTGCGGCGATAATCACTATATCAGAACCGCGGATACCGCGATAATTATTTACCGCAGATATTTTTACATCGAAACCGAAACTGGCCGCATGTCCCAAATCTTCGGCGGCCGCGCGTGCGCGAACACCATCGCGGTCAAACAAAACTATTTCATGAACCAGGCCCGTATTCTTGACCGCCGTTGCAACAGCAGAACCAACCGAACCCACACCAATAATTGCTATCTTCATGTTTTTTCTCTTGTATTCTTTGCAATAATTATATCATAAAAAGTATTTGATAAAAACATTTATATTTTGATAAGATTCTCCCGTATGTAACCCCAAGGAATAATATCATGAAAAAAATTTTATGTTTTGGTGACGTTAGCAATAAGTATAAAAATGCCATTGAAAATGCTATGCGCGAATGTCCAGCTGTTGTTGGGTGGGAACCGGCCCTGGACGGCGATGAATTACCAAACACAGGTGAAGAATTTGTTTTAATGAAATGTGATATTCATTCTGATGATTTTTTACGTCGCATTATCGCAATAAACAAAAAATTGAATAATGGTGAAAAGTTTTACCTGACACACTGCACCGTACTGTCCAATAAATCGGGAAAACGTCCGCCATTTATTTTAACGGATGCCGCATGCGTACCAATGCCTGATTCTGACCAATTAACGCATATTGTGCAAAATGCGGTGGTGTTGTTTAAACAAATATTTGATGATACACGCACACCGTTTATATCCCTTGTTTCGGCAGGTGGCGACACAAATACAAAAATCGCGCCATTATTACATTCATGGCATGCCGAACATAAAAACGATTTTCCTGAATCGACACTGCGCGTTGAACAATTAGATGTTGCATTGGATGCAAATATACGAAAAGAAAAACATTTGTCTGGTGAAATTGCAGACATAATTGTTGTTGATAATATTAATACAGGCAACGCGATATTTAAATCATTATCTGTTTTGTGTGATGATTGGGAACCATTATGTTTTTTAATGGGCGCAAAAAACACAATCATACTAAATTCGCGTGGTGCTACTGAACAAACATTAACCCACAATATTGTGTTGGCATGCAAGGACTAAAAAAACGGATGCAAATGCATCCGTTTTTGTTTATTACCGATTCCTTCTAGGATCAATTGGTGTAAATATTGTAGTTTTCGGATTTTCTGCATCGCGGTGTGGCTCTGTGTCCATTGGCGGATAGTTCAAGTTCGGTGCATGAAATTCTTCCACTGTTTGTGCCGTCAGTGCACCTTCACCAACCGGACGCAGTTTTGGTGCGACAATAGTAGGTGAAGCTTCAACTAAGAACGAATATTCTTGGCTCATTCCCCTAGGCGGCAACGTATCCGCATCAGACAAGCCCTGTTCTTTGCGCAATCTTTTTGCCACACGTACTGTAATAGACGGCTCGCTATACTTGTTTCGTATGTATTGAATTTGTTCGTTCAATGTAAACGGTGGAAGATATTCCACAATACGATGCAAGACCCCAATGATGTCATGCGATTCAAGATTAAGTCGTTTTATGTCCTCACTGGTCAATGTGGTCAGGCTGTCAATTTCTGCATCTAATATATTTTGCATTTTTTGGACTATCTTTTGTGCCTGGTCACGACCTTCGGGGGTATTGTAAACTAAATTCGTGGCGGCATTATACAAATCGCGCACCGTGGCACACGGAAGGTCTGCTATCAAATCTTGTATTGCACACACAACCTCGTAATTACTTGTACGGTCCTTGGCACGTAAAAGCAAACGGTATGCGTTTTTATCTGAAATCTGTTGTCTACTTATTAAATCAACTAATATCTTCAAATATGTTAGTGTGGTTTCTTTATCTTCCTTGCACTTGTTTTCATCAAGAAACATAAGATGACCAATCATACGCATAATATCCATAGACTTGGTATCATGGTCAATATGCACTTGGGCAATTTCGTTGAATACCGCTTGTGTTTTTGGTCCCAAACTGGCAAAATCACCACGTTCTCTGAACCCTGTTATAACCGCTACAACATCATCGTCAGTGCCCATTAATGCCTTGCCCAATTCGTCATAGCAAAGAACCCTGCCCGTATTCAAGTTTGCAATTTCTTGGATTGCGCCGTGTATATTGTCCAAAAACATATCTACAACTATCATAAACACCCCCCTTTGGTATTTGCAACCAAATTTTATCATAAATTGAAAGAATATTCCAGTTTTAATACGATTTAGCGACAAACACAAAATCTGGGTCATTGTCATCCAAGCAACGACGTGAAATCTTGTATTTTTCCATTAACGCATCAAACTTTTCGTTTTGGGTTTCGCTGTATTTGATACGGAAAAATCCTATTTGTCCATTCGCCAATGCAGATTCTAATTCAACCAAACCTTTAACATCATGAATCATTTTTTCGTTACGTTGTGCGGCAACAGTATACATATCGCGTTGAATTGCATCCAATTTCGCTGCGACTAATTCGCCAAAATCCACAACAGATACTGTTTCACGTGATGTCTTGCCTAAATCACGACGTGTTATGGTAACGGTGCTGGTTTCGAATTCGCGCATACCGACCTCTACACGCAGTGGCACCCCTCGTTTAATCCAATACCACATTTTATCTGCGCTGCGCATATCCGAATTATCGGTAAACACACGAATATTGCGTTCGTGCAATTGTGCCTCTAAATTATCCGTAAATGCCTTTAATGCCGTCATATTATCTTCACCAATGGCAATAGGAATAATCACAACCTGATGCGGTGCAACGGCCGGTGGCAAAATCAAACCATCATCGTCACTGTGTGTCATGAATAATCCGCCCATCATGCGTGTTGATGTTCCCCAAGAAGTCGTCCATGCATGTGTTAATTTACCATCTGTGCCCAGGTATTGAATACCAAACGATTTTGCAAAATGTTGACCCAAATCGTGTGATGTTCCGGCCTGCAGTGCCTTGCCATCTTGCATAATTTGTTCAACGGTGTATGTATGATCGGCACCGGCAAATCTTTCTTCGGGTGTTTTTTCGCCCATAATGCATGGAATCGCCAAAACATCCCGCATATAGTCACCATAAACCTTGTGCATTTTGCGTGCATCTTCGTTGGCCTCTTCGTGAGTTGCAAACACATTATGACCTTCTTGCCAATTAAATTCGGACGTGCGCAAGAACATACGCGGACGCATTTCCCAACGCATAACGTTTACCCATTGATTCAATTTCAACGGCAAATCACGATAAGATTGCACCCAACGCGACATCGCTTCGCCAATAATTGTTTCGGATGTCGGACGAATAATATATGGTTCGGTTAATTTCGATTCTGGATCCGGTTGCAATTTACCGTCTATCATTTTCAAACGATAGTGTGTAACCACCGCCGCTTCTTTGGCAAAGCCGGCAACATGTTCGGCCTCTTTATTAAAAAATTCCATTGGAATTAAAAGTGGAAAGTTTGCGTTTAGCACACCCGCGGCCTTGATACGTTTATCCATTTCATCGCGCATTAATTCCCAAATTGCCCAACCGTATGGCTTTATCGTCATGCAACCGCGTACCGGTGCATTTTCGGCCAAATCGGCTGCGACAATCAGGTTTTGATACCATTCGCTAAAATTTTCCGCCCTTGTTGGGGTTATTGCTGTTTTCATTTTTTCATACCTTTGTTATTTTGCTTTCTATATCATACACGTAAAAAAATGATAAAACAAGTGTTATAAAAAATGGGGCAAATGCCCCATTTCCTATTTGTGCGATAGCAACCGTATTGCGTCTTGAACCATTGGAACAAAATTGTCCATGCCGAATTCAGTTGGCATATTGGACACATCAAAATCGTTAACACGATATTTAACCTCTATCACACCGCGTTCCAGATTCTTTTCTGAAACAATTAACCGTATAGGTGCCGCAATCAAATCGGCATCTGCGAATTTTTCGCCGGCCGTTGTATCACGATTATCTAAAATGACATCGCACCCATTTGCGGTCAATTCATCATGAATACGCTGTGCAAATTCTGTTACATGTTTATTCTTGCCATTAAGGCCGATTACATGAACCGCAAAAGGCGCCGTTTCCATATTCCACACAGGCCCATTGTCATCAGAACTTTCTTCTAATATTGCGGCCATTACACGTGTAACACCAATCCCATAGCAACCCATAATCGGTGTCTTTTCGTTCCCATCTGAATCGGTATATGTCAAATGCATGGAATCCGCATAAAATTTCCCAAGTTGAAACACTTGGCCAATTTCAATTCCACGAACTTTATTTAACGCTTTGCCACAGTTTGGACATACGGTGTTATTTTCATCAACGACTTCTTTATTCGCACGAAAACCACAATCGCAAATATACAATGTGTCTTCACCCATTTCATGAATCAATTGAAATTCGTGAGTATATTTTCCACCCATATCACCAGACGAAGCCAAAACATCGGTAAAGTTTTTTAGGCCGCACCGTTTGAACAACCGATAATATGCGTCAAAACAACGTTTATAGTATTTATCCAAATCTTCTTGGGTTTCGTGAAAAGAATATGCATCTTTCATAATAAACTCTCGCGTCCGCAACAGACCCGCACGCACACGCAATTCATCACGAAACTTCGTTTGGATTTGATACAACATAAAGGGTAATTGACGATAAGACGTCAAAACAGAACGCGCATAATCAGTAATAACCTCTTCGTGGGTTGGACATATTACATAATCTGTGCCTGACCGTCCGGTAAATTTTGCGATATTATCCATTGAATTATAACGCCCTGTTTCGCGCCATAAATCCGCAGTGCATACAACAGGCAATAATAATTCCTGGCCGTCGATTGCGTTCATTTCGTCGCGAATTATATTTTCTATTTTGTGAACGACACTCCATCCCAATGGTGTCAAAGTATATCCGCCTTGGAAAGTTTGATATACATA
This sequence comes from Candidatus Enterousia sp., assembly GCA_045647355.1. Lineage (GTDB taxonomy): Bacteria > Pseudomonadota > Alphaproteobacteria > Rs-D84 > Rs-D84 > Enterousia. Next base: position 371,272 of record JAZRMF010000005.1, read on the forward strand.
TCCGCCCTTGATTGCAATTTTGTGTCCACGCGTCGTCGCGCCTGATATATCACCTATCAGACGTCTTGCACATAAGTTTTCTATTTTCATATTTGTTAACCTTTGATTTCCGTATATTTATCTGAAATAATTTTATGCATAGCATTTGCCATTTGTTTTCTGTCCATACCCGCCAAAGGCGGCGGCGGCAACATGTACACATTTACGGTAAATCCACCCAAAACCATTACATGAAATATTTGACCAAACGCACTGCGTTCACGGGAACATCTTGGCCCCATATCTTGTTTTGCGTTATCAAAGTATGCATAATGTTCGGCCAAATTTTCTTCATCAATTGGTGTGCCATCATGAAAGCAATATTGCGTCACCACAGGTTGTACGGTAACGTCGGTGCCTTCGGCAACATTGAACAAACTGCTTTTAAATTCTTTCACATACGCGCCATTGGTCGTGGTGCCTTCGGGGAAAATGTACAAAGGATATGAAATTGTTGATATTGCCTTTTGCACCTCGGCCAGGGCATCTGCCGCATGTGAAGGACGACGATCAACAAACACCACACCAAATTTATTTGCGATAAAACCAACTAATGGCCAATTACGAACATCATTTTTGGAAATAAAACTGCCCCCGAACATCACAGGGAAAGTCGCAATTTCAAATACCGATATGTGATTGCCCGCAACCAACAATGGACGTTTTTTAGAAACCTCGCCATGTTTTACAATCTTGATACTGGACAATATCAACAAAATCTTCATAAATATTGCCATGTATTTAACCGAAAAACGACCACGTGGCAACAGTATAATGATTGGCAATTGCACAACAACCATTATCCAAAACGCCGCGAAACGTAACGTCCCAGTTATCGTATTAAAAAGATTTTGCTTTCTTACCTTGGCCATGATTATACCGTTATTCTTCTTCGGGTTCTGGGGCTTCGTCTATGAATTCTGCATCGGCGGCGTCTTCACGCAACAAGAATTCAAAGAATGCCCCCAACATATTCCAAGACCCCGTAATTGGCTTTAACATTATTTTGCCCAATGCATGCAGCGGGCGTGGTTTAACATCCAAATGTTCCAATGCGTTTTCGCGACCATAAAAATGTTTCTGATATGCGGCATCCATATTCTTGGTTTGCATCATTACGAAAACATCGTACGTGTTAAATGGTTTGTCTATAAAGACACCCTGGCCGAACGTTGCACCCAAACGCAAATACCCCTTGATAAGTGGTGTCATTTGTTTTTTTGCCATTTCTTCGTCGACAAATGCGCGTGGTAATATATTCATACGCGACATACGTGTATCAACACCTTCGGCAAATTTTTCTGGGATAACACGTGCACGCAAACGAACCGGCGACAAATAATTATAATACAGGTATGATATTGCCTGAGCCGATTCCACCGGTTTTGCGCCCGTCCATGATGCGACACCAAACAAAATCACAATCTGACGGCGCAATACGTATTCACTAAGTCCCGCCCACAACATACGCATCACCAATGCGTTTTCACGATATTCTTGGGCGACACATGCGCGCGACATTTCCGCGATATGGTCAGATGCCTTTTTAATCTTGGAAATATTAAATTCTGTTTCAGTATAGAACCCGCCCATTTTATCGGCGGCCTTTTTATCAATGATACGATATGCACCAACAATTTTGCCTTCATGAAACACCGCCATATAATCGGAGTATTTATCAAACGCATCAAATTCTTCTTTCAATTCGTGCTGTTCCGGTGTTGCGGATGCGCCCTCTTCTGTGACGAATACATCATAGCGCAACCGACGCACCAAACGGCGTTCTTCTTTGTTCCGTACAAGGCGAACTTCGAAATCACGAACCTTAATAGCCATGTTTTTAACCCTTAACTTTTTTAATTCATACGAACAGGATACCAAACATTGACCCCAGGTGCAATATTTTTATTTTTTATAATATCGCGTTTATTTCCAAACAGTATGATACGCAAAATTCCATTGCTTTTCATGGTGTTTTTTTGATAAAATATGCATGTCAGTGGGTGTTCCACTGATGAGGTGTCAGAACCTGTTTGAGTTGCGTCATTCGTGACGAAAATCTCCGACCAAAATGGGTTGGAGGGTTGCGAATAATGCCGGCCTGTGCCGTTGCAAAATAAGCACACAATTTCAACTCAAATTGTTCTGAACCTCCAACCACCCGAATTTTCCGGTGGTTTTTAATTTTACCGCGCGCCAAAGGCGCATAAAGATTGTGTGTGGAGGGCGAATCTATGAAACGTTTTTTGTTGTTATTATCATTGTTATTTATTGGTGTTGCAATGGCGGATAACACACCGACATCGGTTGGATATGTAGATGCAAAACTTGATGCGTTACAAGCAACAATACCTGCGGCGGGTGCGACTGGTGTTGGTATGGGAACAAGTGTAATAACCTATACAGCCACCAGTGGTGAAATCGGTGAACGCGAATTGTTTACGGGAGGTAAATATACCGCGAGCACAGATGCAGATAAATTGATAACCGCAGCGGCATTGAATACGGCATTTACAACATTGCCAGAAACGGATACAACGACATTGAAATGTGCAAACCCGGGAACATGCACATTGTGGACAATTGTTGACCAAATGGCGTATGGCGTTAGCAATGGTGGATCAAGTGTAGCCCCCGCAACCATTGCAATGTTAAACACATTGATAGATACAGTTGGAACAAGTTCATGCTTTTATGACGCTGGTTTTACTGGAACCTGTGTCACTCCCCTAGAAAAACGAATGACTTGGGGCGCGGTGTTTACATACAATGATGAATCAATTCAAATTAATGGAGAGGCCGTTTGTGGATCTGTACCATCTGTTACGGGACAGGTAGGTGAAATTTCATCGGACCAAACCACGCTTGACGAAGAATATGAAACTAGTCCCGCAGTATCTGGCGGTACTTGCTATTGTAAACTGACATCACCCGCAGAATCTCTTTGGGTATTTCGTGGCGAGTATGGAACTAGTCTAAAAGGATGCCGCTATAAGTGTGCGCAAAACTGCGCATCCGCCGTAAAAGCCGGCACCAGCACATTGAAACAATCAATGTTTGGAACTATAAAATAATATACCTGTACAAAAAAGAACTGATAGCACAGCATTTTCTGTTGTTATTATATAACACGGGTGGGCAAATTTATCGCTAGTCCTGATTTGAATACTTACCTGCCTAGTGGCATTTAACCCAACACATAAATAAAAAATATCTTATTTTAATTTATCGGCAAGTTCTGCAATTGCGATTGCATACCAATTTGAATTATTCCATTTCTTGATACGATAGAAATTCGGATACGTTAAATATGCTGTTATTACCGGCTTTGGTGCGACATCGGCATCGGGGTTAAAATCATCCGCCGAATCCGCTGGGATGTTCGTAACATCCGCAACCAATCCCGCAACCATATTACCACGTGGAATCGGCGAACCATCGGGATTTACAATTCCCATACCCGCCCATTCGGTCAACGTCTTTTTGGTCTTGCCATCAAGCAGCCCCGTATCAAATGTTCCCGGTAATACAACACGTCGCACAATGCGTTCGTTTTTATTCCACCCAAGTTTTCCAAGGTAATTTCCTGCACTGGCCATCGCATCGCCAATACTGTTTATAATATCAACATGTGAATCACCGTTGCCATCAACCCCATATGTTGCGAGTGTCGTCGGTATAAATTGAAAATGGCCCATGGCGCCGGCCCAACTGCCGCGAATATTATTTATATCCAATGCGTTTTTATCGGCAATTTTCATCAGGGCGATTAACTGGTCACTAAAGAATTTTTCACGCCGTCCATCATATATCAATGTAAAGAACGCATCTATCAAACGATGTCGCGATTTGACTTCACCATAATTTGATTCCATTCCCCAAAAAGCCAGTATCACATGTGGTGGAACCCCATAAATATTTTCAACCCGCGATAATAACGTTGGATATTTTCCGTGCATTTGACGGCCACGAATAATACGCGTTTGATTTACGGTTCTTTTCAAATAGTCATCCAAACTTAATTTGAATTCAGACTGATTTTTATCGCTTTTAACAATCGATGGAATAAATGCAGGATTACGCACTGTTGCATTTATGGTGTCTTCGGACACACCATTCGCCGATGCACGCGTACGCACATCAGAAAGAATAGATTCCCAACGTTCTGTATTAAACTTGCATTCTTCTGCAAAACCAACACCATTAAAAAATAAAATAAACAAAAGTGCAAAGAAACAACACGCACGTTGCATCATTTTCCCCTGTTAAAAAGCGAACTTAATTCCTATGTGCAATCCAAATGATTGCCATGTGGCCTCTTTCAAAGAATTACTGACGTGTTCTGTATGCGCAGCCACCGTTTGCAAATAGGGCAAACCGTTGTCATCCAATACATATTGCCCTTCTTCGTCATACACAAAATCAGTATATTCGGCGATGTATAATTTCCCAGGTATATTACCAACATGGAAACAATTTGTATCGACCTTTAATGCCAACTGTATACGCGATGACAAACGCATATTGTATTCCATTTCTGCAGTGTATGCGTATGCACCATTGCTGCCCTCATCCAAGAAACTTGGGCTTTGTTGCCAATCGGTACGATTCGGCCAAATACCTTCGGATGAATATTTCGGTAAACTAAATTGGAAATAGAAACGTAATTTATCCGCCAATGTCATTTGTTTTTCTATTTCTAACCCAAAGTAAAAACCACTCCACGTAGTATTGTAAATATGGGTCACGCCACCAACCTTGATTGGTCCATCACCACCAATAATGACACAGTCGCCTTCGTATACGCCCCACGGAATATCACCCATCGCAGAGTTATAATCTGTGGTGGTCAAATATTCACCCAACTCGGTCACATAACCACTGGACGTGCCATTTTGTTCCACAACCTTGATATCTTCGGGTCCCATACAAACCTGGTACCATGTGTCGGGTGGTGTAACATCTATGGGCAGAGAATAATAATACCCCTGGTCATCACCGTAAACATATTCGCCCATATTCGTCATCAATGGCAGATATATTCCCTGGTTAGGATACAAATGATCCGACATTTTCAAATCATGCTTGAATATTTCATACCCAATAATCGGCGATAATTTCCAACCACCAATATCCCAAATATGATGCGCACCAATCCCCAAGCGTAAATGCTGAGACTTTCCAGTTTGATTTCCCATAGATATGGTAAATATCCCATAACTAGGGTCGGACCAATCGTATGGTTCCAAGTCATAGTCCATGGAAAGCCCGCCATGATTCATTTCACCAAACGAATATTCACCAAATGCGAACATATCAAAATTACGTAACGAGAAATTATGCCGTGCACCAACGGAAATCTCGTCAAAAACCATATCGTCCCATTCCAGAATTGAATTTACACCCGTTTTGAATTCAAAGTCTGCAAATCTGCGCGTATACCCCGCATAAACATGTGTTTTATGGTCGACTTCGGGTGTTGTGGCAACACCGTTAACCGTCATTGCACCCGCGTTTGCGTATGTCATACCATTTTGATATGACATTGGTTCAATATTTGTTCTAACCCGTTGGTTGGTATAGCTGTATGTACGGGTACCGACAACCTGTTTGCGGCTGGATGTGCCGACATATTTGGTATAGCCCTGGTTCGCGTAATCGCCATAATTTGCCTGATTTGCATTGGATGCCGCCATTTCTTGATAGTAAACAGGCACCCCTTCATTCGCACCAAAGGCCGCAAAATGAAGCAAAACAAGCGGTAGTAAAGAAACTAATCCCTTTCTCATCCCCATTCTTGGCATATTATATCACATTTTTTGATTTATAAAAAGCACTTTATAACTTGCATCGAAATATATGGGTTGTATGATACAAACCATGAATATGCCTCATAATATTTATCTGCATGTCCCTTTTTGCGTCAAAAAATGCAACTATTGTGCGTTTTATTCGCATGCCTGCGCCGAACCAGATTGGGAAGAATATGCCAATAAAATCGTTGATGAAATCAAACATTTCGGTAAATTAATCGGGAAAACACGCGTACCAACAATTTTTTTTGGCGGCGGGACGCCATCACTGATGCCTGTGCCGGTTTTTGCAAGAATCATACAAGAAATCCGAAACAATTTTGATGTGGATGCTGATGCAGAGATTACTTTGGAGTCTAATCCTGGAACACTATCTAACGAAAAATTAGACGATTTTTGCGCCATTGGGGTAAACAGATTATCGGTTGGGGTACAATCTTTTGATGACGACAAATTAAAATTCTTAGGCCGTATTCACAGTGCGCATGACGCATTAAATCTTTTGGACGCGGCGATTAGCCATGGCATACGCGTTTCTGCCGATTTTATATATGGCCTGCCGGGTGAAAATGTGAATGATATTGTGGACACATGCAGAAAAATAAATGACATCGGTATTTCACACTGTTCCATGTATGAACTAACAATTGAAAAAAACACACCATTTGGCCGGATGAATCTGGATATGCCAACAAATGAAACCATGGCAGAAATGTATATGGCGATTTCCAAGAATCTGAAATTGCCGCGGTACGAGGTTTCAAACTATGCCGCCCCCGGCCAAGAATGTCGGCACAATCAAAATGTATGGGATGGTGGGGCGTATATCGGAATTGGTGACGGCGCGGCGGGACGTGTATTCGTTGATAATTCATGGTATGAAGAACTGGGTGGTGGAAAATTATTTAATAAAATATCAGACGAAACACGTGCAATCGAACGTATTATCACGGGCATGCGTACTATACGCGGTGTTTTGGTTGATGATACTGTTGCAAAAGTAATAAATATAGAATTTGCAAAATCATGTCCTGATATGCTAACTTTTAATGGCCCCAGAATATCTGCAACCGATAAAGGTATGCTGGTACTGGATGATTTAATAACAAAATTGGTGAAATAAAAAATGCGACATACTTGGTTAAACATCATTGGAATAATTTGCGTTATTTTTGCGATTATTTTTGCACACTGCTACAGAAAGGGGAAAACGATGGATATGGGAATCAGAACAGAAAATATGGATGTAACGGTCATTCCTGGTGATAATTTTTTTGATTACGCGACACTGGGTTGGCAACGTACGCACCCGATTCCCGATGATTATGCAAGATACAGCACATTGGAAGTCTTGCTTGAAACCAATCTGAAACGTGTTCGCGAAATTGCGGAAAAAGATAGAGGCAAAATTGGAACACTGTACAAAATCGCGATGGATGAAACAAAATTAAACAGCGATGGTATCAATCCAGTTCTGAAATATTTTGATGAAATTGATGCAATAAAAAGCAAATCAGAATTACCAGAATACCTTGGGAAACATCATGCGTTTTTCTCGTCCTTTTGGAACGACACGGTCGCATTGGATGAACAGGACAGCGAACATTTCCTTTATAACATTATCCAGGGTGGAACGGGCCTGCCGCGGGATTATTATTTTGATACCGATGCACAAACAAAAAAGGTGCGCAAGAAGTATATTGAATTTATTGCGGCACAATTTAAAAACTTTGGCATCAAGGCCAACGCAAAAGATATTTATGCATTAGAAGAACGCATGGCAAAATCTTTCTTTACCAAAGAAGTGTTGCGTGACCCACATGCAAATTATCATAAAATGTCGCGCCAAGATTTTCTTGATGAATACACTGGATTTGATTGGGAAACATATTTTAATACCCGTGGTTCAAATGCCGCAGAATATATCAATGTTGGTCAACCACCGGCAATCAAAGAATTAATCAAAATTATAAATGATACCGATTTAACATTAATCAAGAATTATCTTAAATACAGTATCATCTTGGCAGCGGATGGTTTCTTGGATGATAAAACATATGATATATCTTTTGATTTCTTTAATCGCACAATGTCGGGTCAAAAAGAAAAGAAACCACGTTGGAAACGTGCAATTGGTATTTTGGATGGCACATTGGGCGAAGAGATTGGACGCCTGTATGTAAAAAAATATTTTCCAGCATCTGCGAAAAGACGCATGCAAAAATTGGTTAATAACCTGCGTCGTGCATATGCATTACGTATGGAACATATTGATTGGATGTCTGATGATACGCGCACGCGCGCACTTGAAAAATTAAATTCATTTACGGCGAAAATCGGATATCCCGACAAATGGCGCGACTATTCAAAATTGAAAATCGATAAAGATGAAACATTGTTTGAAAACATGATACGTGTTGCAAAATTCGAAGATGATTTCTGGCTGAACAAAATCGGCAAAGAAAATGATCCGACACTTTGGTACATGAACCCACATCAAATAAATGCGTATTACGATCCATCAACGAACGAGATTTGTTTTCCCGCGGGCATATTGCAATATCCGTTCTTTGATATGAATGCAGACGATGCATTTAACTATGGTGCGATTGGTGCAATTATCGGCCATGAAATGACACATGGTTTTGATGATTCCGGCCGTCATTTTGATAAAGACGGGAACATGCGCGATTGGTGGACATCCGCGGATGCCACCGAATTCGAAAAGCGTGCAAATGTTATGCGTGATTTCTTTGATAAGATTGTAGTTGCACCAGGAATCAATGCAAACGGGAAATTCACACTCGGCGAAAACTTGGCCGATTACGGTGGTGTAACGATATCGTATACCGCATATAAAAACTTTGGTAATGAATCCAACACAGTTGATGGTTTAACACCCGACATGCGTTTCTTTATCGCATATGCTGGTGCATGGGCGGGGAATATGCGTCCCGAACAAGAAGTGACCCAAACAAAAACAAACGAACATTCATTAAACAGAAATCGTGTTAACGGTATATTACCACACATCGATGCATGGTATGATGCATTTAATATCAAACCAGAAAACAAAATGTATGTGGCACCAGAAAACAGGGTAAAGTTATGGTAAAAGAAAATGCCCGCAATTGCGGGCATTTTTATTTTACTTATTTATTTCTTGGTGTTGCCTTTTTTGCCAATTCAAATAGTCTTGATACGTCATATTGTATCCGCGTATATTTTTGGGGTCTGATAACAAAATCATTGGTGCAAATTCAAATACACAGTGAGTTTTATAATCTTGTATAACTTGTTCTGGATCATTGGTCCCGCCCAAAGATGTTTTGTCATCTTCGTGATAACGATTTGCGGCCTTTTTCAACTGCTCGTAAACAACACGAAGTTGGTTCATTTGGACATCAACAAAGCCCTGATATTCTGGGGGTAATTGGTCTTTATTTTGTTGTATTCTGTTAGATGCATTTTCATATTGTTCATCTAATATATTCTGCAATCTAAGACTAAAATTATTTTCCATAATAAACTCCTTTCGTTAATTACATGCGTAATAGTATCACAAAAGCTGGTCTGGAGCTATTTTTTATTTGAAACACGTTTGCGGAATTCGTTGCATGGACGGAATGATGTCACACGACGTGCCGAAACAATCGCAGTTTCACCAGTTTTTGGATTGCGCCCAATACGCGCAGATTTATCCAATATTTTAAATGTGCCAAAACCTGCGAATTTTACTTCTTCGCCATTAATCAGAGATTCGCATATCTCATCAAAGATTAAATCTATCAGTTTCCCCGCCTGTGCCGTTGTAAACCCAAACTTATCGCGCAGTTTAATTGCCAAATCATTTCTTGTTATAGTTGCCATTTTTTACACCCTTATTAAAGTTGCCCCCCATGTTAGCCCACTGCCAAATGCGGGATATAAAATTAATTGACCGTGTTTAATGATACCATTATCGAACGCGTATGCAAGTGCTAATGCACCAGATGCGCCACTGGTATTTGCATGTTTGTCCACGGTGATTAAAATCTTTTCCAACGGGAAACCGAGCCTTTCCGCACATGATTGAATAATACGAATATTCGCCTGGTGCGGAATAATCCAATCAATATCATCCTGGGTAATGCCCGCATGGTCCATTATATAGCGCGCCGCATCTGGCATTAATGATACCGCCATTTTGTACGTTTCTGGGCCGTTCATAATTATTTTATGGTCTGGTGACCCGTGCAGCATGTCAAACTTTTTCCCATCCGACATAACAACCGTATCGATAATTCCAGAATAACTGGACGTGGAACGTTCAAATATTAATGCGCCCGCCCCATCACCAAACAGAACCGCGGTTGACCGGTCGGTCATATCAACAAACCGCGACATTTTTTCGGCACCGATAATCATTATTCTTTCGTGTATACCGGCGGTAAAGAATCCGCGTGCGCAATGCAATGCATATATAAATCCGGTACATGCACCGCGCACATCAAATGCCGGAATATTCTTGGTCGCCCCCAGACGCCCCATAACCTGGACCGCAACAGACGGGAAATCCAATTCAGGTGTCGTTGTTGCGACAATAATCATATCGATATCATCAATACCGATATTTGCATTTTTCAATGCTGCGGTGGCCGCATTGGTCGCCATATCGGCCACAGTTTCGTCCGCGGCCGCAAAGTGCCGTTGTTTAATTCCGGTACGCGACACAATCCATTCATCGGTCGTGTCCATCGCACGTTCAAAGTCCGCATTCGTCATAACGCGCGCCGGCAAATAAGATCCATATCCAATAAGTTTATTTCCCATTTCGATATTCTTTTGTGTGTTCAGACATTATACAAAATTTAATATGACTTGCAATATCAAAATCTGTGATTAGAATATAATGCACGTGTCCCCATAGTTCAATTGGATAGAACAAATTCCTCCTAAGAATTAGATGCTGGTTCGATTCCAACTGGGGATACCAAAAATTAGAGAGAAACGATGAAAAACAAAGCTGTCAAGGTTGGAATTATTGCAAGTATACTGCCGCACCTGTTTTGCTGTGTGTTGCCGGTGGTATTGGGCATTATCGGTATGGTTGCGCCCGATTTTGCCGACCATGAAATTATTCCCGAAAGTGCCGAGGTTTGGGTGTTCGTATTTTCTGGGTTAATGTTGATTTTATCATGGATTATGTATTTTAATCATGATGCGTGCAAATGCGACCATTGCAATGAAACGCATCACCATCGCGCACAAAAGATATTCTTGCTGTGCATTACGGTATTCACCATTGGCGGCATAGTAATGCATTTAATTTCACATCATTAATGATATTTGTTTAATAACAAAAAACGGGGCATTGCCCCGTTTTTTATCAACTTTCGGAATTGGTGCTTTCCCCCTCCTTGTCGCCACCGTCACCACCTTCTCCTTCATCACCTTTGCCATTACCACTAGATTGGCATGAATGGGAACGAATTTGAGAATTCAACCATGTTGGGCTACATAGGTTGCTGGTATTGTTGCGATTACACATTGCTGTACTGCCGCCCACTAACTGATACCCTGATTCAGTACATTCAAACCCGTATGTGCACCTAACATCAGTTGAAGATGTCAGTGTAACTTCGCCATGTTCCAATGACTCTACACCCGTTCCTGTCGGATCAGGACAATCGACGTGTATTGGTACCTGACACAGGTCTGATGCATGGTCACTATATTGGGCAAATAACGCGTTACAGTTTGTTTCATTGTTACACGCATGTTCTGAGCATAACTGTGTTGAGGTATTACATGTGTAACCCGAATCACAATTTGGCTGATAATAACATGAACTGGTATTAGAAATCTCACCATGACTTATTGTTGGCAAACCTGTTGTTGGGCATGTATAAGTGGATCCACCACAACCTGCATCATTGATGCCAGTTGTTGAATTATGCACACATTCATACTTTCCAAATTCGGTCGTCAAGAAGTAAAGACTTTGGTATGGCCCATAACCCGCGGTACATTGATGGTTGTTGGACTCGTCACAAGTGACATAGTCGGAATTTCCCGTAATCGTAACGCCATCCTTCTTCAATATACGCGGACAGCTAACGCGACCATTGCAAAGGATATGGTATGAACACTGGAAGCCTGACTGTGTCGGCGCACCCGGTGATACACTCCAATCTGCACCGTTATAATGCGGGCAAACGAAACAAGATTTACCATTCAATTGGCTTTGAACCCAGGTTGATGTACATTGACTGCCCGTGCATGTAACAACCGTACTGCCAGCTGTAGCCCCCGTCTCCCATTCTGGAACACCCGCCGAACATCCAATTGTATAACTGCAAGTGGTGCCGGATTTGTTTGGTCCGCTGATTGTTACAAGGCTGTTCGCAACTGGTGTATACCCAGTGGACGGGCATGTGAAGCCGATTTCGTCACATATTGATGGATTATCCGGATTCTTGAGCAGACATGCTTCACGGTCTGTGATACAGCTTCTTGTACCGTTGTTGTAGGTCCACAGCTGATACCCCGCATCGCATACTATTTTGCGACATGCCGGATATGCATTTGACCCATTTGGGTCCGCCCCCCACAGACCACCGTATCCAACAGTGTACCCACTACTACCAACACCATTGTGGTCAGGACTGACTGGATTGTAATTAATTTGTACCGAACTTGTCATGTCCTCGCAATGTCCATGTTCAGGGGCTTCGGCATCTTTGCACGTTTCACATGCATACCCTTCAATAGTTACCTGTCCGCTTTGACCAAACACATTGGTGTTGCACCCCGCCTGATAAGAAGGTCTATACCATTCATCATTTATGTATAAATACCGCAATACGTATTCACTACCACACGCGGCACTGAAATTCGATGCACTTACCAACGAAACATTGTTCCCTGTTGTGCAGGCGCTTGGGGTTACCGATCCACATTCAATGGGTTCGCCATATTGATTATGGAAATTATAGGTAAATGTTATATCACCGGTATCATCTTCACATTGTGGATTATATGTGCCACTACTACTGCTCGTCACATGTTGGCCCCCCCTACATTGGGTGTCATACCTTACGTCACCTTTGCCCAATCCATAACTGTTGGTGTTATAGGTTTGCCCCAACCGCATAAGACATCCGGCCGGATTAAGTAGATGGTCTGTTGCACAATCACGCGCCCAACCACCATATACTTCAACATCAATCGGCGCTGTTGTTTCAATGATTGCTCCCGGATTCGTAATCGGCACAGGTGTATCACTCATAACAACAATCGCATGCCCTAGAATACTGGTCGAGGAGCTATTTAGGTTTTTCGGGAAGAAATTGCTGAACGCCCCACCTTCTGTGGTACTGTGTTCTGCGATAATATCAGATGGCAAACTAACTACCTGACCATCAATCTTGCCAAGATAATATCCACGAAAACTATATCCTGGCGCATTTGGGGTACGAATATGTGTGCATGTTCCGGCACCGTTATATTCAACACATGGGATGCCACTGCTTGTATCCTTGACGCATCCGCTGCCACCATTACAATTTAATTTCAACCCTTCGTTACCGTTATTAACGGTTATACCATTGGCACCCGATGTCGGCTTGTCGTGAAATATAACATTTACCCGCCAATAACAATAATTTACCTTTTTGCCATTTTCCCATCTCCAACAAGTAAGCCCAGAAGATGGCACAGTATTTCCACCTTTATCGTAATATTCACCATCAGGTTCAGTACACACACCATTCGGATTTCTCTCACTGGTACCAGCGCATGTATTGGTTGTACGTAATGTAGCGCCACTGGCGATGGAACCTTTGGCGGCAACCTGGGCGCCGGTCAGTTTTAACTCTCCACTGGAATTCATAAGTTCACTTCCATCCGACAATTTAAATCCAGAAAATGTTTCACCTCTGACCTCGGCCGAAGCCGCGAATTTTTCAAAAATTGCCTCTTGGGTAATGACATTCGCCTCGGGACAGCATCCCTCCCCCTGGTACGGAATACTACAAAATGTTTCGCAGCTGGTATCTGGATTAGTGTCGTAATATATACTAAGTTCCATTGCACCGGCAGATACCGACGCCAAAATCAACGGCAAAATAAATATTTTAGAATTAATCATTGTGTATCCCCCTACTAGTCTGTCAAACCTAGCTCACCGTTATAGTTTGAAAATCCCCCCGTCGTACATGTGGCGCTAGAAACTATACATTGGTTGTTTGTTGTGCAATATTGACAACCAGTAGTATTTCCACACGCGGTCGGATCATTGTTATAATCCGAACATGTTGGTGTCGGTGTTGAAGTTTTCCACTGTGCAGTACACGTCACATCGGCGCTTAAATTATAACTGCCCCCACTTGCATAATGTGTGCTGCTGTTACCACATTTCCAATAATCAAACGTGTAGTTTGCGCCCGGTGCATTGCAAATCGTACTGGGTTTCAGATTAACCTGACCAGAACCAGTTTGCGTTACTTTACCACCCGCATTGGCAAATGATCCACCCGTACCACAATTATATGTTATTGTATAGTCACTCGATGGGGGTGTTGAACCCGAACATGTTGCGGTGCAGGTTGTGTTACCTGTTACCGTGACAGTATTACCATTTACAGAACCGCCCGCTGTACAAGACCATGCACTAACACTTTGTCCCGAACCCGCACAACCAGACAGTGTTTGGTTTTGACCACTTGTAATTCCTGTTATGTTTGATGGTTTATTCCCCGTACAAGACGTGTCACAAGCCATTGTTATTGTATATGAAGTATTATTACCACTCGGATAATCCGCCGTACACGTTAAATTATTAGCCGACGGGCTATACGGTGCACCAGGGCTATACCACTGGCCTTCACAGACCCAACCCCGCAATTCGTAACCGTTACGCTTACATACACTTGTATTTGAATGTAAGTTCACAGTGCCATTCACTGTCGTTTTTGGTTCCGGACTCCCCGTACCGCTGCTGGTGCAACTAAACTTTACGGTATACTCGCCGCCGTTGCCACCGCCGCCGTTACCGCCACCATTACTGCCGCCGGCGCCAACGTTTTGGTACTGCTCACATTCCTGTGTTACCGTATTAAACTGCAATCCCATGACCCAGCAATTCATTTCGTCTGGCGTTGGGGTTCCAACAGAATAACCGTTCACAGACATACATGTCACAATTGATGCACGACACGCGTTGATTGCAATGTTTGCCTGTATCTGGGCATTGTCGGTTCCCCATTCAGATGGTTCTTCGGTTGGATAACCGTTTTGTGACAAACATGATTGAACATCGGTTATGCAACTTTCGGCATATTCGGACAAGATTTCATCCTGTTTCGCCTTGATCTGAATCAGCACGCGGCCCAAGTATTGTTTGATAACATCGTTATTCGGATTATATTCCGCCGATGTACCCTTGCCCGTGTATGTATAATCCTGGCACTTGTTCAACACGCCAATGCACATACCATAATTGACCGTACCCAATTGGCTATCCTTTTTGGCATACCCAATCTTGTTCTGCAAGTATTTCGACATGTTTACACTGGTGTCTGTGGGTAATTCGTTTGTAACCGTTTCATTGATATAGTTTGCCAATGTATCGTTCGTACCCGCACCCCAGGCATTATTTTGATTCATATCCGTCGGTGACGTGTGCGTTAAACCATATCCGTTACATGAACCGGTCGAGAAATCCCATGTACGATACAAATTAATATCACAAACGTCACTGGTCAGGACGCTGCCTACGACCTCTGGCAATGACGGGTCAATTGCATGGCCGGGTTGTGAACCAACAACGATTGCGCCGTTAACAATATAGCGGCCCGATGGGTCCAAGCAATTTTCATAATCAGACCCGCAAACGAATTCATCCTGCATACAGGAATCCAATGCGTTTATACAACCACGCATGTCGTATTCGTTTTTCGACTGGGCAACCATCAAACGCGCCTTTTGCAGAACGTTCTTGGCATTACGAACGGTCGCCGTCATTTCATTGTTAGATTCATTAAGCGATTTTTCATACGCAATACATTCTTTATCAATTTCCAAATCGTACGCGTTGGTTATTGTTGACGCATCAACACCCTGGGCCGTACAGGCACGTAGAACGTTCGCCTTGCAACGGTTCGTCGCCGTTTTGAACAATTCTTCACCGCGTTGGTTGCTGACGTTACCATTACTGCTGCCGAAACCACCAAGGAATGATGACAAATCGAAACCAGTACTGTCTATGGTGAAATCAAGCAACCCACTAAGGTCAAAACTCATACCACTGGACGTACTGGATGCATTGCCAGAACGTGCCTCGATAATCATGTCTTTGACTTTATCAAGACTCGTTTTCAACTGGGTCGTATCAGTTTTTGTTTGCATGGTACGTTCGGCCTCGGTCTGGGTGAATAACGTTTCAACCTCGCGCGCGGAAAGTCCAATGTATTGAATCTTTTGGGCGACCTCTTGCAATTCTTCGGTTGCCTGTTTTAATGCCGCCTCGGATTTAGCATAATTTTTCAGATTGACACTGCAACTGCAACGGCCCTGGTTTTCATCCAAGACATTACAGTAATTATCCATACATGCCATGTATTGCGATTTGCAGTAATCCGTCAATTCCGCCAATTCGTCCATCTCGGATGTATCGGCGGCAACGACCGCCTCTTCTGTGGTGGTAAGTCCATTTGATGTCACACTGACCACCGGAGAACGACGCAGTGACGAACTGGAACGAACACCCAAACGCGCCGATGTAGAATTATATAACGATGACGTTCCATTTGAATTGTATAGCGTATCTCCCCCCGTTCCCACACCATTTCCAGATATGGCCATAACTTTACCAGTGGTGCGTGCCGCACGTGAGACACGGGTTCCCGTTGTCGCGTTGCGCGCCGCGGATGTACCCGATGCCTTGACCGCGGTTGTTGCAACCTTGCCCGTACGCGCGGTAACACCAGTACGTGTACCGCCCGTTGCGCGCGTTGCCGCCGCACGTGTTGCATTTGTCGCCGCGGTACGTGAAGTTACCGTACGTGATGCATTTGCACGTGGCGATGCGTTCGTTGTTGTACGCGCCGCAACCGCACGTGCCGAATTTCCAGATGATTTGCCGCGCCCAGATGCCGCACTGGTCTGGGAAGAAGGAACAGTACGTGACGCAGTGGAACGATTTGCAATATTACGCGACACGGTTTGTTGACGTGAAACCTTGACCGGCGTTTTGGCCGATTTTTCAGTGGCTTCATCTTCTTCGTATAATAACTCGTCGTCCGCATCCAAGTATTCTTGGTCTGCATAGTCGGCATATTCTATGTCATATTCGTCATAGAATACTGGTGCAACCTCGCCAAATGCGGGCAGTATCAACAGTCCCCCAAGGAACATAGCAAATCGTTTCATTGTAAAATCTTTCCTTCCATTGAATTTATTTTATCATTTTCGCGCACATTAACGCAAGAGAAAAAGTATCATCAAAATCAACTTTTATTGTTTAGAAATTGCAACAGGTTGGTCTTTTAACTTGAAAAAACAATATCTATTTCCTAAAATTGTTCCAAGGTTAAAAAGCAACATGAATTTTAGAAAGTTTTTTTCATCTTCGGGACGGGCACCAATCATCAGTTGCACTTCTATTCCAACCAGTATGCGCGATAAACGCCTAGGCACGTATAAACCAAAGATTACTGAACGTGATTTTAAATACAACCCACTGGCCACGCCTATTGTAAAGGAATATAAAAAAGAACTTGAAAAAAACGCAAGTGGCGCAACACTTATTGATGATGGTTTGTCGGCATTTGTTATTCGGGCGGCCTTTGCACGTATGGCAACCAAGACTATCGATTTACAGACGTATATCTACAGCAACGATTTTTCTTCGCACATTTTAATTGATGAATTAAAAAATGCGGCCGATCGCGGTGTCAAAGTAAGGATACTGATTGATGATTATGGAACCAATTCTGATATCGCAGATGTAATACTGTTGAACCAGCATCCAAACATAGAAGTAAAAATCTTTAACGCGGTCAAAAATCGTTCTCGGATTTTGTACTATCCGCAAATGCTGATGGATTTTAATCGGCTTAATTCCCGTATGCATAACAAGTTGTTCATTGTCGACAATGTGGCGTTCATTACAGGCGGTCGCAACGTGGGCAGTAATTATTTTATGCCAGAAACTGCATCAAACTTTTCGGATACAGACGTGTTGTTTATTGGTAATGTCGCATGTGATGCCACCGCCAGCTTTAATGATTATTGGAATTATCATCTGTCTGTACCCGCATCTGTGATTCCAAAGGCCTGTTCGCGTCACGCATTAAAAAGACTTGAAAAACAATTTCAAAAATTGACACAGACCAATTCCATTAATAAACGGAAATACGACACAATTATATCGCTTGCTATACGCGAATTTAATCGCAAGAATTTTGACTTTTCATGGGGACATGGTCGCTTTATCGCCGACCCACCTGAAAAGGTCGAAATGTCAATGGCTGATAAAGAAAATTACAGTGGCGAAATTATGCTGGCGCTTGGGGAACTGTGGCAAAAGACACAAAAAAGCGCCTATGTTTCTGCGGCATATTTTGTGCCTGGTAACGGCGGTATGCGCATGATGTGCAACGAAGAAAAATCAGGTGTGCATTTAACGATTGTCACAAATTCTTTGGCTTCAACAAACGCGCCTACGGTTTACGGGAAATGGGAAAAATATCGCACCAGACTTATTAAATCTGGTGTGGATGTTTATGAATTCATGCTGTCTGCGGAAAACAGACGCGGAAAAATCCATGACCGTGAACGCAAACAATCAAGTTTTTCTGTCATGCACAGCAAGACCATTGTCTTTGATGATAAAATTTCATGGATAGGCAGTTTTAATTTGGACCCACGCAGCGCCTATTACAACACCGAAAACGTGGTTATCTTTGAAAGCGCGGAATTCGCAAAAAAATTGCGAGACATGATTATTGAAGACACAAAAATATCATGGCACGTAACAACAAAGGGCGGAATCACAACTTGGACGGGGCGCAGACCCGGTGATTTGAAACCACGTATATACCATCACGGCCCCGACACAACAATTTTTAGACGCCTGTTTAAAATTTTCACAAAAATTATTCCAGAAAAATTCGTCTAATTGCAATGCGTTGACGATAAATTAATTTTTTTTCATTTTTTTTATATTTTTTCTCTTGACCCGCGATTCGTTTTTATTCTATCATCCGTGTATAGACAAGGGACCAAAACATAAAAAGCCCAGAAATCTAAAGAAATCTTGGTTTTCTGGGAAAAACAAGGAACAAAACAGAGGTTTAAATCAGTTTTTTGTAAATACATGATGTAAATACAAAACTGGCTTGAATTTTTGACAACCACCCGACAAAGGAGGGACACACATGCCGAAAAACATCAAAGAAATCATGATTGCACTGCACAAAGTGTTAAGCACAACTGTGTGGGTCAATGCAGATCGTCAAATAATATCTCTTAGTGATGAATTGCAAATTGGCCATAACAATACGCCACGTTCTATCGAAGATTTGCCACGCACTTCGTTGATTGGCGCATATGTTTCTTTACAAATTCGCACAGATAATTTTGACGTTGCCGCCGAAAGTTTGGAAACAAAAGAATTGGCTTTACGTGTAAAAGAAATGGTTTTCGCCGAAGCAAAACGCATTTTGGATGCCGAAAGCGACAAGTCAAGCGATAACGTTGCAATGGCAGCATAATTATCGTACACAGTTTCCGGGTTCCGGAAGGAAGGAGAGCGCGCCGATGAGTAATCGTCGGCGTTGTTTTTATTTACCGCGCATTAAATCCAACAATGCTTGTTTATCTGTGTCATACAGGTCTATCCAAGGCACACCATGCATAACCCTTGCACGGTCCCTGCCACCGTAATCAAATAATTGGTAACCACATTCATTTGCACATTCCCATAGACAGGTATTTTGTCCTAATTGGTAATACGCATCTGGCATTGGGTTATGTGATTCATCATAGACGCCTTTGTCTTCTAAATCTGAAGCACCAACCGATGGGAAATCATCCATGAAAACCCAGGAAAACTTTTGTGTTACCAAACAATCTGACACATCCGTTTTCGTTAATTTGCACCAACAATTTGCACCATTTCCACCAATATCTATACTGTCACGAACTTCGTCCCTTACACTGCCACGGGTATTACTGCACATTGCAATCCCTTTCATGGTTTTACCATTTTGCAAAGTTATCGTCCATTCACCATTAGCCAATGATGTAAATTTTGATTTTGTGCATGGGTTTGGATTTTTCTTGTAATCATAAAAATATTTGCCACCTTGGTACCCTTCGCACCATTTTCCGTTATGCGATTTTGACCAATACCATCTGACACCGACCTTTTCATTTGGGTTCGAAGATAAAGTCATTGCAAACCCAGTATAAAAATTAGCAAGACACTGTTGATATGCTTCCTTGGTCCATTTGGTTGCATCGACCTTTGGTTCGGTCGGGCCACTGTCCGCCACAGGCGCCCCAGGTGCCGCAGATGTTTTTGCAGGTTCAGTGACGACCGGCTGTTCTTGTTGAACAACGCCAGGAACCTTGGCAATACACTGACCATCAGACCATTGTTTGGTTTCGTCTTGTTCACAGGCTACGCGTACCTGGTCATGCTCCTTTTTCGTGATTTGCGCGTTTATATTTTGAAGATTTGTTTGTTGTGTGGCCAATTCTTTATTTTTTGCCTCTATTTGGCTGGACAAGTTACTGCTTTTATTCGCCTGGGCAATATTCACACCAACCCCAACCGCAGTAAGCCCAATAGTTGAGATACCCGCAATCATAAAGCCTTTACGTTTGCCATCGCATTGTTCTAGTTCCGCAATTTTTTGCTGTTTTTCCGCCAATAAACGCTGAACCTGGGGCGACACATCATCTGCATGTACGTTGCACACCATGCACATCGCCATCAAACAAGATAATCGCGTAAGTTTCATTTTCCCCACTACACAATAACCTGTGTTTATTCTATCATATTTTGGAAGTATATAAAATAAAATTATTCGGCGGATTTTAATTCTTCGCGGATATGCGCCATTGTTGCAACGCGACCGCGAATTACATCATTAAGATTTGCACTGGTCATATCCGATGCATATTGAATCGCATTTGCAAATGCCAACGCATCAGAATTTCCATGCGTTTTTACGGCGAAACCATTTAATCCTAAAAATGTTGCGCCAGCATAAGAACGCGGATCAATTTTATGTTTCAAACGTTTAAAAACATGCACCAAGAAAAATGCACCAAGAACCGCCAAGAAAGACTTCTTCATATTTTCGGTAATAACACGCTTAATCAATTTTGCCGTACCTTCGACCGTCTTTAAAACAATGTTGCCGGTAAATCCATCGGTCACGACAACCTGAACCCGACCGGCACTGATGTCTGTTGGTTCCACAAACCCAAGGTATTCATACGGTAATTCATCGCGATGTTCCGACAATACCCGATTTACACGTTGCAGTGTTTCGTTGCCCTTGGTTTCTTCTTCACCGATATTCAACACCCCCAATTTTGGACGTGTCATTTTTCCGATGATTTCGGCATACACCCCACCCAATATTGTAAAATCGAACAGGTTTTCCGCATCACACTGCACATTTGCGCCCAAATCTAACACAACCACACGTGAATCGCCCGCACCCGATGGCAACATAGTTGTAATTGCCGGACGTGAAATACCGTCTATGGTTTTTAATGCCAATTTAGACAGCGACATCAACACGCCGGTATTACCCGAACTGACCACCGCCGCCGAATTACCTTCGCGGACATCTTTGATTGCCATATACATAGATGTATTTTGCGCATGACGAATAACATCACGAACCTTGTCTGTACCATGAATTACATCAGGCGCATCGATAATAACACAATTACGTGCAACACGTGGATAACGTGCCAACATTTTACGTAATTTTTTTTCTTCACCAAACACACGGAAAGTTACAGTGTTTTCACCATGTTGATATAAAAATTGGTTCATTCCACCAAGAACCGCGGCGGGACCTTTGTCACCACCCATCGCATCTATTGCAATAATTTTTTTATCTGTATCCATGGTATATAAAAAACGCAGACAGGCACGAATGCGTGCCCAATCTGCAATTATTTTATTTGGTTATTATTTTGCACCGCATGCAGGGCATACATGATGTGGGCGTTTCTTTTCGCCACATGTTTTGCAAACACCGCATGGCATTACAGACAATGCATCATGGCTGCGACGTTGTGCACCGCGTGCTTTACTTGTTTTACTTCTTGGCGTTGCCATTTTCTATCCTTTTTTATTTCATGCCTGTTATTCTATTACAATATCAATGTTTTGCAAGTAAAAGTTTAATTTGACATTGTAATCATTTGCTGGTGTTATAGCGCAGACGGATTAAAAACCAACCTGCGCCATATTTTTATTTTGTTACAAATCCAACAACTGTTGATGTTCGCCACCTTCGCGTGCAATGCGTTCAGCCTTCTCTTCGGCCTTGGCAATTTCACGCACACGGCGGACATATGCACCCGTACCAATTGGTATCAAACGACCAACAATCAAGTTTTCATTTATACCGACCAATTTATCGGTTGAACCATTGATTGCCGCATCAACCAAAACTTTGGTTGTCTGTTGGAACGATGCGTTGGATATGAACGAACGTGTGGTCAATGACGCACGGGTCAATCCAACCAAGACCTGGGATGCGACCGCCGGGCGACCACCATCATGTTTAACACGTTCATTTTCTTCTTCGAAATCAACACGGTCAACGACATGGCCCATCAAGAATCCTGTATCACCCGGATCCGTGATTTCAACACGACGTGTCATTTCACGTATCAAAATTTCAATATGTTTGTCATTGATGGACACACCCTGCAGGCGGTAAACCTGTTGAATCTGTTCGACCATAAATGTTGCAAGTGCCTTTTGCCCAAGGATACGCAAAATATCTTGGGGTACCGGGTCACCGTCAACCAATTTATCCGCCTTCTTCACAACATCACCACTGCGGACAAGCAGGTTTGTTCCCTTTGGCACCGCGCATTCCCATGGTTTTGTGCCATCGTCTGGTTCAATGCGAATAATAATCTTGGATTTCGCATCTTCCAATTCAACGGTTCCATCAATTTCTGCAAGCAATGCCGGGTTAGATGGACGACGCACTTCCAATAATTCTTCAACACGCGGCAAACCACCGGTAATATCGCCCGTACGCTTTGCCTGAACCGGGATACGTGCCAAAACATCACCCGCCGCAACATGCGCACCATTTTCAACCATCAAAACAGAATGGATTGGTAACAGATATTCGGCAATCTTTTTGCCACCCAGTGACAAGACATCGCCCTTTTCATTAACCAATCTGATTGCAGGTTGCAATGCTTTCTTGGTGTTCGTCTTCCAATTGATAACCTTGCGCGAAACGATACCGGTCATGGCGTCAACTTCTTCTTGGTAAGACACGTTTTCGGTCAAATCATTAAAGCTGACGATACCATCTTTTTCGGCGATAATCGTGTTGGAATATGGATCCCATTCTGCGACCTTGGCGCCCTTTTCAACCTTGTCACCATCATTTACAATCAACATAGATGCATATGGTAATGCGCAGCTGAACAATTCGTCACCCTTTGGTGATACAATTGCAACCTTGCCATTACGTGACAACACGACGACACGACCAACAGAATTGGTAATCGTATTTACACCCGACAATTTGATTGTACCGGCGACCGGAACTTCGATATAGTGGCTTTCGGCACCACCAGACGCAATACCACCGATGTGGAAGGTACGCAACGTCAACTGGGTTCCAGGTTCACCAATGGATTGACCCGCAACAACACCGACCGCTTCGCCGACATGTACCAATGATTGACGTGACAAATCCATACCATAGCATTTTGCACACAAACCATCACTGCAGCATGTAAGCACACTGCGGACATCAACACTCGGCAACCCAGATTCATTGATTGCACGTGCGGCAACTTTGGTAATCAATTCGCCAGCTGGTACAATAACTTCTTTGGTTATTGGGTGAATAATATCTTTGGCCGCGGTACGTCCCAAAACAACGTCACCCAGTGGCACAGACAATGTGCTGCCCTGGTACACTGGACGTGCGGTAATAAATTCTTTTGTTCCGCAATCGTGTTCTGTGATAACCGTATTCAATGCCAAGTCAACCAAACGACGTGTCAGGTAACCTGCCTGTGCGGTTTTCAACGCGGTATCGGACAAACCTTTACGTGCACCGTGGGTTGATGTAAAGTATTCCGCCATTGTCAAACCTTCTTTAAAGTTTGAAATAATTGGAACTTCGATAATCGAACCGTCCGGCTTCTGCATCATACCACGCATACCCGCCAACTGTTGAATCTGGTTCTTGGAACCACGAGCCTTGGAATCAGCCATCATATAGATAGAGTTCCAATTGTCGCCCGTTGATTTACCCAACGCTTCGTATGCCTTTTTACCAAGTTCAGATGTCGTTCTCTGCCACATATCAATCAATTTGTTGTAACGTTCCCCTGCTGACACCAAACCGTTTTGATATTGTTCTTCGATATCTGCGGCGGCCTTTTCTGCGGCGGCAATCATGGCTTCTTTTTCTTCTGGAATCACAACGTCGTCAAACCCAATAGAAATACCACTGCGTGCCGCTTGTTCGAACCCAGTGTTCTTTAACGCGTCAGCCAACAATATCATGGCTTTGTCGCCACAACGTTCATACGTGATGGACAATAATGATTCCAAATCACCACGCCCCATAACTTTGTTTACCAAATCAAATGGCATCTTGTCAGATTTTGGTAACAATTCACCGATAATCATACGACCGGCGGTTGTTTTGTAATTCTTGCCATTGATACGTGCAACAATTGGTGTGTGCAACGTGATTGTTTTGTTTTCCAATGCCAATTTTACTTCGTCCATATTGATAAAGCGCGGTGACTTTTCGGTATGTTCACCATTTATCAACGAAATATAGTAAATACCCAACACCATGTCTTGTGAAGGAACGGTCATTGGTTCACCGTTTGCCGGCGACAAAATGTTATTTGTTGATAACATCAATGTGCGTGCTTCCAATTGTGCTTCTAATGAAATTGGAACGTGTACAGCCATCTGGTCACCGTCAAAGTCGGCGTTAAATCCTTTACATACCAATGGGTGCAAACGAATTGCCTTACCTTCAATCAAGACTGGTTCAAATGCCAACAATGACAATCTGTGCAACGAAGGCGCACGGTTCAACAGAACCGGATGTTCGTGAATAACCTTTTCCAAGATTTCCCATACGATATCTTCGCCGTTTTCAACCATCTTGCGTGCTGTCTTTAATGTATTTGCATAATCACCCGCCATCAAACGCGCGAACACAAATGGTTTAAACAATTCCAATGCCATCGCTTTTGGTAAACCGACCTGGTGCATCTTTAATGATGGCCCAGACACAATCACACTACGGCCAGAATAATCAACACGTTTACCCAACATGTTCATACGGAAACGTCCAGATTTACCACGCAAAGACCCAGACAATGATTTAAGTGGACGACGATTTTGTGAAACCATCGGGCGTGTTTTGTGTTCGTTATCGAACAATGAATCAACCGCTTCTTGCAACATGCGTTTTTCATTACGAATAATGATTTCAGGTGCATGCATTTCCATAAAGCGTTTCAAACGATTGTTACGGATAATAACACGACGATACAAATCGTTCAAATCAGATGCCGCAACATGACCCGCATCCAATGTGACCAATGGACGCATATCTGGTGGAATAACCGGGATAATATCCGGCAACATCCATGCAGGTTCTGTTTTAGAATCCAAAAATGCTTCGACCAATTTTAATTGTTTGATGATTGATTTACGTTTCGCTTCGGATTGCGTTTTCGCCAATTCGCCACGCAGACGTGTTCTTTCGTCACCCATATCCAAATTAGCAATAATATTGCGGACGCCTTCGGCACCGATACCAACACGGAAACTATCCGGGCCAAATTCTTCAACCGCCGCGCGATATTCATCTTCACTGATTACATCATATTGTTTCAAACTGGTAAGTCCTGGTTCAATAACAATGTACGCATCATACGAAACAACCTGTTCCAGTTTCTTTTGTGACAGATTGTTCAACAAAGTTGCAATTTTTCCTTCGCGCAAGAACCATGTGTGTGCAACCGGCATGGCAAGTTTAATATGCCCCATACGTTCACGACGAACAGATGATGCACCAACTTCGACACCGCAACGTTCACAGATTGTACCGCGGAATTTAATTCTTTTATATTTGCCGCACGCACATTCATAGTCTTTGACAGGTCCAAAAATCTTTTGACAGAATAAACCATCCGCTTCGGGTTTTAACGAATGATAGTTTATTGTTTCCGGTTTTGTAACCTCGCCATGAGACCAGGAAAGGATTTCTTCTGGGGATGCAATCGTTACACGCAATGCATCAAATTGTTCCCTGGTTTCAATTTGTCCAAATATCTTTTGCAACATATTTGTCATATTTCTAAGCTCCTTACTTAGTTGTTAGTGGTTAGTGTTAGTGGCTAGTGCCGATGGCATTACGCCACCGGCGACTAATACTATCCACTAATCTATCTTCTTTGGTGTCATCGCCAACCCAAGTCCGCGCAATTCACGTACAAACACGTTAAATGCTTCGGGGGTACCGGTTTGGATGTCATCACTGCCCGATATAATTGATTCGTACATTTTGTTACGTCCAACAATATCGTCAGATTTCACTGTTAACATTTCACGCAACAGGTGGGCTGCACCATGTGCCTCCAGCGCCCAAACTTCCATTTCTCCAAGACGCTGACCACCCATGTGTGCCTTACCTGATAACGGCTGTTGTGTGACAAGTGAATAACTTGCCGTAGAACGTGCGTGAATCTTTTCATCAACAAAGTGATGCAGTTTCAACATGTACATTACACCAACCGTAACCGGACGTGCGAATTTCTCACCAGTCACACCGTCATACAATGTAAATTGACCTGTTTCCGGCAATTTCGCCAATTTCAACATCTTGCGAACATCTTCTGGGGTTGCACCGTCAAATGTCGGCGTTGCCATTGGTACACCGTCACGTAATAATGCAGCCTGGGCACGAACATCGGTATCGGTCATCTTGGCCAATTTTTCCGCTGTTTCTTTACCATAAATCTTGCCCATGATTGCACGCAAATCGTCGGTAACCGCGCGTTTCTGTTTTACTTCTTCCAACACCGCGCCAATTTGTTCACCCAATGCGCGTGCCGCCATCCCAAGGTGTGTTTCCAAAATCTGACCAAAGTTCATACGACTTGGCACACCAAGCGGATTCAAAACGATATCAACCGGTGTTCCATCTTCCATATGTGGCATATCTTCGATTGGAACAACGCGGGATACGATACCCTTGTTTCCGTGACGACCGGCCATTTTATCACCTGGCTGCAATTTCATCTTGTGTGCGATGTAAACTTTGACTTCTTTCAATACACCGGCATTCAAAGAATTGCTTTCTGTCGCCTTTTCGATTTCGCGATCTGCATTTTCGTTCAATTGTTTTAATTTGATTAAATGCTGTTCACGCAATTCATCAATCTTGGTTTGAACTTCTTTATTACCAACAGACAACTTTTTAATATCAACTGGCTTGATTGCTTCGAAAACTTCTTGTGTAAGTTTTTTACCAACAAACGGTTTGATACTGCCCGTGCCCGCTTCGATTGTTTGACCTTCGGCCATTTGGAATACCTGGTCTGCGAAGCCCTTTTCCATAATAAGGATTTCTTCATCACGGTCTTTGTTTATCTTGTTGATTTTTTCAAGTTCAATCATCTGGGTGCGTTCATCTTTCTTAACACCATGACGTGTCAAAATGTTCACACCGATGACAGTACCTTCTTCGTTCGGTCCAACACGCAAAGATGTATCTTTAACATTTTGTGCCTTGTCACCAAAGATGTTACGCAATAACGCTTCTTCGGGTGTAAGCAATGTTTCAGATTTTGGTGAAACGTGACCAACCAAAATATCGCCCTGTTTCACACGTGCGCCGATATAGATGATACCGGATTCGTCCAAATTCTTTAATGCTTCTTCGCTGACATTTGGAATATCGCGTGTCAAACTTTCAGGTCCCAATTGTGTATCGCGAACCTTGATTTCTTTTTCAACGATTTTTACAGATGTGTAAACGTCATCGCGAGAAATCTTTTCGGAAATCACGATAGAGTCTTCATAGTTATATCCACGCCATGGCACAAACGCCACCAACACGTTACGACCCAACGCCAATTCACCATAGTTCATTGACGAACCATCTGCGATAATGTCACCCGCAGAAATACGGTCGCCCGCCTTGACCAATGGTTTTTGGTGCAAAATCGTATCGTTGTTTGAACGTTCATATTTTTCAAGGTTGTAAATATCAACACCGGTCACAACGTTGCGGCTGTTCATACATTTAACCACAATACGATTTGCGTCTGCAGATTCAACGATACCACTGTGCTTTGCAACCTTACCTGTACGAGAATCACGTGCAACTTCGCGTTCAATACCCGTTCCAACCAATGGTGTTTGTACACGCATCAATGGCACGGCCTGGCGTTGCATGTTCGATCCCATCAAAGCACGGTTCGCGTCGTCGTTTTCAACGAACGGAATAAGTCCGGTTGATATTGATACCACCTGGCGTGGTTCAACGTCGATTAAATCGACTTCGCTGCGTGGCACACGGGTAAATTCACCATCAACACGTGCCGTAACCAATTCTTCGGTTAATACACCTTTATCATTTGTTGGGGTGTTACCCTGGGCAATTTTGTGACCCAATTCTTCATCAGCGGTCAGATATACCATTTTGTCGGTAATCTTGCTGTTTTCTACAACATAGTATGGTGTTTCGATAAACCCGTATGGATTAACACGCGCATACGATGCAAGGTGGTTAATCAAACCAATGTTTGCACCTTCGGGTGTGTTAATTGGGCACAAACGACCATAGTGTGTCGGATGGACGTCGCGGACATCAATGCCGGCACGTTCACGGTTAAGCCCCCCAGGACCCAACGCAGAAATACGACGTTTGTGTTCCAATTCAGAAAGCGGGTTATACGCATCCATAAATTGTGACAACTGACTGGTCCCCAAAAATTCTGCAACCAATGACATTAACGGATTTACGTTAACAACATCTTGTGGTTGCATTGTCGCGATGTTTGGTGAAGACAACGCTTCGCGAACCAATCTTTCAATACGAACCATACCTGTACGGAAATTCTGTTCTAACAATTCACCAACCGTACGTACACGACGATTTGACAGGTTATCAATATCATCAATTGTATCTTTGTGATCAATAATATTGGTCAATGTCTTTAACACCGCCAAGAAATCGCCCTTGGTCAGCAAACGTTCATCTTCTGGTTTTTTGCCAGAATCAATTTTCAAACGTTTGTTCATTTTGAAACGACCAACCGGTGACAAATCATAGTATGCCAATTCGAAACCTTGACGCATAAACAGGTTGATTGCCGCTTCTAATGTTGGGCGTTCACCCGGTCTGATGATGTTATAGATTTCAATCAAGGCCTCTTCACGATTTGCCGTTTTATCCGCAACAAGTGTATTGCGCATATGTGCGGTCATCGTTGTATTGTCTATGGATATAAGTGATATTTCTTTAACACCCAACTTTTCAATATCTGCCAATACTTCTTCGGTGATTTCTGTTCCCGATTGATACATAACCTGGTCACCCGACATAATTGGATCAAACAGATATTCACCAATCAATGCATCAGGCATAATACCAAATTCTTTCGATGCGGTTGTAATCTTGGTCAAACGTTTTGCATTTAAACGGTCACCTTTGGATGCCAATGCTTTTTTATCCTTTGGATTAATCAAATCATAATTCAAACGATATTTGTCCAAACCTTCGAACACATTGGTTGCACCAATCCACATTTTGCCGTTTGTCTTAAGTGGGATACGTTTATAGAATACCGACAATATTTCGGTATCGGTCATACCACGAATTGTGGTCTTGCGTGGTTCTGCAATCCATTTCTTTTCGTCTTCGGCACATGGCAAGCAACGTAACAACACCGTCGCAGGTATTTTACGACGACGGTCGATACGAACATAAATGATTCCCTTGGATTCTTCAAAATCAATCCAAGAACCATGTTCTGGAATAATACGTGCAGTATACGTAATAGGATTGCCAGCAATCTTGGCTTCTTTGGTTGTTGCAAACACAACACCTTGGGTACGATGCATTTGTGAAACGATAACACGTTCTACACCCGATGCAATAAAGCTGCCACGTTCGGTCATAAGTGGCACTTCGCCCATAAAGATTTCTTGTTCTTTGATATCGCGCAAAGTTTTTTTGCCATCTTCGGCGACATCCCATAAAATTAATCTCAGCTTCAATTTCAATTTGCTGGAATAAGTCATCTTGCGGGCAAGACATTCTTTCACGTTGTATGCGGGCTTTTCCAAATTGTATTCAACGAATTCTAATTCGGCGGCACCTGCGTAATCCTTGATAGGGAACATGGAAGAAAATACATTTTGCAAACCCACATTTTTACGATTTTGTGGTGCAACATCTGCCTGCAAGAAATCCTTGTAGGAATTATACTGAATTTCTATCAAATCAGGAAGCGGAGTTTGCAAAAAACTTTTACCAAAAGATTTTCTAAGTTTTTGGATAACTGCCATGGGTTTCTATCCTTTTTTTTATTGTGCGTTTTGCAAACGAAACGATACTATTGCGTATACTTTTATTTCGCCCGTCGCCCGCCGATAGATTTCTCTATGGCGGGCACGGATTTTGCCACGAAAGTCGTGACCACTATTTTTAACGAACCATGTTGGCCCGATGGAATTAATTATTTCAATTCCACCTTTGCCCCAGCTGCTTCGATTGTCGCTTTCATTTTTTCTGCTTCATCTTTTGCAACTGCTTCTTTCACGGCCTTTGGTGCGGATTCAACCAAAGCTTTCGCTTCGCCCAAACCCAAACCTGTGATATCTTTCACTGCCTTGATAACAGCCAATTTGTTTGCACCAACATCTGTCAGAACAACATCAAATTCGCTCTTTTCTTCGGCGGCTGCACCGGCGGCTGGGCCTGCGGCAACTGCAACTGCGGCGGCTGCGCTAACGCCCCATGTTTCTTCTAATGCCTTGGACAATTCAACAGCTTCCAAGACTGTTAATTTTGACAATTCTTCAACTAATTTTTGAATGTCTGCCATTTTTTGCTCCTATTTATTTTACTGGAAAGTTATATTCCAATAATTTATTGATTCTTTTTTCCATACTCTGCAGAAACGCGTGCAATGCGCGAACCTGGTTCGACCAAGATACGTGCGATTGTACCACGGATTTCCAACAGTGAAGGAAGCTTGGATAATTGCAAAATGCCGTCTTTGTTCAAGACATCTGCATCCATTTTACCACCGATAATGTTCAAATTCGCGTGTTCATCAGCAAATTTGGCCAAAACTTTGGTGACCGCCAACGCGTCTGTTGCAACCGCAACCGCCGTTGGACGTTTCATCATATCGGATACATCTTCGAAACTAGTACCTTTTAATGCTAATTTCATCAAACGGTTTTTGACGACTTTGAAAACCGAAACGACTGGACGTAATTCATTACGCAGAGCTTCAAATTCTTTCACTGTCAAACCATTGTTTTCTACAACGAAAACACCGTTTGCTTCTTGAAGAGACGACTGCAACGCTGAAATCAAAGTTGACTTTTCTTCGCGTTTCATCTTTTTACCCTTACTTCTGATTCATGCAAACGCATAAACCATTTCTTGTTAAACTTTCCATCCGGTTTTACCCGGGATGGGACCATTTCCTGTCCCAAAGAATTGTCTTTGTCTATGATGGAAATTAAGCGTTACCGCACCATCAGTCACGGACAGAAATCTTGTTTGTGGTTTGCAACATATGTCACAAACCACATTTATTATTTTGCATCGATGTGCAGGCCTGGCCCCTGGGTTGTTGCAACCGCAATACCCAAAATGTACTGACCTTTGCAAGATGCCGGCTTTACCTTTTTCAACTGATCAACCAACGCATTTGCGTTTTCAACCAATTGTTCGGTTGTAAATGACATTTTACCAATGCCCGCATGAATAACGCCGTTCTTTTCCGCACGATATTCAATCTGGCCAGCCTTGGCACTTGCCACCGCTGCCGCAACGTCATTTGTCACAGTTCCCAATTTCGGATTTGGCATCAAACCCTTTGGTCCCAAGACACGTGCGACCTTGGACATCTTTGGCATCATTTCTGGTGTTGCGATTACGCGGTCAAAATCAATCTGACCTGCGGCGACTTTTTCAATCAAATCTTCGCCACCAACAACATCTGCGCCGGCCTTTTTGGCTTCGTCTTGTTTGTCATTGGTAAACACCGCAACGCGAACCTTTTTCCCGGTACCATTTGGCAAGGACAACATTCCACGAATGTTTTGATCTGCCTTGGTCACATCAACGGAAAGGCGAACCGCAATTTCCAATGTTTCATCGAATTTCTTTGAACTGTATGGACGCAATGCTTCAATCGCATCTGCAAAAGAATAAGTCTTTGCCCGATCCAAATCAGCCCATGTTTTTTGTCTTTTTGTAATTCTCATGGCTTATTCCTCCACCTTTACGCCCATTGAACGGCACTGACCCGCAACGATATTCATTGCAGATTCAATGGTAGAGCAATTCAAGTCTGGCATTTTGCTTTCAGCGATTTCTTTAATTTGCGCCTTGGTTATTGTACCGACAAAATCACGTCCCGGTTTGTGGGAACCGATTTTCAATTTCAACGCCTTTTTAATATAGTAAGAAACAGGTGGCAGTTTCATAATAAATTCAAAACTGCGGTCTGTATAAACAGTGATTATGCACGGAATTGGCATACCTGGTTCTTTATCAGACGTTTTGTCGTTAAACTGTTTGCAGAATTCGGCGATATTAACACCCGCCGCACCCAACGCCGGCCCGATTGGTGGCGCAGGATTTGCCTGTTTTGCGGGGACAACAAGTTTCACAATCCCCTTAAGTTCTTTTTTTGCCATTTTCTAATCCTTTTATTTTGTTTTTTTGGATTCGTGGTGCGATGTGGCGCATCTACCACGGTTTTGCGCATGCCTTGCACATGCCCGCCGATTTTTCAAATCGGTTAAACTCTTTCAACCTGTTCGAATTCCAGGTCAACACTGGTTTCACGACCAAAGACCAGAATCGTCACAGTCATTTTTTGTTTTACATTGTCAACTTCGGCAACAACACCGTTAAAGTTCGCAAATGGTCCATCGATAACATGAACCTCTTGGCCAACTTCGTAAACCATATCATCTGGAACTGTGCTGCCCTCTTCTACCTGTTTAAGCAAGCGGCGCGCTTCTTCTTCGCTAACCGCGACTGGTTTTTGGCGCGCACCCAAGAACATTACAACCTGGGGCATTAATTTCACCAACGAAAACGTTTCGTTATTCATAACCATTTGAACAACAATGTATCCTGGGAAAAACTTTTTTTCTGTTTTAACACGTTTACCGGCCTTGATTTCGGTCACTTCACGCGTTGGAACCAATATTTCACCGAAATAAGCATTTAACCGACGTTTATCAATTTGTTCACGTAAATTGCGGGCAACCTTGTCTTCGCACCCAGTATGAACATTAACGACAAACCATTGCATTTTATCTTCCATCTATATTCCCCTTGGCAAACGCATTAGAAAATCCAACCCACCAGTGCATTTAATATGCTATCAATCACAAAGAAAAACAGTGCCGCAAGACCCGAAAACACCAAAATCATGATAGTTGCACGTACGACCTCGGCACGGGTTGGCCACACAATTTTGAACCATTCCGCGCGAACGCCACGAATAAAATCCAGTATTTTTTTCATCAAACGCACCAATTACCTTTGTTTAACGAACCGGCCGCATTCCCCACAAAAGTGGCAGGGGCAGAAGGAATCGAACCCTCATCCGCGGTTTTGGAGACCGATGTTCTACCATTGAACCATGCCCCTTTGAACCCCAAGAAAATCGCACCTTTGACCCGAACGCATTCCGATATTCCGCGATAGGTTAGCACACTATCACAAAAAATCAAGTGCAAATATTATAAATATTTTAATTTTTTTGTGCAAGCGAAAAATTCAGTCTGTTCACGATATTGCAATGCAAAAATTATGCCTCTATGGATACGATAATGAAAAAGTACAAATAATACAAATTATAATGTAAAAAATACTTGCATTGGGTATTAACTTTTTTCTACAATCGTTCTAAGTACAGGGAGAATAATATCGTGCAAAACCGCGTAGAACCGCCAATTTTGCTGTCTAGACTGCTGATGTTCGTGTTCGCAGGAACTGTTGTGGTGTTGTTTGTGTTGTTTATGACACTGGGGAAAATGTTTCCACTTAACCGCCCAGAGGTGTTTTTTATAACCACACGGCCGGCAAATTCGTCTATTATTCAGATTTCTGAAATGCCTGCAAATGACGAATATATGGATGTTTATAAAAAGGCCTTTGTTATGGAATACGTACGGGCACGCAACGAAGTTGAACGCAATACCGCGTTTATGCGCCAAAAGTGGGGCAATGGCGATGATGGGGTTATTGCCACATGGTCCACACCAGATGTTTATAATGCGTTTACCCGTACTTCGATGGTCACCGCACTTAATAAAGATATTCCTGATTTTGAATTCACATGCCCGGTTAATATCATCAGTGCCCCGCGTGAATTCCGGAAAAACCAATATACTATTCGGATGCGTTACTATTGTTCATATAGTGGTGGACAAACCGATGTAAAAGATTATACAATTCGTGTTGTATTGGCCGTTGACGACCACGCACAAATTAAATGGACGGAACGTTTGAATAATCCACTGGGGTTAAAGGTTTCCGGCTATATCGTTGAAGGCGGCGCAGATCCATTGGATACGGTATATAAATAATAAAGTGTTGGAAAAGGAAAGGAAAGATGACGTTATTAAAAAATCTGATATTAAAAATGTCTGTAATTGGTATGGCATGTGTCATGGTGGTTACAAACGCAAATTGTGCAAACAACTATGGTGTCCAGGCGGCATGGGATAATCCAAACGCCAATATGGCATCGGGCAGTATAAAGCCCGGATATACCCAGTTATCTTGGGAAACAGGAACCGTATTGCCAATCAAGTTGCGTAATGGCATGGTGACGATGGTAAATCTGCCGGTGGGGGAACAAATCGAAGACGCGATTGTTGGAAACGATGGTTATTTTTCCATAGATTCAACCCAGGGCGGCCGTACAATGTACATTACGCCGGCACCGGACAATATGGGTTCTGACACAAATTTGATTGTCACTGGTAAATCGGGAAATATCTATACATTCTATCTGCGCAGTGAACCTGCGAACGCGGCGGAAATTACTTATTCCCAGGTGGATGTTGTTTTGGATAACAATGCACGTTTACCAGGGGTGGCCAAGGCAAACGCTGGTGCAAATGCGGCGGGGTCTATGAATTCCATATTCAAGAAAACCGCCAAGAAAAGCGGCACCATTGGTGTTGATGGCGAAGACTATGATTGGATAAAAACAATGAAGATTGATCCGTCGGAATTCCGTTTTGATTTGGATATATTTGTTCCAAACCCGGATGACTATGTAATCGCCCCAGAACGCGTATGGCGTGACCGCGTATTCACATACATTGATTTCGGTGACAAGGTTATCGCCATGACACAACGTCCGGTCGTGTCATTACTGGTCGAAGGTGGTGAATCCCCGGTTGGTTTCCGCACTGACGGTCAAGATGGGCGGTTGTTGATTGTCGAAGCCGTTGGCGATATGGTTTTGCGCAGTGGTCAACGTATTGTATGTATCAAAAAACGTTCTAAACCATTCTTGATTGCAGATACGGCAAGTGTTATGGCATTGGCCGAAGCAAATGTGGCACAGAGCATGTTATCCGGACAATCACTGAATAACGTTGCATATACTGCGGATCAAATGGCAATTAATTCGGGAATGGGTGGATACACTGCAACCCCAATTCAAATGGGCAGTTATGCAACCCAACCAATGCAAAATGTTCCGATGCAGATGCCAACACAACCTGGCGCAATGATGATGAACATGTATGGCACCAGTGGCGGTGGTACAACGTCTGGTCTGACAATGTTGCCAACCGAAAGAAATACTGCGGGGTCATATTTACCAAATACAAATATACCGTTGATTTCAAGTAATCAGGGTGGTGTCGCCGTAGAATTGCGTTCAGATTCCAGTGTCAAAGCATTGGATGATTATTGGGCGGAATTGTTGGCCAAATTCAGCGGTAACGATGGCAAAGGTTTATTGACCAAATATAAAGATAGCGTATTCTATGCGGTTGACGAACAAGGTGTCGGCGATTTGGGTGCTTCGTCATCGGCGGCGCGTCTGTATCGTTTGCGCATTGGTCCAATGCCGGATATTGATACGGCCCAGCAACTTTGTGACCAACTGTTAAAGTTCAGTGGCGCAAGCTGTCAGGTTGTTCGGGTTCAGTAATTAAATTACACGAAGGCATATTATTATGGGAAAAGTCGGTCAACATTTTTCAGATTTTCGTAAATCTACGCCGAAATCGGTTCTGTGGTTATTGATGATAGCCGCGTTGGTCATAGTGGTCGTATTGTTGTTATTGTTGAATAGCGGCAAAAAAACGAAAAAGGTTATACCAGAAGAAGATGTGATACCTGTTACACCCGAATTACGCTTTGAACCAAATGCCCCTATTGATTGGTCCAATACATTGGTCGATGAAACGCGTACCGCCGAGATTCAGGTCTATGCGAATACTCGCGTTCAGATTACTAATGTTGTAGTCCAGGTCGAAGGCGAAGAAGACGACAAGGTTGGTCTGTCTGCCACCGCAACATGCACGAATGAACAAACATGGGTTACCGAAGATACACCATGTTTGATAACACTTGATTATACACCCACCCATACAATACCGCGCACAAATGTCGGTGTGAATTTAACATGGACCGCATTTGAAATTGGGCCTGATCAAAACGAAACAAAAAATGCCATAACCGCGGTTATTGGTGCACACGAAAGTAAAAAAATCGATGTCGAACAAAAGGTTGAACAAAAACCAAAGGTAAAATCAGAACAGGTTCCAGAACCGGAACCAGACGAAGAAGAACCAACGGATGATGCAGAATTGTCCGATGACGGTGAACCCGAAGGCGATGATATAGAAACAGATTTTGATGAGGACGAAAGGGACCTTGATTTCCAAGAAGATATTGATGATATTGCCCCCCCAATAGATTTTGGCAAGCCCGCACCGATGCCGGTTGCAAAATCTGCAGAAAAGAAATATTTTTCGCCGTTTGGTAATAATTGTTCTGATTTTTCTTTTCCGGGGTATAATACCGCCGGTATCCAAAGTGGTTGGATAACACCGGAATCCGGGGCGTATTATTATCATCCGTTTTCTGATGCGGATTGCAAAAGCCCAACGGGTATCTATAACGCAGATACAGGCTATATCATGGATATAAAAAATCCATCACGTAAAATTGGTTCTGATGCCGAACATATTCGTTTAACGGTCCAAGAACGTATGCCAAAACTTAGTGGTTCCTCATCTACACGTGCCAAGGCGGGACGCGCACAGCAATTATCCGATGCGGATTTAGGCATCCAAACTGCAACCCCAGCAGATGCCAATCCAAATTTTACACCTGGTGTTAAATTAAAACCACGTAAAAAAACAAATGAATTTGCGGGATACAGTGATAGTGAAGCCGTATATTCAACCTTGCCTTATGATAGGTCGTTTGTATTGCGTCAATATAAACCTATTCCTGCAACAATAGTTTCAGATATCCAGGCTGATGCAGATTTATTAAAAGGTGGCCTGCCAGTACGTGCAACGGTTGACCGTAATGTATATTCCGATAATGGGCGCACGGTTATTATTCCAACCGGAACATTGATGTTGGGACGTGTTGTTGGTGATTTACCGGGGCCATATAAAGCGGTTGGTCGTATGGAAATTGAATGGTATCAATTTATTCGTCCTGATGGGGTAGAATTCTCGTTTGATGGAAACAATCCGTTCTCGGCAGATTCCCAGGGGCGCAAAGGTGTACCCGGCCACGGTAGTACCGATTATGTTCAACAATTTGTTATGCCTATGTTAACGGCGATTGTGCCGGCGGCGGTTAACCTGATTGCGCCAATATCTGATAAATTCGTGAATCAAATTGATTTGGATAATAATACCGTTGTGCAAAGTGGTACCGTGCGTTCATCGGAATTGGCAAAAAATGAAATTATTACCGCATGGAATAATGTCGCGACAAAGTTGTTGGTTGATATGATGGATAATACCACACCGCCGTTCTCGATTGCCGCGGGAACACGTATAACCGTATTTTCACCTGTGGATTTAGTTGTCACATGTGGCGACCCAGCAGATGGGGACACACGTAATTGTGCAGTACACGCGCCCGCTAGTTTAAATCGTGGTTCTGTATCACGTAGTGCAACCGATGAAAATCGAACCGTAGAAGAATTGATTGGTCAGGTACGTTCATTAATGGAAAGTTCGTTAAAAGATTGCTGTGTTGAAGATGAGAATGGTGCATGGCGTGCCGACAACAGCAAAATGAACTCAAGTACATGTAGCGGCTATAGTTTTACGACGATGGATTTCTATTGCCGTTCTTTTGGCACGTATAAAGCAACCAATAATGCGAAACAAGAAGCAATTATTCAAAACCAAAAAGAACAGTTCCAAAACAATACTCCGCAAGGTTCTAAAGAATATAATACAGAAGTTCTTGGATTGAAGTATGACGAAGATGGAAATATCAAAAACCCATTTAAGTCAGAAAAGAAAGAACATGCACCGGCCGAAGCTCAGGATTCTGGTGGTGCCGTTACATGTGGTGACGGTGCAAATCCAGATGCCAATGGATGCTGTCCGGGTGAAACATATACAGATATGGGTGAACAAGGATTTAATTGCTGTCCGGATGCGGGTGGTGATTGCTTCCCACCGATAGAGTTGTAATAAGTTCCAGGTTCTATTAAACCGCCATCATGGCGGTTTTTTTAATTAAAAGGATTTAACATGACATAACAAAAATAATTATTTAGGCCAAATATACGAGAGAGGGCGCTGCAAATTGCACGCCCTTTTTATAAAAAATATTTTAAATTACGATTCGTATGCATAGGACAAAAATCCTTGTACGAATCGCAATTCAACGAATCAGTTCAATTAAAGGTTGTAATATTTTATTTGGTCAATCACATCGTTCTATATATAAAACTAAGCAAAGGAAAACATAAGGAGAATTAATAATGACAGATATTCAAACAAACTATGCCCCAGAAAAATTTCAGAACGCAGAACAAATTTGGTTTTGGTTTCTGTATTCAAAATCTGTGCGCAGTGATATTGGTATGCGCAATAACAAAACCTCTACACGCCGTGTGTGTGAATTGGTTGACGTTGAAACACTGATTACGAAACTTTATTTATGCGGGAAATTAAATGATGCACAATTGGCCGTTATGAAGGAATTTGGTGACCGCCATCGCGCACCGCATCAATATATATGGCGCGAAAATCATGCCGCCGCCCTGTGGAACAGCGCAATGAACGTAATCGATGCGGCGGCACGTGAACGCGGATGGATTGAATAAATATAAAAAGGAACACAAAATGGTTATAATTGCTTTTGCGCCGAAAACATCAAAAATCTTACCCAATATTTTTTGCAGAAAATTTAAACACTGTGCCGTTTTGATAAAAAATAAAAATGATTTTTTACTTTATCAATTTGTATCGCATGGCAAATTGGATATTATTAAAATCAAACCACGCGACATCACGATACTTGGTATGCATGGTTGGCGATTTGTGTATGTGCCTGTTGAATTAGTAAAACCGTTTCCAATTAAAACATGGACGTGTGTGAACATGGCTAAATACGCAATCGGATTGCACGCACCGTTCGTACAAACACCGGACAAATTATATCAACGAATTTGCGATTAAAAAAAAGGTCCGGATTAACCGGACCTTTTTTTATTTATTACTTAATTG
Source organism: Candidatus Enterousia sp. (assembly GCA_045647355.1). Classification (GTDB taxonomy): domain Bacteria; phylum Pseudomonadota; class Alphaproteobacteria; order Rs-D84; family Rs-D84; genus Enterousia. Next base: position 411,385 of record JAZRMF010000005.1, read on the forward strand.
TTTTTTTATTATATATGTTTGGAAAATGCCGAATACATTTGATACCGTCCAATACAGCACCAATCCAGATGGCATCCATGCAAACATCACCGTAAATATCAATGGCAACCATTTCATGACACGACCCGTAGATGCGGCCATATCGTTTGCATTTTTATCGGTCTTTTTTTGCGGTGATTGTAAACGCTGTTGCCACCACATGGTAAGCCCCATCAATATCGGCAATATAAAATATGGATCCATCGCCGCCAAATCATGTATCCATAAAAATCCCGCGTTACGCATATTAACCGAAACCAACAACGCTTTATACAACGCAAAGAAAATTGGAATCTGTAACAGCATCGGCAAACATCCCGACATCGGCGATGTTTTGTGTGTCTTGTACAAATTCATCATTTCCATTTGCAAACGCATTTTATCGTTAGCGTAAAGCTTTTGTATACGTTGCAATTCAGGCTGCATACGTTGCATTGTTATAGATGATACATACGATTTGCGGGTAAGTGGCCACATTAATAAACGCAATAATATAGTCAGCAAAATTATCGCGACACCGTAATTCATTACCAGCGCATTTAATATATTCAATATCCACAATAACGGTTGTGCAAAGAACCAGAACCATCCGTAATCAACCGTCTTGTCAATATCAGAAATACTTGTTGCGGCCGCATCCAATATAGTTTGGTCACGTGGTCCCGCATAAATTGTTGTTGTAAATAATCCGGTATCACCGGGTTTCACAACGACACCCGCTGCATTGGAATCTGTCATATATTTTTCTGCGACAGACTTCGCACGCATCGTTTGATCTGGTGATTTTATTTCTGCAACAGTTTGCCAATATTGATCGGCAAAACCAAAGAACCCCTTGGTTGTAGAATATGCGTATGCCTTTTTATCCAAACTGTGCCAATCAACATAGCGAACCTTGGAATTAGTATTCGTAACCGCACCTGTTTCGACCCCAGCCGAACTTTCATGTCCAACACGAACAATGCGCGCATATGGTGCAAATGTTAAATCACGATTGGTTTTGTTTTCAATTGTATCTGTAACATTTATAATATAACCATCAACCGTAACATCACGCGTAAAGATAACACCGTCACTATTACGCCATGTCATTTTACCGTCTTTTTCCGTCCATACTGTTTTCATATCTGGCGCGGTTGTACCAGTTGCAGTCATACCAACTTCGGCAAAATCATTATCACCCGAAAGTAATACAACGCGACCATCATCGTCTTTTTTAGAACTGGCGGCATAATCTTTTAATGATATTTGCGATACACGCAACCCGCGCAAATTTGCCGTAATTTTATCACCACCGATTTCACGGGCCGGTATTTCAACCGTATCATTTGCAACAATCGCAATATCTGCATCCATTGGCGCAGGCGCATCTTTTGGCGCGGTCCACATACTGATTAACCACCATGATCCCATAAACAAAATCAGCCACCAAAAGAACCGACCCATACTGGACTTTGGCTTTGCACCAGCCGCGGCGCTGCGATTCGCGTTCCATGTGGCAAACCCAGAATTGTTATTATTCAGATATTGTACCATTACTTACCCCTTTAAATTTTTTAAACAGCGGCGACGTTCCATCCACCAATTCAATATATAAAGTAATACCCCAATGGTAATAAAACTATCGGCGATATTAAATGATGGCCAATGTGCACCACCAATATGAAAATCCAAGAAATCTATTACTGCGCCGAAACGAACCCTGTCCACCAGGTTCCCCAGCGCCCCACCAATAATTAAAATCAATGGTGTACGTTCATAACTTTTTGCACGCGCAATCATATAGTATAACAAGAAACAAATTATCACGCCCGTGGCAATAACCATTAACAATGGCGCATTGTCACCCAAACTGCGGAACAGGGAAAACGCCGTTCCGGGGTTCCATGTGAACACAATATTAAAGAAATTTGTTACATGCGCCATTAAATATGGCACCGGTATCACCGACCATGCTGGTCCCCAAACAAATGCGGATCCAGTAATTAAGAACAACAAAATTCCTTTGGCGACCTGGTCAACCAAAACGATGCCCAAAATAGCCAAAAGTGTTTTTAATATCTTTCTCATTTTTCCTCCATAAACTTCCGTCAATATAGCAATATATCGGCATAAAATCAAACATAAAAAATGCCCATACGGGCATTTTTTTGTTCAACAAAACATTTCTAATTATGCTGGTCCGTTAACGCGTTATCTAATTCCGAATAATTTTCCCCGCGCATTTCGTTTAACAATTTTAATACGACATCGTCTGGTATCCCCAATTGCCCCAACACACCACGCGCCAACATCAACGACGATTCAATGGTTTCTGGCCAAACTTCTTGTACGCCTTCTTTGATAAGCACGCGTGATTCTGCCAGATTACGGGCGCGCGCAAAAATCTTGACCCGTGGGGCAATACTTTTAACCGTTAAAATCGCGTTACGGGCGGTGCCACTGTTATCCAAAGCAATCACAACCGCACGCATACGACGACCAGCCAGGCCAAAATCACGCAATACAGCTGCATTTGTGCTGTCACCATAAAATACATTATATCCACTTTCACGACCGATCATTACGGCATTAACATTTAAATCAAGTGCGACATATGGAATCTTGCGTACACCCAATACATACGCAATTATTTGCCCCACACGCCCAAAGCCACATATCATAACGACGGGTTGAACGGTATTTTCACCAGCACTTGCATTTAATTGGCGACTGCGCGATTTGGCAAACCATTTTCTTGCACGCGCGATTCTATCGTGAACCGCCAACAAGAACGGTGTTGAAATGATTGACAGAATTATTATCGCCGTTAGTATTTCTTGGTGTTCTGGAGGAACCGCAGATATACCACTGGTCTTCATGGTTTGAAACATCAAAAGCGCGAACTCGCCACCTTGGCTTAACATTAACGCAATTAGACGCGCATCATGCACAGCGATATTACGCACACGCGCCACCATAAACAGTGCAACGAATTTTACACATACCAAACCAACCATACCTAACAACACTACGTACCAATTGGCACCCAGTACGTTGATATTCAATCCCATGCCCAACGATATAAAGAACAGCGAAAGGAACAACAATGCATACGGATTTATCTCTGCACGAATTTGGTGATTATAAACGGTTTCGGACATCAACATACCGGCCAAAAACGCGCCCAATCCCGCCGGCAACCCCAATAAATCCATAATAACCGCCCACAGGACGATATTCAACATCACAACCAATAAAAATGCTTCGCGTGATTTCAGTTTCGATACACGTTTAATTAACGGGTTTAATATGAAACGTCCAACGACAACAACACCAAAAATCAATGTGAGTGTTGTAACAAGAACATCTATGATTGTTGCACCCAAATTAAACGAACGGCCTGCCAAAACTGGCAATGTTGCAAGCAAAGGAATAGATAATAAATCTTGGAAAAGTAATATTGAAAATGTCTGGTGACCCATAGTTGTATTTAATTGATTTCTATCAGTCAACAATTGCATATCTTCGGATGTACTGGACATCGCCATAAGCAGGGAAATCGTTATAACCCCCATTATAGACCATGGTGTAAAACTAACCAAAATCGGGAAAAGCATGACCGCAACCATCAGAACCTGGGCTGCACCGAAACCAAAAATTGTACGCCGCATCTGCCACAAGCGTTTCATGTTTATTTCCAATCCAATGGTAAACCATAAAAATAATATGCCCAAATCCCCAAGGAAGGTCCACGTTTCATTTACCTGGAACAAATCCAAAACGTACGGTCCCGACAATATTCCCGCAACCAAGAACGCAACCAATGCACCAACACGCGCAATCCGTAATACAAACACTAATGCAAAAATAATTGCGAAGAATATCAATACTGATATGGACATATTTCTCTCTCCTGTATAAACCCATGGTTATTATAGCAAAAATCTATAATACCTATGCAACCAATTTTTTTGATATTTCTAAAAAAATTTCTGGGCTTATTTCTTCGGCACGTTCGGTCCCACTTAGGTTGAACACAGACCAATCAACATCACGCATTATTCCACGTATCATCTTGCGCCGCATGCCAAACAAACGTGCGGTTAATCTTTCAAGATTTTCTATATTTCCAACCTGTTTAATTTTTGCATGATTTGGAATTATTTGCACAACCGCACTTTCAACACGCGGACGCGGCACAAAAGCAGTTGACGGCACGTTAAACAATATCTTGGCATCTGCAATCAATGATACCAACACCGCCAAACGTCCGTATTGTTCATCACCCCTGTGTGCAACAATACGTTCGGCTACCTCGCGTTGAAACATTAATGTCAAAGATTTAATTGGTACATCACATGCGATATCATGCAACCATCGAACCAATAATTCGGTTCCAACATTATACGGCAGGTTTGAACATATTGCAAAACCACCGCCCGCCAATTTTGCCATATCAACACGCAGCGCATCATCATAAATAACATTGAAACGATTATCAGATGCGGCAACAATTTGCGACAAAATCGGTTCTGTGGTTTTGTCTTTTTCGATTGCGATTACTCGCCCTGCCCCCGCCATTAATAATGCGCGCGACAAGCCGCCGGGGCCTGGTCCAACCTCTATAACCGTGGTGCTTGCTATATCGGGTACACTGCGTGCGATACGTCCCGTTAAATTTAAATCAAACAGAAAATTTTGCCCAAATTGTTTCTTGGGTTCCAAACCTGATGCCCGCATCATTTCAGAGACCGGTGGTAAAGATGATAATTTATCCGTCATAACGCACGCCGCCCCCCAAATGCCAAAGACAGCGTTCCATCATCAATATAATCTAAATCACCACCCAACGGCACCCCCGATGCCAATTCAGTATAATTCACATTTGCATCACCAATCATAGAAATAATATATTGCTGGGTTGTTTTACCTTCGACCGTATTAGGCAACGCAAAGATAATTTCTGTGATTTTTTCATTCTTGATACGCGTTGGCAAATTTTCCAAGTTTAAATCATCCGGTGTAATTCCCGCGACACCCGATAGCAATCCGCCCAAGATATGATAGCGACCATTAAACACGCCCGATTTTTCCAACACCCAAACATCTGATAAATCACGCACCACACATATCATACCATTTGCACGTGCGGTATCGGCGCAATATTCACAGGTGTCGCGAGTTTTATCGGTTAATACACCACAAATTGGACATGGATAGATATTTTCATTTGCATCTGTTAATGCATCAACCAATTTTTCGATACGTCCCGTGTTATCTTGTAATAGGCCAAGTACAATGCGTCGCGCCGCCCTGTTTCCAACGCGCGGCAACTTTGCAAATTGTTTAATAAGTTTTTCTATTTTTGGATTCATCGTGATACATCATAGCAATCAATGAAACACATAGCAATCAATTCCGGCAGAAATGGCACGATTTTTTAGGTTTTGCGCCGCAGATTCTGATAATCCGGTCACGCGAACACGATACAGTCCCGTACCCGTTGGTTCCAAATGTGCGTCGGCACCGGTCACACCCCGCACACGTGCAATCATAGAATTTGCAGAATCAACCGATGAAAACGCGCCAAATTGAACACCCACACCACCAGCTGAATACTGAATACGTGGCGCATCAGATGCATATTTTTGAACAATTGGCGATGTCACAGGTGCTGGTTCAGTATGCGCATACGAAGTCGTTTTTTGCGTATTAGTACCCCCCATCGGTGCATCACGATTTAATATTGCAAAACCACGATTTAACATACTGGTTGAAACCTCGGAACGCACATCTTTGGTTTCGGCACCCAACACCACAGAAATCAAACGATGACCGCCACGCGATGCCGTCGCGACCAATGAATATTTCGATTTGTTTGTATATCCAGTCTTCATACCGTCACAACCCGGATACATTTCTAATAACCGATTCCCATTGGAATAAGTTTTCCCGTTATATGTCCAATTTTTTATGCCAAAATATTTCCAATACTGGGGGAAATGTTTATAAACCGCCATTGACAGCAACGCAATATCACGCGCCGTCGACAGATGGTCATCATCTGGCAATCCCGAAGAGTTTTCAAAATTAGTATGCGACAAACCTATTTCACGTGCAACGCGCGTCATTAATGATGCAAACGTGCCCTCTTTGCCACCCTTTAGATTTTCGGCCAAAACACGCGCAACGTCGTTTGCACTGTACACCGCCAATGCAATTATTGCATCTTCAACACGTATTTTTGCACCGGCATTAAGTCCCAGTTTCACCGGTGCGGCGGCCGCGGCACTGTTTGAAACAATCAAATAATCGTCCAAATGCAAACGGCCATGTTCCAACGCATCAAACGTTAAATACAATGTCATTATCTTGGTCAAACTTGCCGGATAATTTGATTGATTTGCGTTTTCTGCAATAAGTACGCGCCCAGTATCCATGTCGGCAACCAATGCCGCACGATAATTTGCCGCATGTGCAAAACAGCACGCAAACATTAACGGCAAAGCAAATAAAAGTTTTCTCGTTTCCATGGAACTAATGTTAGTAAAAAATTGCTTTCGCGGTCAATTATTTTTTTACTTCATCTTGCAAGAAACCACCCGATTGCATTTTCCACAATTTTGCGTATTCGCCACCGCGACGCAATAATGCGTTGTGTGTACCAGATTCTATTATTTTACCTTTTTCCAAGACAACAATCCGGTCCATATTACGCAATGTGGACAAACGGTGTGCAATCGCAATCGTCGTACGATTCTTGGATAACTTTTCAAAAGATTTTTGAATTGTTACCTCGGTTTCACTATCCAATGCAGACGTGGCCTCGTCCAATATCAAGATTGGTGCATCTTTCAAAAATGCACGTGCGATTGCGATACGCTGGCGCTGGCCACCAGACATTTTAATTCCGCGATCCCCAACCAATGTTTCGTATTTTTTTTCGGTCGATAACACAAACGCGTGTGCAGATGCACTTTTCGCAGCCGCATGAATTTCTGCATCCGTTGCATCGGGACGACCATACGCAATATTTTCACGTATCGTACGATTAAACATTGCCGGATCTTGCGGAATAAACGAAATGTTTTCACGCAAAGAACTTTGTGTGACATCGCGTATATCATGGCCATCTATTAAAATCGCCCCACCTTTGACGTCATAAAAACGCATAAGCAAATTCACCAATGTCGTTTTTCCCGCACCCGATGGGCCAACGATTCCAACACGTTCACCTGGTTTCACGGTCAGTGATAAATCACGCAACACATAACGATTCTTGTATTTGAACGAAACATTTTTAAATTCGATTTTGCCATGCTTTACCACCAATTCATCGGCATTTGGTTTATCCATAACATCGATTGGTACGACCAATTCATTATATGCCTTGGATGCCGCGGACATACGTTCGATGATATTCGGTATTGCCTCCATAACAACACTTATTTGCATGATAACCATGTTGTAAACCGATATAGAATAAACGATATCAGATATTTCCATTTCATGTTTTCCAAACAGGTAAACACACAGCATAACCGTCACACCAAACATCGTATCCCACAGATAGGCCGGAACACTCATAGAAATACGTTGCCAGAACGATGAACGACGGCGCAGACGTACATTTTCTGTTCTGATTGGATCCATATAGTTATGTTCACGAACCATACCGGCAAACAATTTGACATTTGTTGCATTTGAAAAACTGTCCACCATTTTACCAGTCAATTTTGCATTTGAATCCGACACATCTTGGGCGCTTTTCTTGATAGGTTTGCGCAGACGCCACATAAAGTATGCACGAACCACAAAGATGAATATAAACGAAAACGCGACATACTTGTTTACCGTGAATAACGCCAAAGAATTCACTATGGCCATAATCAGCATCACGACCGTATTCCAACATTCGAAAATAATCGTACCGATTCCTTGGATAATATCATTTATACGAGAATACACCTGACCCGCCATACGATTTACCCAAAAAACCATAGACTGCGAATGGACATAATCTGTCAAACTCTCAGATATTTTTCGGGAAACGCGTGGCCCCAACCATGCCTGGGCCCAGTTACGCAACAAGACCAGCGAACTGGTTGCGACATTTAAGACGGTAATCAATAAAACCGTCGGCAAACACCATTTTATCAGGTTTGCATCCTTTGGCGCATTTTCCAACATTGCGACAATCCAACGTTGGTATGTTGGCCACAAAACAGAATCCAATCCGATTAAAAACCGCAAAAACCAAACTGTAATCAGCAGCCACCAAACACCTTTGAATATGTGGCGCGTATAAAAACCTATTACCGTTTTCGGCATGCCTGTAAGACTTTTTTCTGATTTTTTCATGATATTCGTCCCATAAAAACACAGCAATAATGAATTATATTTATTGCAAATGCAAGAAAGTTTTTTATAATTCCGCATTATGAAGATTGAATTAGAGCCTTTTTCGTTGCGTCACATGGTTCCGCAACTGCGTGAATTGAACGACAATGTATACAGTATAAAACGGTGGACCAATACATATTTTTGGTTGGACCCGCCACTTAAAAACAAATATACGCGGTTTAAGTTCGTATTTAAAGCATTGGTATCGGAAAAACTGACAAATGTTTTCAAAGATTTAACATACGATAAAAACTTTATCATTCGTTATAACGGTAAATTTGTCGGCATGGTTAGCCTGATAGAAGTATGTCAAAATATCCCGGCGACCGAACTTGGCCAGTTCGAGATTTGGGCCCCGCGCACCAAATTGGCCCTGTTGCTTAATTTCCAAGACTATACCATAGATACAGACCGCAAGATTGCATCCGTGGCCGTTGACAAGGCCGAAGAATACGCACGTTCAAAATCGGTTGGGTATCTTCGCGTGAAAACATCCCCGAAAAACACCATCGCAAACCGGTTCTTTGGTGACAAATCTTATGTGGTGCACCCGGTAAGAGATCTTGACGGAGTATTATGCGAATACGACTGGGTAAAAAAATTAAATAAAACTGTTGAAAAAAAGCATCGCGGCAGATAGAATACACCATACATTTGGTCCCATCGTCTAGAGGTTAGGACATCGGATTCTCATTCCGGTAACACGGGTTCAATTCCCGTTGGGACTGCCAAAAATCAAACACCGCATAAAGCGGTGTTTTTATTGGTTTTGTAATACTTTCACGAGTTCGCAAGTCTGGTGGTAAAAACTATACCTGTTTTACACATTTACGAACTTTTTATGTGTTTGAATTCATCATGGTTGATAATAAGAAAAAACTCGCCAAAATGACGAGTTTCAAAAGTTTGTATTCTATTTATCTTGATTCCGTTTTAGCCATTTTTTGTGCCATTGCAAAAGATATTGTATCTGGTACATATTCATCAATATACATGTCTATCAATTCTTGTGGTAAACCAACACTTTCTAATATCCCTATAATTTTCTTCGCATCATCTGGATGTGTTGTTAGGTACTGTTTAACATATTTAATATATGCCATAAAATCTTCGTCGATTATTCCCCAACTTTTTGCCTTTCTAGACGCTTCAGGATATTCTCTGAAAATTTTCCCCTCCATACTTCTATATAAAGGCTCTAACAATTCTTTAAAATATCTTGAATCCATGTCACCATCACCACCAACACTTGCCAATATTCCAGCAATAGCTGCCACTGCGAAACTTACTAGCATTCCACCTGCAAATACAGATGCAACTTTGTCATTATCCATAATATCTGGGTTCGCCTTATCTGCTAGTTTTGTTCCAACAACAAGTGCAGCAAGAGTACCGACCGCCACATATGCTATTCTTTTGCTTTTTGCGCTGATTTCGCGATCTTTTTGCACTCGTTTCTGCGTATCTAGCAAGTCATTTTGTAATGTTTTTTCTGTATCTTCCATTTTTAACTCCTTTTGACAAGACAATTATAACACAACATACGAAAATTTAAAGTTTTTTTCCAAAAACACCTTAACTTCTTTCCCGAACGACAACAAATCACGAATAAAATCAACTCGTGAATTGTACAGATGGTCCTGCCAAAAATTCAAACCACCATTTCGGTGGTTTTTATTTCCATAATCTTTATGGTTTGTTATTGTTTTTTACTGGGGCGACCCGCCATAATAATCATATACAATATAATGCCATTGAATATTAAGGTTATGCTGTTAAACAATATTATTTGAAAAGAATCAAGATACAATCCATATAAAATCCAGAATACTAATCCCATACAGTATATGATATACATGAACAAAGACAGACCTGATACATTTTTTGTAATAATAGATTTTATGGCCTGGGGTAAAAATGCCATTGTTGTACAAATACCACTTGCATAACCAAAAAATTCACCAATAAAAGTGTTCATTTTATTCTCCTGATATTTTTTACAATTTTTTTCAACACACCGAATCCAGCGCCCTTTTTATTTAATCTTCATATTGATGAACGATTTCTAAATCGTGTGAAGTTATATAAAGGTTTAAATTATACAGCGTTTCACACGCATCCCTTTCATAATCTTTGACTTCGTTATCACTGTTTGTATATAACTTGATATTGGCAAGATTCCAATTTGGTGACATTTGAACAGCGTCTTGCGCAGGAATTTCTACGGGATGATTGGTATACATTTTAACAGAAGAACCATTATGAACATTTAATGTTGTTAATATGTACAATTTTTCACCGTCATATGAAACTTTCTCACCAATTTGTTCGATACATTTTTCTATTGCTTTGTTATCCGCCTTTTTTTCGCATGCCGCAGAAAACAAAACTATTACCGGTAATATTAAAAGAGCTATTTTCTTCATTTTTTCCACCTTTGATTGTTATGTTTGTGTGATACTATTGTAGCACAATTTACATTAAATCGCATTGATTTTTTATGCGGTTTGTGGTATAATACACGCATGTTGATTCGGACGGTTCGCCGTCTGTTTTTTTTATTTCCGCACATGTTGCGGATTTTTTATTATGGGGGAACAAATGAGAATAAGTGATAATGGTATAAACATATTAAAACAATGCGAAGGATGCGTAAAAAATGGCAATCGTCATGTTATCTATGATGATAAAACGGGCCGGCCGATTAATACAAATGACGCCCTGCCCCGAGGTGCGACAATCGGGTATGGCCATTTAATTAAAACGGCCGAAGATTTTTCCAATGGAATTACCGAACACGTTGCAACCGAGTTATTAAAACAAGATCTGGCCATTGCGGAAACCGCGGTTAATAAAAATATATGCGTTGCATTGTCACAGAACCAATTTGATGCGTTGGTTATATTGGCATATAATATTGGATGTGAAAACTTTGCGAAATCCACGATTGTAAAATATATAAACAATATAAATTATCATAATGCGCGATATCCAACATTGGAATCTGCATGGATGGCATGGAATAAATCCGGTGGCAAGAAAATGCCGGGGCTAATCCACCGTCGCCGTAAAGAGTGGATGTTGTTTAATTTATAAAAAGGCATCAATGATGCCTTTTTTTGTTAATCAAATTGTTTTAAATGTTTTTTTATTTTGCTAAATGTTTCTTCTTCGGTCAGATGACTTGTGTCTAGAACCAATTTATTTGGACAACGCGAATGAAATGCCTTTGGCATCCATTGTTTCAACAATTTACCATATGTTTCTGGGTTTGATATTTTATTGCGTTTGCGGCGCATTTCTGTATCACAGCGCGATAATAATTCTTGCCTGGTGACCTGTAATTCGATTGGGATAAAATCCGCATTTATATCACGGGCAAATTTCTGCAACCGTGCCGGAATTTTCTCGCCACGAAAAACAACAGATGTGAAAATATACCGCACCGGCTTTTTGGTCGGATAAAATTTTTGTATTCCATCTAACATCGCATTACGAACCAGACCAACATAATGTGTGAATTCACCCCATCTTTCATCGGGCACCTCTGTTATTCCCGTAAACAAATCATAGAAATAATGATTGTCCAGTAATACACCACCACATTTTTCCTGTATTTTCTTGGCAACCGTATATTTACCACTTGCCGGCATTCCATACAGCAATATAACCTGATTTCTTTTCATAATGCACACCTTTATTCGTAAGATTATACCATATACTTGTCTGAAAAGAAACCGCCCAAATGGGCGGCAATATTAAAAATTAAATCGCAGACCAATATTTGGGCCATAACTGTATATTCGTGGTTCGGCAATATAGTCAAATGAAAAACCTAAATCAATTCCCATACGCCAGAAATTAAAACTAAATCCCGTTGTTGCACCGGCGGTAAATGTCAGGCCGTGTCTTTCCCGGGTTGAATTATCCGCACGATTGGTAATCTTGTAATCGTACCAATCACCGCCCAGGCCGGCACCAACATACATTGCAAAATGTTTCAGAGACACATAATCATAATATCCATTTATGCGAATTGCATCGTTGGTCACAGAAATCACATGACCAAACAAAATCTGAAACAATTCGGAAACCTCGGCACGTGATTGATAATTCAATGCAAAACGATAACGTTTGTTATATCGCGCCCCGGCTTCGAAATTAAATACACCACCAAAATCAAAGAAGTCTTCGCCATGCGCCGTAACATCAGATGCACTGATTCCCATATTTGCACCGATGTATGGTTGCCATGTTGATTCGACAACTTTTTGTTCAACCGGTTCAACAGTTTCGCACAATGCAACGCATGGAACAACCACCAAGAAAATTGGTAATATTATTTTTTTCATTAATGTACCAACCGTTTGTTTAATGCCTTGATTCCATATTTTTGGAAATTGCATGCATTTGCATATATTTCCAACACATAATGTGGCGGATTCAAATCCATTATGGTACTTTTTTTATCAGAACGCAAAAATTGTTTCATTTCTGGGGTCATACCGTTCACATACGGTGCGGTTGTCTTATCTTGCATCAGTGCCAACATACGCAACCACCAACTTTGATTATGCACGAAACGAATAATAGACGGGCATAAAAACACCGCCGTTAATAAAAATTCTTCCGAAGGACAACGCGATAAACTGCGTATCGCGATGGGACTGTCTTTTAACTTTCCCAAAATATTTCTTTCTTCGTCTGTCATATATGTAAATCCGTTTGGAAGTTCCATCGTCATTTCCTTTTGTTATTGTAATAAATCTTTCGCCTCGGTTAAAAGCCCGATTGCCAAATCTATCTTGGTACCATCAATTGGATTCATTGGTGGACGACTGCCGTTACGAAAGACAGTTTCTATATCATCTATTTCGGATATTTTTGGTTCGACCTTTTTCGGTTGTTCCACAGATTTTGTTGGACGCGGTGTAACAACTGGCTTCGGTGTTTCAGCAAAGAATTCACCACTGCGGATAATTTTTTTTACCCCGGCAATTGTCATCCCACGGTTATACAACAAATCTTGAATTGTACGCAGGCGTTCAACCATTTCGCCGCGATAATATCGCCGTCCACCCGCGCCCGTTGTTGGCCGCACAATCGTTGGAAATTGCTTTTCCCAATATCGCAACGTATACGCCGGGATACCAAGTTCCCGCGATACGTTGTTTATCGATACGAAATAATCACTATCCATTTTCGACCTGGTCTGTTGCATCTTCTGGGGTTTCGTCATTACCATCTGATTCAATAGATATTGCCGACATAACCTTTTCGTTTTCCGCCGTACGGAACAGTGTTACGCCCGCAGTACTACGTCCGGCAATTCTAATATCGGATGCCGGTGTACGAATAATTTTTCCACCATCGGTTACCATGATAATATCGTTATCATCTGTGACCGGGAACGAACCAGCAACCGCGGTATTTTTACCACCCAATTTAATATTGGTAAATCCGCCACCACCACGATGTGTTAAACGATATTCATACGAACTGGTTCGTTTACCAAATCCATTTTCAGAAATGGTAAGTATAAACTCTTCACGCGCCGCCAATTCTGCCATCTTGGTCTCATCCAAAACAAGAGTTGTTGTTTCTTCGTCATCATTGCCGGCCTCTTCTTCAATACCAGTTGCCGCACGACGTGCCGCACGACTTTGTTTAACGTATGCCGCACGCACCGCAGAATCAGATTCGCCATGATTTAACATCGCCATACCGATAATGCGATCGTCTTTGCCCAGTGTGATTCCGCGTACACCTGTTGAATTGCGTCCCGCAAATATACGAATTTCTGGCACAGGGAAACGTATCGCACGACCACGATATGTCGCCAAGAACACATCTTGATCTTCGGCACACGGCAATACAGATACCAAACTTTCGCCTTCGTCCAATTTCATCGCAATTTTTCCGTTACTGCGAATCGAATCAAAATCAGACATACGATTACGACGCACCGTACCTGACGATGTCACGAACATAAGGAAGTGTTCTTTGCCAGATTCTTTGATTGCCGCGACATCTTCTTCGGGCACTGGTAAAATTGCAGTGATTGTTTCATTTTCAGAAAGTGGCAACAGATTAACCAATGGGCGCCCCTTGGCCGCAGCCGCCGCTTCGGGTAATTTATATGTTTTTAATTTATAACACAGTCCCTTTGACGAGAAGAATAACAACGGCGTATGTGTATTTGCAACAAATACCTGGACCACATAGTCATCGTCTTTTGTTGTCATGGCATTACGACCCTTGCCACCGCGTTTCTGGGCACGATATGTATCCAGTGACACACGTTTGATATAACCCGTATTGGAAACCGTTACAACCATATCTTCGCGCGCGATTAAATCTTCGATATCGATATCAATTTCTGCATCAGATATTTCTGTTCTGCGTGCGGATGCCCAATTATCACGAACCGCCGCGGTTTCTTCACGGATGATTTGGATAATGCGTTCATGCGATGCCAATATATCCAACAGGTCGCGTATCTGCGCGCCTAAATCGACCAAATCAGCATGCAATTTATCACGTTCCAATCCGGTAAGTCTGTGCAACTGTAATTCTAAAATTGCCTTTGCCTGGTCTTCGGACATATAGAACATGCCGTCTTTGTATTCCGTATTCGGATCATCAATTAATTGAATATAGTTTTCAATATCAGATGCCTTCCACCCACGGGAAACAAGTGAAACCTTGGCCTCTTCGGGGTTTGCCGAAGATTTAATAAGTTCGATTACTTCGTCCAAATTGCCAACCGCAACCGAAAGCCCCAACAACGTGTGTGCACGGTTACGTGCCTTGTTCAAATCAAATATTGTACGGCGACGAATTACTTCTTCGCGGAATTCGATAAACGCATCTAATACACCGCGGACATTAAACAACATCGGGCGACCGCGATTTAACGCCATCATGTTCACCGGGAAATTCGTCTGCATTTCCGTATATTGGAACAAATGATTCAACACAACATCCGGAATCGCATCGCGTTTCAATTCGATAACGATACGCAAACCTTCTTTGGACGATTCATCACGGATTTCTGATATACCCTCGATTTTTTTATCCTTGGCCAGTTCCGCAATTTTGATAATCATCTGTGCCTTGTTAACCTGGTACGGAATTTCATCAACAACAATCGCCTCGTGATCATGGAACTTTTCAATGTGTGTTTTTGCACGAACGATAATTGAACCACGCCCAGTGGTGTGCGCTTTATACGCACCACTGCGCCCCATGATAATCGCACCCGTTGGAAAATCAGGTCCCGGGATTATTTGGAACAATTCATCATCAGAAATATCACGGTTATCCAAAACGGCCAAAATACCATTGCAAACTTCGCCTAAATTGTACGTAGGAACATTGGTTGCCATACCAACCGCGATACCCGAACCACCGTTTACCAAGAAATTTGGAAACTTGGTTGGCAAAACAACCGGTTCTTGCAGGGTACCGTCAAAGTTCGGTTGCCAATCAACCGTGTCTTTGTCCATATCTTCCATTAATGTTGCGCCAAGTTTTGAAAGGCGTGCCTCGGTATAACGCATGGCCGCCGCTTTATCCCCGTCACGCGAACCAAAGTTACCTTGACCCTGGACCAACATTTCACCCATCGAAAAATCTTGTCCCATACGAACCATAGCTTCGTAAATAGAACTATCACCGTGCGGGTGATATTTACCCATAACGTCACCGACAATACGTGCCGATTTAACCGTTGCCTTGGTCGCAGGCGCAACATCGTTCATAACATATAAAATACGACGATGCACAGGCTTACAACCGTCACGCACATCGGGCAATGCACGATCCACAATAACGGACATTGCATAATCCAAAAAACTGGTCCGCATTTCGTGTTCAATAGAAGATTGTGGAATCTTGATTTCGTTTATTTCATTTGTTGTATCTATTTCTGACATAACCTTGCTCTTTCCTTAGGGTTTTAACACATAAAAGATAGCAAATTTTTGCCGCACAGGTCAAGAAATAAACACCGAATTTTATTGTTGACAAAACCATTGTTTTGTAATATCATGTCTACGAAATCTAAGCCTAAGGGGGTTATAATGTTGGGTTTGTTTAAGATGATATTTATGATTATATTTGCATATTACATGTTCACGCTTGCTATGCAAAGCTTGGGACTTTCGAAAAGCAAATAAAAATTTAAACAAAATAGTTGCGTTTTTGTAAAACATATGGTTAAATATACGCACAAAAGGATTTGAAATGGCAACAAAAAGAACTTATCAACCGTCAAAAACGCGCCGTATTCGTACGCATGGTTTCCGCGCACGTATGGCCACCAAGAGTGGACGCGATGTATTAAATCGTCGTCGCGCGTCGGGTCGCAAAAGAATTGCGGTGACGGCCGAAAATTAAAAAATCGCCAAATGGCGATTTTTTTTATTTAAAAACAACCGCTGTCATTTTCTCTAATGTTTTACCAGTTGACGGCCCATCGTATGCAACATGACCATCACGCAAGATATATGCCCAATCTGTTAACGGCAAAAGTGTTTTCAGGTTATGTTCAACAATAACAAATGCCGTACCTGTTTTTTGGGATAAATCTTTTATCTTATGAAAAACGTCATTTATCAATTTTGGTGCCAAACCAATTGATGGTTCATCCATAAATATCATTTTAGGTTCACCAACCAGTCCTCGTGCCAGCGCAACCATTTGCTGTTGCCCACCGGAAAGTGTATCCGCCTGTGTATCAAGCCGCGATTTTAAATCAGGAAAATATTTCAAAACAGTGTCCAGACGCGAATCAAACAAACTTTTATCTTTCCAGAAATGCACCGCCAATTCGATATTTTCGCGTACTGTCATATCTGGGAAGACACGGTTGCGCTGTGGCACAAAGTACACACCAGAACGAACCAGCATTTGCGGATTTGGGTGAATTTCGACACCATCCAAATATATTTTTCCATCCATCGGTCGGATAATTCCAAATGCAGTTTTAAGCAACGTAGATTTTCCCGCGCCATTTGCCCCCATAATTACAGTTATGCAATTATCGCGCAGTTTCACAGACACATCTTCCAGTACGGCCTTTTTACCGTACCCTGCCTTGATATTTTTCAGTTCCAGCATTTTATTATTCCTTTATTACAACTGGTTTACCATTTTCAATTTTTTTAATTACGGTGTCCGAATAAATCAGTCCATCCGTGTCTATATGCATTTTACCGCGTGGTCCCGCATATTCCGCCACGATTTGTTGTATATTATGGGCCATACCGGCATCATCTTGATTCATTGGCAGCCCGTATTTTTCAATAAAATTCGCAATTAACATCACACTGTCGTACGTATTAATGCTGGCCGCCTGGGGCGCAAATTTAAACCGTTTAGAATATTGTGCATTAAAATTATCATCCGCGTTTTTCAAATCAACAAAAGGTTGGTGATTGAATAATTCTGGATTTTCCGCAAATGCAAAAATCAAAAACGAACTTAATTCGCCATTGTATCCATCACGCAATATCTGTTTTGAAAACAATGTCAAAGCCGGTTCAACCAAATGCATAAAGACCATATCAGGTTTATTTTTAGCAATTTTTGCGGCATCTGATGTGAAATCACGTTGTTCCATATTTACACGCGCCACAGATGATACTTTGATATTATTTGCCTTTAATACAGGTTGCAATGTTTGCAGTATAAATTCACTAGAAACATGATTAAACGTCACCAAAGATATTGTTTTCATATTTTTGGACTTCATATAATCAACCAGTTTTTTTGATGCATCATGGACAGAATAACTGTTTACATAATTGAATTTATTATCGCCAATAGAACTGTCCGCCGCGGATGAAATATGCAATACTTTATCTTTATCCGCCAATGGTTTAATTATCTTGCCGGTTGCGGTGTTAAAAGACACAACCCCCATTACATTATCTGTTTTAACCAATTTGGTATATATTGAAACAGTCTTGGCGGGTGCCAACCCGATGTCTTCGGCAATAAATTCGTATTTGTATTTGTTTTGTGTGTTTTTATTTAATTGCTCTATCGCCATCATCGCACCATTTTTTGCGGCTTCGCCCATTTGTGCCACTCCACCAGTCAAAGGCAAAATTCCACCAATCTTTACAACAGGCTTACCTGATTGCTCTTTATCGCACGCGCCCAGTAATAAAATTGCACATAAAATACATAATAATTTTTTCATTTTACTTTTCCATAACTTCTTTTTTACCGTTAACGACATGTTGGTAAACATGATTGTGTATAACTAAATCTTTATCAGCACTAACTTCTAATTTACCAATTGGCGATTTAGTTTGGGCGGCTGCTGCAATAAACGCATCCATATCATCAGTATTCGCGTTTTCAAATCCGTTTATCAACGCCATCAACATGGTATAAACATAATCCGCATAAAATATGTTATCTGACCCACCCATCTGTTTATACCGTTCAACAAAATCGGGGCTGGATTGTGCCGTATCAACGTCCCATGTTCCATCCAGGCCATCCAGATTTGCGGTCATGCCCAACAATTGGAATCCCGCAAGTGGAATATCTATTTTATTGTCGTGCAATTGTTTAATAAATATGTCTGTTTCGGGTGGTGTGGCTTCAAAGATTATATAATCTGGTTTTGCACGTTTAATTTTTTGCAACAATGCAAAGAAATTCTTTTCGTCCGGCAAAAAGTTTTCATTTACGACTATTTTTAATTCCTTTTTTAAAACGGGCATCATATCCGCAACCATATAATTCATAGACGGAATATTTTGATAAATTATTGCAACGTTTTTCTTCTTTTCTGATTTAATCTTTTCGGCAATCATTTTGCCTGCGGTAACAATATCCGGGTACAGGCGGAAATTGTATTCGCCAATACTGGCCTCGGGCGCAGAAACAAAGAATACCGATGGGATTTTGTTTTCTTGGGCAATTGGTGCAACAACCATTGCGGTCGATGAAATATACCCCATAACAGCATTTATTTTATCAGTAAAAATTAATTTACGAATAATGGTTGCGGCCTTGGCAGAATCAGTTCCAGAATCTTCCAAAATAAATTCATAATGATTCTTGGTGTCGGTAATATCCGACTTTACCATTTCAATCGCGCGTTTTGTTGCATCACCATATTCGGCCATATCACCCGACAACGGCAACATCATACCAATTTTTACCACAGGTTTATTCTGGGGATTATCGTTCTTTTTATTATCGCACGCCACCAAAGCCAAAGCCATACACAAAACACATAACAATTTTTTCATTTCTGCCCCTATTCTTTTACAACAACGGTTTTCCCGTTTTCTAATTTCTCGATTGATGCACGTGACTGAATTATTCCGTTTCCATCAATCGAGTATTGCCCAATTGCACCATCACGATTCCGCACAGAATACAATGTTGCCGCAACATTTTTATTGTTTGGAATAACCTCGCCTTCTGACGGTGCCGTATTTTCATACGCCCATATCAACAGGTTTATATTTTCGTACGAATTTCCAACACAACTTTCCATATCTGTTCCGGTTTCGTTTGTAAACCGTTCTGCGAATTCAGGTGTCCCATTTGCAGATTTTACATACCACATACCATCAACCAAATCATAATATTCATGTGGCATTTCATGGAAAGAATCGATAGACGTCAAATTCCTGTTTCCTGTAATTTGGAAAAACTGTTCTGTGAATAATTTCGTCCCCGGCATCAACATAAACATCAGCCAATAATCAGGATTTAATTTGTTCAACTTTGCAATAGAAGTCCGGAAATCGCGTTCGTCCGGATTATATAATTCGGTTGCCAATGTTTCGATACCGGCCTTGTGCAATTCTTGTTTTACATAATCAGATTGCGCAATGGATACCTGGTTATTATTCAAAACATATACTATCTTTTTAATTCCATCATGTTTGAATTTAGTAATTAATGCGTCCGCTATGGCACCATATTGCGTATAGTTATTAAATATGTAGTATGGTTTTGACACATCCGCGAGGCCCGCGCACGTCATGTGAATCTGTTCATTTTTCTGTGCAACGTCCGCCATAACCGGTGCCGCAATTCCCCACATTGACACCGTCGCGTTTGCTTTATCTTGGTGTGCAAATTTCTGTGCGATGACTGCGGCCTTTTGCGGTTGCAAACCATCGTCTTCGAAAATCAATTTGTATTTATATTTTGTATCTTTTTTGTTCCAATCTGCCAGTGCCATTTGTATAGATTTCTGATTCGCAACCCCAACAACCGCCGCATCACCCGTCAGTGGCAAAGACACACCAATTTTAACCACTGGTTTATTAGATTCCTGCTTATCGCATGCCGCCAAAGATAATACCATACATAAAACGCATAATAATTTTTTCATATCTATTACTCCTGTACTACAACTGGTTTACCACCGATTACCCTTTTCAAAACTGCGTTTGAATTAAAGATGCCATTTTCGTCTTGGATAATTTTTCCAACAACACCATCATATTCTTTGATTTTTAATAATTCGTCAATGGCGCCTTCTTTGGTTTCGGCACGTTCATAGGCATCGACCACCAACATCACCGCATCATAGGCATTACCAACACTAAATATATTTTCTGATTTATTATGCTTTGTAAATTTCTCAATATATTCTGGTTGTAATTCTGCCGCGTCAGAATACCAAAAACCTTCTATTACACTTTTATCATCCAAGAAACTAAATGCCTCTAATGATGTTACCGGTGCGGTATTTTTGGTTTCTTGCAATCTTTTTAATATAATATCCAAAGACGGTGAATATTCAAACAACACATAAAGCCCAGGTTTTGTCAATGCCGCCTTTTTTACCAGCAAATTAAAATCCCGATCCTGGTTATTTGTACGAAATTCGGTGAATTTAATTTTATGTTCACCTAACAATTTCCGTAAAATTTGTGACATTTCTATCCATGCAGGATCCACGGCGGTAAAAATCACAACGTTATCAATTTTATCTTTGACGATTTTTTCCACCAATTTGTCCACTTCGTATCTTGGTTGTGTCCAATGAATAAAATTATATTTGCCATTGGCGACCCGGGCGTCCGATGCATTTGCAGAAATGTGTATAACCTTGTTCTTGTCGGCCAACGGTGTCGTGGTCAACCCGATTATAGAACCAAAATCTATTATAGCATCAACCTTGTCGACATCAAAAAACTTTTGGTTTACCAACGCGGCACGTTTGATTTCCATTGCGTTGTCTTCAATTATGAATTTATAGTTATACTTTAAATCCTTGCCTTTTAAATCCTGTTCGGCAACTTCTATTGCACCTTTCATGTTGGCACCGATATTACTCATATCGCCAGACAGTGTCAAAGACACACCAATTTTAACCACTGGTTTATTAGATTCCTGCTTATCGCACGCCACCAAAGATAACGCCACGCACAAAGCACATAATAATTTCTTCATTTTTATACCCCCAGATATGCCTGTTGAACAGATTTATTTTCCAAAACTTTATCGGGTTCCCCAGATGCCAATAATTGCCCATGATCCAAAACAATCAGGTTGTCGGCAACCTGTTTTATCAAGCCCATATTGTGTTCAATAATCACTATTGTCTTGCCCAATTTTTTCAAATCTGTTATCAGATTTAATACATTTTCAACCTGGCGCGCGAACAGACCGGAAAATGGTTCGTCTAACAAATAAATATCTGCATCTTGAATCAATGCACGACCCAATTCCAACAATTTTCGTTGACCGTACGATAATTCTTCGGCCATTTTATGCCGATGTGACGTCAAACCTATTTTCTTTAATATTTGATCCAAACGTTTTTTCATTGATTCCGTACTAACCTGCAACAAAGATTCTTTAATTCCGTTTTCTGCGATAGGCAACAGCAAATTATCATCCACCGATAATTGTTCGATTAAACGACCGTCCTGAAAAGTTCGCGCAATTCGCAAATCACACAAAGTTTGTGGATTGATATCATCATAAACCTTGTCGCCAATTTCAATCGTACCACAATCTGGTTTCAACAAACCCGTTATTAAATTCATCAGTGTCGTCTTGCCCGAACCATTTGGTCCAATAAGGCCTGTTGCCGCACCGCCCGTAATCGAAATACTTAAATCGTCTACGGCACGCAGCCCCCCGAACACTTTTGTTAAATGATTTATTTTTATTCCTTTCACTTTTACATCCTGTATTTTCCAAAGAATCCACGTGGGCGATACACCATCATCAAAATCAGTGCAAGTCCATAAATTATCTGTTGTAATTGCGCCGCAATTTCATACGGCAATCCAACAAAACGCAATATTTCCGGCAAACTTAATAAAATCAATGCACCAACAATACTGCCCACGCCGGATGCAAGCCCACCGATAATAATAATTGTGAACAAGAATATGCTTTCTTTGACCTGGAACGTGCTGGGGTCAATAAAGGCGATATACGATGCGAACAGGCCGCCCGCGATACCGGCAATCGCCGCAGACAATGAAAATATGATACTTTTCATTTTCCAAACAGAATATCCCATGACAGTTGCCAATTCTTCATCTTGGCGTATTGCCTTTAATCCGCGTCCAAACGAAGATTTATCAATATAATGATAAACGCCGAAAATTATGGCCAATATTATCAACGCCAACATTAAAAATGCCGAATTAGATTCAATCGCATATCCAAACAATGTCGGTTTTGGAATACCAAAAATCCCCAATGGACCATTGGTTAACCCCTTGGCATTAAGGAACAAAGAATACGCAATTATTGCGAGTCCCGCCGACACGATTGCGTAATAACCACTTTTGAATTTTGATAATATCTGGCCAACAAATATTGCAACCAAAACATTTATCACAATGCCAAGTCCCAATGACGCAAAGAAATTAAAGCCCAAACTGGTCATTGTAATCGCGGTCACGTACGCGCCGATTCCATAGAACGATGCCTGGGCCAAAGACAATAATCCCGACATGCCAATCGTCATGTTCAGCGACAATGCCAACACACCATAGATACAAAACAAAATGCCAAGATTTATTAAGTATTCCATTTTTTACTCCGCCACCACCGGTTTGCCATTTTTCATTTTTTCTATGATTCCATCAGAATAAATTATACCGTTTTGATTCATGTGCAATTTGCCGTTTGCGCCATTGTAATCAGATATCACATCGCGCAGTTTTTGCCTGTAATCGATATTTTCTTTGCCGTATTTTTCAAATACATCATGGATGATTTTCACCGCATCATAATGTGCGGGCACAGAAATATCAGAAACCATGCCTGAAAATTCATTTGCATATTTTTGTTTGAAATCAGATGTCCCGGACGGCGCATTTATGAAATAGTTTCCGTCAAACAGATTTGGATCACTGCTGAACGCGAATAAATAATACGTTGTTAATTTCCCTTTGTAACCCGCGATTTTAAGTTCCCGTGCAAATATGCTCATCAATGGTTCATAGGCATACAACAATACGACATCAGGATTTTTCTTTTTTACCTGCATGACCTCGGTCTTTACATTTTTTGCATCGGGCAATATTTTTTCGGTTGCCACTATTTTAATATTGTTCTTTTTTAATTCCGGTTCGGTTGCCGCCAAAATAGCCTCGCCCGCCATATGATTCATTGTGACAATTCCGATTGTTTTGACTTTCTGGGTTTTCAAATAATCGGACAATTGTGCCGCCAACGCATTCAAATCAGACGAATTATTGAACGTGTATTCATTGTCGGCAACACTGCCATCCGCGGAAAAAGATATATGCAAAATCTTGTCATTTTTAACCTTGTCTTTGACAGCGTGTCCCATGGCGGCATTTTCCGAAATCAACACATCGATTTTGTCATAGTTTTTCAGTTTATCGTATAAACTGACGGTTTTTTTCGGGTCAAAACCATCCTCGATAACAATTTCATATTTGAATTTGTTATTTGGATCCGCGTTGATTTCGTTCAACGCCATAATCATACCGTTCTTGGCAGATTCACCCATGCTGGAATTATCGCCGGACAGTGGCAACACCGCGCCAATCTTTACCACTGGTTTATCCGATTTTTCACGGTCACACGCAAACAATGATAATGCCATGCATAAAACACATAATAATTTTTTCATTTTATTTCCCTTATTTTTCAAACACCACCGGTTTGCCATCTTTGTATGTGCGCCATTCGGCCTCGTTCACGATAAAGCCATTTGGCAACAGTTTACAAGTTCCCGACATGCAATCACGTGTGGCATGTTGTCTGATATAATCATAAACCGCGTCCATATTGTCTGGGCCAACCGCTTCAAATGCATCAATTGTCAATGTAGTTAAGTCATACGCAGCTGATGTTAAATTCATGTTGCTAAGTGTATAATCTTTACTTATACGTGCAATAAATGCTGGTGTCCCAGATGTCGGTGCGACACAATTTGTTTCCTCATACAACGATAAATCTGTACCATTATCTATACCTTGGCCATAGATTTGATTATATTCAACCCCACTTGCATATAATGCACGCAACAAAATATCTGTTTCCGGTGGGAATCCAGCAATCATATACGCATCAACATTATTATATTTTGTTATGATTGTTTTGAAATCACGTTCACCGGGATTAAAACATTCAACCGTTGCATTGATACCAGTGGCATTTAATTTGTTACCCAATACGTGTGCCCCAGGACACGCAACCCCAACATTTTGCGCAATGATTGCGGCGGTTTTTACTTTGTTTGCCTTCATGGCACGAATTGTGGTCGCGTGATAACTTTCCACCGATGGCCCCTGAAAGAAAGTTGTTTTTCCCATAGGTTCGGCGTTTTCCGTTTCTAATGTTGCATTTATATTCAAAATATTTGCACCTTCTGCAATTGGTGCGATTGCACGACCAATCGCCGTCAAATGAGAGAATAATGCTTTTACTTTATCCGCAGATACTAATTTCTGTGCGGCACTAACAGATTTTGCCGCCTGTTGCTGGCCATCTTCAAATATAACCTTATATTTATATTTTGTATTTGTTTTGTCGGCAACTGCCGCTTCTATACCAACTTTCATCGCCTGCGCAAATTGTGCGTTTGATCCGGTCATTGGTAACACCGCACCGATTTTAATTGTATTTGCATCGTCTTGGCCGCATGCCGCCAACGCCAATGCTGTGCATAAAGATATAATTAGTTTTTTCATTTTGTGCTTCCTTTGTTTGTTATTTTTCTACGACAACTTGCTTGCCGTCTTTGATTTCCATGACCACCGCCCCAGATTGAAATACGCCATCGTTATCAACCCAGATATTTCCAACCGAGCCTTTAAAGTTTTTTGTTTCTGTGATTCTATCTGCAACCTCTTGGGATGTGGGGATGCGACCCAACTTTTCATATAAATCTGAATATACCGTTCCCAATATGTATCCCGCATCGTACGTATATCCAACCGAAAAATAATTTGTTGAACCTGTTTTCTTGGTAACGCGATTTAATAAATCTTGGTCGCCTTCGGGTGTCACGACATATTGTGCACCATCAAGTTTATCTTTCAAATTTGAAAACAGAAATGAATCAATTGCAACCAATGGTTTATTAACATTTTTTTCCAGTATGGTTTTCAACAATATATCCAAACTTGGTGGCAACGCGGTTGTGTACCATACATCAAAATTCTTTTGCTTCATTTTATCAACAATGACATTGAAATCTTTGTCATCAATGCCGAAATTGACACGTTCTGTTTTGATTCCACGTGCCTTTAATTTAGATTCAACCAAATCAGTTGTCTGTTGCAATCCCGGTTGATACACCGCAAACAAAACCACACTTTTTGCGTTTTTATTTGCAATCAGTTCCACCATTTTGTCCGCCAAGACATCCGATTGTGTCCAGTGAATAAAATTATATTTACCAATCGCGATGTTTTTATCGTTGCTTATACCAAAATGGAAAATTTCCGCCTTGTCTGCGATTGGTGAAATCACATTTCCCGCCACCGCAGACCAAGAAATAACCGCGTCAACCTTATCAACATTTATCAACTTGTTCACCGCGGTTGCCGCACGTGGCGCATCATACCCAAAATCTTCGTAAATATATTTTATTTGAATATTCTTGGGTGCAACATCTTGCAATGCCAATTCCAACGTGGCCTTTACATTTTCACCGTTTTCGGCAAACTTTCCCGAAAAAGATGAAACGACACCAATCTTTACCACTGGTTTATTTGATTTTTCACTGTCGCATGCAACCAATGATAATGCCATACATAAAACGCATAATAATTTTTTCATTTCTTTTTTCCTTTTGGCAATTTAATTTCACAAGATATTTTCTTTGGTGCGCGCGTAAAGATTCCATTTGGGCGTACCCACAGCAATAATATAAATATTACAAATGCGATTAAATCGCGCCATTGACTTGCAAAGAACCAAACACCCAGATTTTCCGCCAATGCCAAAACCATGGAACCCAAGTATGCCGTTAATACCGTTGGCCCACCAATAATCGCGGCAATCATACCCTTGAATAAAATATTGAATCCCATCGTTGGTTCCATGCCTGTATCAAAACCAACGCATATGCCGTATGCACCCAAAATCGCGCCCGCGATTATTGAAACAATAATTACAACACGACCAATATTAATACCTGTTGTGAATGCCAATTCTGGTGCCCCAGATATAGCACGAATTTCTTTGCCCAAAAATGTCCGATATAAAACCCACGAAATTAATCCCAATGTTATGAACCCAAGGGCGATTATTACAACCTGGACTGTTGGAATATTAATTGCCCCAAACGATAGATGCGAAAAGTCAATGGACGAACCCAATGTTTGATACTGGGGCCCAAATATCAAATGAATAACTGATTCAAAAATCGTATACACACCCAAAGACACAACCAACAGAACCATCGGACTGGCCCCGATTTTACGCATCGGGCGATATATAAATCTTTCCTGGGCCCAGGTGAATAAAATCACCCCTAATAAAATCAACGGATATGCACCCAATCCCAATATCGGCAACAACCCATACCCCAGATACGCACCCAATGCCACAGATGCACCCAATGCCATATTGAAAAACGGTGAAACCGAATAAAGTAATCGGAAAACCATCGCAACAATCGCATATCCTGAACCGATGATAAGAGTATTAATAAGTAACTGTATCAGCATGTGTAATTCGTCCTATTCCTTTGCCGGAAAGCATAGTAAAACCATATAAAAAAGTCAAGTAATCGCGCATATAAAACACTATATAAAACACTTGGAAAATATTATTATGTCTGCTATCGTATTAGGAAAAGAGGTATGTCATGAATTGGAAAAAATCAATTATTTGGGCAACAGTTATATTACTTGGCGCAGGCACCGCGGCATATTTTGCTTCACACCCCAGCCTGGATAAAATGGTCGGTCAAATGATAATGACCGGGTTCCACGGTGATGGCACCGACGAAAATGCCACGGATTTTGTCGCGATAGAACAGCAAATTGCCAACGGACATGTTGGCGGTGTGATACTGTTTGACGTGGATATTTCTGGTCTGGTTGCCCAGGGCATGACCATTCCAGAGGCGAAAAAACATATATTTTCATCGAACATAAAAAATATGGACCAGGTTAAAAACTTGACCACGCGCCTGCAATCTTTGGCACCAACACCATTATTTATTGCGGTTGACCAAGAGGGCGGAAACATTCAACGGTTGAAACCAGAACATGGTTTTGCACCAATTCCATCGGCCAAAGAATTGGGTATGGGTGCCCCAGAAACAACCTATAAAATTGCATATGATTTGGGACTGCGCCTTGGTGCATTGGGAATAAATGTGGATTTTGCGCCGGTAATTGATGTCGATGTCAATCCAGAATCCCCGGCAATTGGTGCATTGGAACGCAGTGCATCGGCCGATCCGCACGTTGTAACCGAATTCGGTGATGCATTTGCCAACGGGTTAAACGATGCGGGTGTCGCAAGTGGGTTTAAACACTTCCCTGGCCACGGCAGTGCCGCCGGCAATTCTCACGATGGATATACAGATGTAACAACAACATACCAAGATTATGAATTGCAACCATATAAAGAATTAATTGGTCGCACATCCCCATGTGCAATGGTTATGGTTGCGCATGTGGTTAACCTGAATATTGATACAGTGCCGGCATCTTTGTCACATAAAACGATACAAATGTTGCGCGATATGGGATTCAACGGGGTTGTTGTTTCCGACGATTTGGATATGGGCGCGGTTGTTAATCAATATACCCGCGAACAGGCGATTGAAATGGCAATAAATGCCGGAAATGATTTGTTGGTGTACGGAAACAATTTGGATTTTAACCCGAACAAAGGCGAAGAAGTCCATGCCACCATCATGAAATTGGTGAAAGAAGGCAAAATCAAGAAATCGCAGATTCGCAAATCGTATCGCCGTATTATGCGCGCCAAAAAGTGCATGCAGCATTAAAACTGTTTGCGTTTCACACATGCACCGCCCAGCATTATTATGCACCCCATGATTGGGTACACTATTGCCTTGGGCCCGATAGAAATTGCGGCACATTCCATTGTTAAAATTGCCACAATGTTAATAATCGATGCAATAAAGATTCTGCGGCCTGGCATCCGCAAAACCTTACCAAGTGCGATTGGTGCCAATACCGAAATATAAATCAATAAAGATGTTAATGTTAATACCAACACTTTGTTAAAGAACAATGCAATAGACATCGCTAAAACATATGTAATTAACGATGCGGTTTTGATATTCTTTTTAACATTACTGTGTCTTTTTGAACATGGTTTAATAATATCGTTTGATATAGATGTGATTGAATTCAAAACATATGAATCCAACGTAGAAACGATTGCTGCCAATGCTGCGATTATTGCCAAAACACCAAATGTTGGAAAATTATCCCGAAAGAACAGTGGCATTGCCTGTTCTGGGTCGGCCAATGCGATATTATTATTGCCCATATATATACCAATATATGCGGCGGCAACCGCAATACAGACATAAAACACACCGCCCATTATCAGCCCTATTTTACCCTGGCGTTCATTTTTGGCCGATTTAATTCGTATGTTTATATCCTGGGATAAAGGGGTAAACAATACCGGAATTGCGAATAAAATAATATAATCTATCGGCATCGGTGCAAATTGGTGGGTTATAACATCCGCGGCCAGTTGCCCACTGTGCGTTATAACAAAAAATGTCACGGGCAATATCAACAGGCCTGTTATCAAAACCCACTGTAAAATATCCGTACGTGTTACCGAATTAAACCCGCCAAAAAACACATAGGAAAATATCAAACTGGATACAATAAACGTTATCCACAACGGATTAACCGATGGGAAATACGGCGCCAATAACTTCGACAATGCCACAAAGTTGGCCGCCACAATTAACACAAATGTAAACGACGTAATCACCCCAATCAGAACCGTCAACGCCCGATGATTTAACGACAACAGGTCTGAAATGGTATTGCCTGTATCGCGTTGATATTTTTTATACAGCCCAATAACTATTAAAATACCCAACATTAAACAAATCGGGTCAACCAAAGAATACCATTTAAACATATGACCAATTGATGCACTGGTTAAAATTGCCGCGCCACCCGCAAAGGTCATACTGATTCCAGTTGCGATTGTGAACCAATTCAGTTTTTTCTTGCTCATTGTGAAATCTGAATAAGACGCCATACTGCTTTTCTTGACGGCGATTCCGGCAATTAAAAACGCAAAAATGGCACATAAAATGACAATTTGAATTAAATTCATGATATTTCCCCTATGTTTTTTGAATATTTTCATGATTGGGCATAAAAAGCAAACTAAAAAAATCTCCCACAAACCCCATTTCCCCGAATAAATGCTTGCGTTCGACAAAAAATAGGTTATAATAGCATGGCTCTTGATTCATCGCGGGCATAGTACAAGGGCTAGTACGCAAGCCTTCCAAGCTTGATGTGCGGGTTCGAGTCCCGCTGCCCGCACCAAAAAATGAGTTCTGGGCGTGCGCCGGAGTTGGAGAGCCGGGGCAGACTGTAAATCTGTTGGCTTAAGCCTGAGGTGGTTCGAATCCACCCACTCCCACCAAAAATAGAAAACGACCCTTGTGGTCGTTTTTTATTTTTGGCTATGGGCGGTGAGATGAGAAACCACAGGTTCGAAACCAAGTAGATTTGGCAAGTAAAACGTCGCCAAATCGTCACGGGTTGCGCGCAGTG
>JAZRMF010000006.1:0-36193 GCA_045647355.1 Candidatus Enterousia sp.
GTGTACATTACAACCGATGTACCCGTATTTGACGTGTTTGTTCCCGCAACAGGTATCTTGGCCTGGCGTGTGGCAATTTGATTCGTGACATAGTTTACCGATGTTACCGTTTTGCGTTCCGCCGGTGTTGGATCCGCCGCAAATGTTGGCATTACAACCATTGCCGCAACAACCGATGCAATTGTTATTTTAATTTGCATGATATTTCCCCCTATCATTTGTTTGTTTTCCTGTATGAATTATATCAAAATTCGGGGTGGCGACACAAGGGCAAAAAAAAAAAAAAAAACGGTAAAAACAATGAGTTATACAGCATTGACAAAAAGCTTTCCCGTTTGTCAACCAACATTTACGATTCGGATTGGGGTAAAAAACACCCCGACTTTCGCCGGGGTGACATTTTTCCCAAAGGTTATTTTATTTTTCCAGATATTTTTTATTCTGGGTCATCCATTTGGACAACCTATCCTGTTGTTCTTTAAGGCGCTCTGTGGCCACACGCAGCCCCTCTTCTGCCAATGCCAAATCACCTTGGATTTCTTGATATTCTTTCATACTGGCCTGGATTTCCTGGGCATCACGTTCGGCCTGTTCTTTATTAGTTTTTGCGGTTTGCGCCTTGGCGGTGTATTCTTCGGACAACCCCTGTTGCTTTTGCTGTTCCGCATTGGCCGCATTATATAGCTCCATCAATTTGGTCAAATATACATCTGTTCCTTTGACCGCTACCATATCCGTTGGCTTTTCATCAACGACAGGCTCAACATGTGCGACTTGTTCCTCTACCACGGGTGCGGGGTCTGTCGGAACAACCGTCACTGGCATTTCAACGGGATTTTCCGCAACCGGTTCTTTTTCGACTTTCTTTGCCCTGTGTTTAGTAACGGTCGGTCCAAACAATTTCTTTAACTTTTCTATATTTTCAGCCCTAAAGTATACGTATGTTCCCCGTTTTTCAAACCATTTCTGTATACTTTCTTCAAGTTCTTTATAGTCTTTATCGTTTTTATGTCTGTATAAAAAATTCGATTTTTTTCTGGAAAACGTCTTTTCATCTGCCATACCCAATGCCAATGCCAATTTACCAAGAGACCACAATTCTCGGCCATCGGCAGTGTATAAAATATCCTTTTGTTTTGGCATGCCTGGTTCTTGCTCGGTTTCTGAAATTTTTCTTAATTTTTGACCAGGTATTGGCGATTCCGCCACAGGTTCAACTTTCACCCGCGGTTTATTCTTTGAACCCTTTGGACGACCACGACGTGGTTTCTGTTGTGGTTCCGTTTTTTCCTTATCTGTTTGAACAAGTTCCGGTGTAATCGGTTTTATTTCAACAGGTTCTATATCGGCAGGAACAACCACAGTATTTTGTTCTGGTATTGGCGCTTCATGGGATTCTATATTTTTTTTCTTTTTGATTGGATCGTTTGTTTCAATCATTGCATCATCATACGGCACCCCCAAAATATCAGACCATTTATGCATTTCTTCTTGGGCGAACCACCATCTCTCATCAGCCGCAACAAATTCTGCACATTCATCAATGTTTCGTATGCACGGCAACACGTCCTTTTCGTTCGTTTTCGGATTAAATTCGTTCCTTTTAATTCTTCTCGCACATGCTTCGCCTTCTGTTCTAGCCTCACTTAGCTTGGGTTTCGGACACAGTTGCGATGCCACAATTGCTTCGGTTAACAGCTTCTTATTATCCGGGGACATTTTGTCTATAATTGCTTTTGCGTCCATTGGCCGTAATGCGAACAATAATGTATGCATGATGTATTTGCTATAATTTGTCCGGCCAATTACGATATAATCCTTAGTTTTTGGGCCCCAATCATATGTACCTTGAACCAGTTTTGATATTGTTTCAATTTCACCAAGACAAAGCGATGCGCCCAACGAATTTCGTCCTTGGGCCACCATGAAAATTCTACGTATAAATCCGGCGGTTGTTCTATATTTGTTCACATCACTACCATAATTACTCATATTCGTCCCCTATTTGTTTGTACCAGGTAGGTTATAACACACTCCTTATAATTTGTCCATGATTTTCGCACAATTATACACACCATAAAATATATTTGATTTTTGAAAAAAATAAGTTTATAATGTGACTCACCTTCGGGGCGTAGCTCAGTCTGGTAGAGTACTTGGTTTGGGACCAAGGTGTCGAAGGTTCGAATCCTTTCGCCCCGACCACAAAATTCAAACCACCTTTTTGGTGGTTTTAATTTTGCGTCTGTGGTGAAATACGGATTTGATATATCACATTGTGAAACAATGTCCGGTTCGACAACGAGTAAGTGAGAACAAGCTTGCGCAGTTCGAACGCTAACGAATGCCCCGCAGTGTCGGCAATGCCGACCGAGGGAATCCTTTCGCGTAATCACGTTTTTATAGATTTTTCTTATTATGTACCAAGGGGGAATCCGCCCCGACTAGATTAAACGAAAATACCATCATAATCGGTATCTTTAGTTGTTTTTCAATACGTTTTTTCGAGCTCGAATCTTTGTGATTGTTTTATATATTTTTTGCACTTATACATTTTTGGCTTTATTTATGATACAATTTTACGATATAATATCATCGCAGATAAGTGAAAGGAGTTCTAATGCCAATAAAAACCACAACTGACGCAGACGGATATAGACATGAAACGGAATTTACACCCGACGGCAAACCCATAGCCGATAGAAAATACGACCGGTACGGTGATTTGATTGGCGAAGGAATTTATCAGGCTGGAAAACTCGTCGGATATAAAAAATACTTTATTGATCACGACGGTTACAGACACGAAGCAGAATTTACACCAGATGATAAACCTGTCGCTGATAAAAAATACGACCGGTACGGTGATTTGGTTAGCGAAGGAATTTATCGGTTTGGAAAATTCGTCGGATATAAAAAATACTTTACTGATCAAGATGGTTACAAACACGAAGCAGAATTTACACCAGATGATAGACCTGTCGCTGATAAAAAATACGACCAGCACGGTGATTTGGTCGGCGAAGGAATTTATCGGTTTGGAGAATTCGTCGGATATAAAAAATACTTTACTGATCAAGATGGTTACAAACACGAAGCAGAATTTACGCCAGATGATAGACCTGTCGCTGATAAAAAATACGACCAGCACGGTGATTTGGTCGGCGAAGGAATTTATCGGTTTGGAAAATTCATCGGATATAAAAAATACTTTACTGATCAAGATGGTTACAGACACGAGGTCGAATATGATGCTGCAGATACGATATTAGACGACAGAAGATATGATCAAAACGGGATGCTTGTACCCCACGATACTGCCACGGAACGTTTTATGGCGGGAAACACGACTCTTAACACAGAAATACCGAAGCCAACGTTTGTCCCCACCAATGGTGGTAGAGAGGGGTATTAATTCCTAATCTTAAGAAATCACACGTTGCGCCTTGCTAACAAGCAAGGCGACGTTCATTATCACAAAATAAAAATTGTTATTTTTAATCCTTTGGTCTAGAATACGTCGCAAAGGAGATTTTCGGTGGACAAAATTGAATATATAAAAAAATCTGTATCCGAATTATTGGGCAGCGGTTTTGGCGGGCATGACGACAAACATGTTTTCCGTGTCTATGATACAGCCATGAAATTTTGTGATGAGATTCCAGAAGCCAACCGTGATTTAGTTGCGGCGGCGGCCCTGATGCACGATTGTGACGATTACAAATTATTCGGCGAAGAATCCGCACGTTTAATGACAAACACCAAACGCATATTGGCCGGTTCAGGTTTTGATGACAATTTCACAGAAAAATGCATAGGTATTGTGAAAACTATTGGGTACAGCAAACGATTAAGTGGAATCACACCTGATTGCATAGAAGGCAAAATTGTTTCCGACGCGGACATGTCAGACGCCACCGGCTTAATTGGCATAATACGCTGTATCGAATATCGCGCATATCGTTCTGAACGCGGGGAACCATTTTTTGACCCGGATTGTTTGCCAACAGAAATGGATGCGGCAAAATACAAACAAACAACTTATTGCCCCGTTGTAAACCATTTCTTTGATAAAATGTTCAAATTGCGCGATATGGCATTAACAGAACCAGGCCGCAGATGCATTTCAAAGAAACACGAAACTATTTTTAATTTTTTAAAAACATATTTCGATGAAGTTAACGCGCCCCAGGTTTGGAAAGATTTATTGGCAAAGTGCGCGTAAAGGACTCTATTTTATATTTGAAAAGAAAATTCAGACCGACCATTTGGTCGGTTCTTATTTTTGCCGCGACAAATCATTTGCAATAATTTGCAATTTGTTTACCACATTTGGTAATGCCACTACTTTCGGATTACAACAGTCTTCGATTACATCACCGCAATTCGGATTGCACAGTGGACACATATTTATATCCATATGTTGTAATGCTACACATGTCTTTAACATACTGGTCAGTGGTTCTTGCTTTCGCGTATAAAGTTCCAGGTATTGTTTTTTCTCGTCTTTGTCTTTGCTTTTTTTCAATCTCATTAACAACACATATGCAGCGCACATTTGCATTGCGGAATCTATCTGTTGATTTAACTTTTCCTGGCGTTCATGGGCCTTTTGGGCTATTTCGCCTTTTTTCTCTTGGTAATACGCGCTATGATAGTCTTTTCTTGCATCGGCCGGTTGGGCAAGTCTACGTTGTCGACTTCTTTCCTTATATGGTTCTGGATTTTGTCGATAACGTTCACGTCTTTTTGCGTTTATTTCTTCTCGTTTTGCATCATCACACACATTACGCAGATGTTTTTGTTCCAATATTTCGGGTCTGTGTTCATCGTAATATTTATGCCGGTATTCCCTGCGTGGATTTTTCGTAGAATTTCTTATTTTTTTAGCTTTTGTTTTACTCGGTTTAAATTCTTTTATTATCTGTTCCCAAGTATCCAATTCGGCAACCATTTTATCCCAGTTATCGGCAACATCGACGGCAATATTGGCTGAATACAATTCAACTTTCTCTTCTATGGACAGTTTTTGTGTTTTCTTTTGATTGTTATACTTGCTGATTTGCCTTTTGGCATATATTCTATTGGGACATTTGTAATCTTTGACAACAGATATCGCATCTTGCAAGGCCGCAATTTGTTCGGAGGACATACGTTGTAAAATTGCCTCGTTATACTTGCGCGTATCGTTACGCAACCCCCACAGCATCACATGCAAAATATACGGGGATTTGGCCCATTTATTGGTATTTCTTGTCAATTCCGTCAGCATTTCCAAATAATCTGGCATGGTCAAATATTTTATTACAATTTTCCGCGAACGCAGTCTGGGCATCTTGCCAGATGCCGATTGGTAAACACCATCAATAAATCCATATATTATTTCAAGGTTATTTGCCATTTTGTACCCTATTCTGCATTAAATTGTCGGCAATTATTTGAATTTCATTGATTGCGTCTGGCACCGATAATACTTTTTGATTGCAACATGTATCAATCGTTTGTTTGCTGGCTGGATTACAAAACGGGCACAATGTCATATCCATACTTTGCAATGCCGCACAGGTTTTTAACATACCAACCAATGGGTTTTGTTTTTTCGTATAAAGTTCCAAGTATTTTGGTCGATTTTGTTTTTTTAATTTCAGCAAAAACACATATGCTGCACAGATTTTTTGTGCGGATTCACTCTTTTGTTTCATAACGACTTTGCGGTTGGCCTGATATTGTTTATCATATGCCGCAATTTGTTCACGATGTGTTTCACGATATTTCTTTCTGGTCGCGGCCACTGTTTCTGGGCATTCAATACGATGACGTTTCGCATAAGCCGCCCTTTCGACGCTGTGTGTTGCATTATATTGCACAGTATATTCAGCAATTTCTGCCGCATGTTCCACACGATATCGTTTCTTATAGGCCTGCCGTTGTTCTTTATGTTTTTCATGGCACCTACGACAAGATTCCAAATTTCTTTGTCGTTGGGCTTCGCGCTTTTCTGCCGCCAATTCGTTTGTTTTATCAAACAGGTCTTTTTTAGCAGCTATTCCACGTGTTCTTTGGCCTCGTATCCGCTTACGTGCAGCCTCGGAATTCAGGCGTCGCAATGTGGCCGGAACAATACTAAACGGCAATTTTAATAATACAAACCGTAATATCTCGTCATACAAAAATGCCTTGCCGTACATTAAATCCATAAAATCCGTTTCATCAAATAAATCTTGGAGGTCATTGTCTTTCAAAAAAGAAGCTATTGTTTTGTTTTGGTTCGCATCAAACAAATACCATTCCAAAAATACTTCGGACAATGTTAATATACGGCTAACGACATTATTTTCCCGAGGGCTATGAACAATATGCATATTCGCTTCATCAGGTTCATCAGGAAACAAATGGTCCAGAACCCACTCAGGATCTGCTCCCTCTAATTCAGAAAAAATGTCTAACATATCTTCTTGCATAACATATTTGTTATAACACAAATATTATATTAGTCAATACATTATACAAAAAAATGTTGTATTTCTTTGGCTTAGTGTTAGCATGCCAAAAACAAAGGAAAGTATGTGCCAGAAAAAATAGTTCCGCGCGTTGGTATTGGATGTTGGGTATTTAATCCAGATGGCCTGGTTTTAATGGGTAAACGATTGTCTGAACATGGGCATGGTACGTGGGCTGTGCCGGGTGGACACCTGGAACTAGGCGAAGAACCCCAACATGCCGCGAAACGTGAATTATTTGAAGAAACCGATATAGAAATCCCCGAAAATGAATTTATTTTGTTTGCTGTCACAAATGATCTATTTCACGATGATAATAACATATTACAAAAACATTATATAACGTTGCATTATGCCGCATACGGTATTTCTGACAGTCCGAAGATCATGGAACCAGATAAATGCGAAAAATGGCTGTGGTTCAAGATGCACGCCCTGCCCGCGCCGCTGTTTTTACCGACACAAAACGCACTGGCACAGATACAGGCGTATCGATAAACAAATATTTATTCGTAACGTAAACTATCAATTGGGTTTAATTTTGCGGCCTTGATTGCCGGCATAACCCCGGATGCCAGCCCAACAACAATCGCAACCGAAACAGACACAACAACCGGCCATATGCTAAATGGCACATTGTAGCCCAACACAAACCGCCCTATTCCCTGGGACAGTCCAACACCAAGTATCAATCCAAACATAGAACCAATAAATGAAATCAAAATTGATTCCGACAGGAACTGTGTAACGATGGTGCTTTCCTGGGCACCAATAGCTTTACGTATACCGATTTCACGCGTACGTTCTGCAACCGATACCAGCATCATGTTCATAATTCCAATAGAACCCACCAACAACGACACCGCCGCAATTGCAACCAACAATAATGTTAAATAACTGCTGACTGTTTCCATGGTTTCCATAACCTGTTTCATATCAGTTATTTGGAAATCGTCGGCCGCATCATCTTTTAATTTGTGGCGTTGGCGCAACAATGCCGTCATTTGATTCGTTGCGACATTATTATCGGCATCTTGGTAAAGTTTTACCGTTACCGACTGTACCGCATTTGGAAAACGCGACCCCGATATACGTTTTTTTAACGTCGTAATCGGAACAATTATCATATCATCCTGGGAACCCATGGCGGAATCGCCCTTGGCCTTGGTCACACCAATAACCGTCAACGGTGTATTACGTACGCGAATTATTTCACCAACTGGATTTTTTGGCATATCCAATTCTTCCGCAGTTTTAGAACCGATAACTGCATACGTTGCCGCCGATTTAACCGCCGACATTTCAAAGAACGACCCATATTCCATTTCGATATTTTGAACCGTCGCATATGCCGGATAAACCCCAATCATGGATGTAGACCAATTTTTGTTCCCATATACAACCTGGGCGCCACTATTTTCCATTGGGGTAACCGCCGCCACATCCGGCAATTGCGAAATATATTCGACGTCATCCATGGTCAGTGTCATACGATTTCCACCGCCACGCACACCAAAACTTTGTGTTGCGCCGGCACGTATCATAATCGTATTCGTCCCCAATGATGAAAACTGATCGGTAATAGATTGCTGAACCGTTTCGCCAACCGCAACCATTATCACGACCGCCATAATACCGATAACAATACCCAACACCGTCAAAAATGACCGCATTTTGTTACCACTGATAGACAACCAAGATTCATGTGCAATATCCAAAAACGTCATTTTTTGCGCGCCCTTTGTTCAGATTTCACCAACACAGATTCATTTTTCGGCACCGGTCCGTCATAGGTTATATGCCCATCGTAAATATGAATCACGCGGTTTGCATACTGTGCAATTTCAAATTCGTGCGTAATCATTACAATTGTTATTTTCAAATCAGAATTCAATTTCTTAAAGAACCGCAATATTTCATTACCCATCTTGGAATCAAGCGCCCCTGTCGGTTCGTCGGCCAAAATAATCTTTGGGTCACCCGCCAACGCACGCGCAATTGCAACACGTTGTTTCATACCACCAGACAGTTGAGTTGGCAAATATGTTTCGAACTTTTCCAATCCAACCAATTTCAACATTTCACGCGCACGTGACAACCGTTCATCCATGGGCAAACCACGATACATCAACGGCAACATAACATTGTCCAATATGTTGCGCTTTGGCAGTAAATTAAAATTCTGGAACACGAATCCAATATATTCGTTGCGCACACGCGCCAATTCGTCCGGCAAAAGTGTTGTTATATCTTTGCCATACAATTCATAAACGCCCGACGACGCGACATCTAATGCACCAATAATATTCATACAGGTTGATTTGCCAGACCCCGATGGCCCCATGATTGCGACAAATTCGCCTGGCATAACATCAAACGTGTTATCAAATAAAACCTGTTGTTCACCACCTATTTCCAACGGGAAACTTTTACAGATTTTTTTCATTGAAATAATTGGTGTCTGTTTCATTGGAAGTTTTTCACCATTATCTTCTGCCACCCGGCGCTCCCATACCTGGACCGCCCATGCCACCACGTTGTTGATTATTATTGGAACTGCGTGTGGCCTTTTGCCCAACATAGCCAACGATTATCTTGTCGCCTTCGACAATTCCATCAGATACTATTTGCGTTTCTGTTGCGGTTGCAATTCCCTTGGAATACGGAACCAACACAACG
This sequence comes from Candidatus Enterousia sp., assembly GCA_045647355.1. Lineage (GTDB taxonomy): Bacteria > Pseudomonadota > Alphaproteobacteria > Rs-D84 > Rs-D84 > Enterousia. Next base: position 9,180 of record JAZRMF010000006.1, read on the forward strand.
TCTTTGCCACGTTTGATTGCCAAATGATTTGACGGTTTTACGGCATCACTGGTCACATCCACAATACCATCAAAACTGCGCAGCAAGAACGCCGCATTTTGTGCCTTCCATGCATCTTTGGCCGAATTAACAATAATCGTAACAAACGCGGTCATTCCCGGCATAAGGTTCAAATCGCGATTATCAACATCTATGACCACCGTATAAACGACAACATTCGATGTTGTGGTCGGCGACAAACGAACCTGGCGCACGGAACCATTAAATGTTTTCTTTGGGTACGCATCAACCGTAAAGGTCACAGGTTGGTCCGTTTTGATTACACCAATGTCCGCTTCGGATACAGATGTTTCTATTTGCATTTTCGTCAGGTCTTCAGCAATTTCGAACAGGTTCGGTGTTTGGAACGATGCAGCAACAGTTTGTCCTTTATCAACCTTGCGCGAAATCACGGTTCCATCGACCGGCGATGTAATTGTTGCATAGCCAAGGTTTGTGACGGCCTTGTCATATTGAGATTGCATACGTTTTACAGATTGCACCGCCTGTTCATATGTTGATTGAGATTTTTCCATCTCGGCCCGTGCGATATACCCGGAATCGTACAATGTCTTGTTTCTTTCGTAATCACTTTTGGCCAAACTTAATTGCGACTTGGCGGATTCCAACGATGCCTCGGCCTCGACCACAGATGCCTGAAGAACCGATGGTTCAATGGTCAATAATTTATCGCCTTTTTTCACCGTAGAATTATAATCCACAAACAATTCTTCAATCGTACCAGATACCTGGGACCCAACGTTTACGGTATTCAATGGCTTGATTTCACCGGTTGCAGTAACCGTTTGTGACAAATCGCCACGTGTAATGTCCATGGTGATAAATTCTTTGCTTGCCGCCTTTTTCTTGTCGCCAATGAACATGCATAAAACCACAACCGCGATTGTTAAGATTATTAACAACCATTTATGCCGCCGCACCCAACTTCTTTTGTTTTTATTCATATTTCTTTCCTTCTAATTCTGATTTGATATCCCCAATAGCCAATGCCACCGCCGCGCGTTTAACAAACAAATCGTACTTTGCCGCATTATTTTGCCGCTGGGCATCCACCAATTCTGACTGTGCCTGTTGCCAATCCAGCATTGTTGCACGGCCAACCTTGTACATACCCGCAGTCACCTTTTCTGATTCGGTTGCAGATTTTAATAACGCATCTGTTTGAGTTAAAACGGTTTGTGCAGTTTTATAATTTTGATATGCCGTATAAACATCCATCATCGCAGTATTGATTGTTTGCTGTTCATTATATTTTGCACGCTCGTAATCTGATTCCGCCGCACGCAGTCCGTACATATTTGCAAACCCCGCAAAAATCGGCATCGAAGCCCGTATACCAATTGAACCATTTATCTTGTCAGATGTTGGTTCAAACACCCCTGGCAATTTTTCATCGTTCCACGATACAGACCCAGATGCAGAAATAGACGGCAAATTTCTTAAAAACGCGCTATTACGTTTATGCCATGCCGCATCTTTATTCGCAGATGCCTTTAATAAATCAGGTCGTTTTTCGCGCGCAATCTTTATCAACTCATCTATGCTTTCGTTTTCTGCCGCCGTTCCAAACTCTGATCCCATATCCGCAATCGCGATAGATTGATCCGCCGAAAATGAAAGTTTTGTAAGCAATGTGCCCTTGGTAATTTCGCGATTATTTTTTGCACGTTCCAAAGACAATTTTGAACCGGCCAATGTCGTTTCGGCCTTTAATACGTCGGCCTTGGCCACCACGCCGGCCTTGAATTTCTTGCTAGCGGTATCGTATGCCGTTTGTGCAACAGATAACGCCTTTTGCGCAGATTCAACATTAGCATCCGCATTTAACAATTCATAATAAGAACCAACCAATCCATATACAAAATTTTGAATTGTTTCACTGTAATCGAATCCGGCGGCCCGATATGCCGCAATCATTTGGTTCATATCTGCGGTACGTTTACCAAAATCAAATATCAAATAAGATGCAGAAATAGATGCCCCAAACGACCAATCATCCCAATGTTTATCACGATAATTTTTTCCTGCGGAAAGTCCGGCCGAAACACTTGGCAAATAACTTGCATATCCGGCATTTTTATTAAAGTGTGACGACCGCAAAGATGCGTATGCCGCCGCGGTTTGTGGATTACGACAAAGTCCCAATTTAATAACATCCTGTAATGACAATACATCATCGGGAACGTCCCTGCGCGTTGCACAATCATCCGCGCCATAGGCAACCAGCGGCGTCAAACAAACAACGGCAAGCATAAATCTTTTCATGGAAACTCTCCTGCCCGTGATTATAGCATATTATTCCTAAAAAAGCAAAAAAAATATGGCGATAATATTTCGCCATAAGTTTATTTCACTTTGGATTGCAAACTTTCAAAAACCCTTGGCAATGGTCGCCCGGCAATTTGTTCAAAATATAAATTATTCAACACAGCAAGGTTGTTATTGTCAACCTGAATACAATTTACATAATTTGTTGTCGGTTGATTCGTTGTTGTAGAAATATTGTTCTGTTTTGCACGCCCCAGATTGAAAATTTCATTATCATTAAGAACTATCATGCGCATGCCGACACTGCCGCCTGAACGATACACGCCAATATCACCATTTGAGATGTTATCCCAACTAACATTCCTATCTTCCAGTTTGGAACGTAATTGCGCCATAGTGTTTTGTGTTCCTGGGGTTTTGAACCCAAGCAACGAAATACGAATTGCAGGCAACAAATAATCACTTTGCACGACATCCGTAATAATATTTGCCACACCGTTCAAGTTATTATGAAATTCATCAACCGATATATCTAATGTCAATAATTTATTGCCGATATAGGCACTATTTGCCAAACTTTTTAATATACCCGACCGCAAATTGCACTTTTCGCCCCACACCCCATTAGTTTTAACTGTCGGCACACCATCAACTTTGTAAATGCAAGATAAAACCTGCGGAATATAGTCGTAATCATCAAATTGATATGGGGCCAACCCTTCGCCCCCACCAATCGTGTAGTATTTAGACAAATTAAATGGGATTTCTTGGAATTCACCGATGTAATCTTCGGCCTTGGTTGGTGGCATAAAATTTGTTGGATTATTACGTCCCGAACATTCGCAACAATGCGCACAATTCAAATCACACCAATTTGTAATCTTTAATGACAGTGTCAAAATACCGAACATATCTATCCCTTTTATTGGTCTTATAATAACACAATAAATGGTTCTGTCAAATTACAACACAAAGAAATCAAAGAAATTAAACCACTGGGTTGGATACCGCAACATCAGTTTTTCAATAAACCACATATATTCTGATGCCATTTTATCAAGACTTTTTGTATCAATTTGTTTTACAAACACACGATATTTATTGCCACCTATGTACATATTTGCAATTGCAAAAACCGGACAATCGCATGCCCGCGCAAACCGAAATACGCCCGCCGGCAATTCACAATCTGCATCCAAACATTTTGATTTTATAATTTTGCCCGGTGCATTCGGCGATTGACGATCACCCGCCATCATAACCAATTCACCACGGCGCAAGGCATCATACATTTCACCCGCCATTGCGACATCAATATCTTCTGTTGGGTGAATAATCGTGTTATTATAATTTGCGTGCTTGTCGATAAAAGAACGGAACACCGCATTTTGCCCAACGTTCATAAATGCGTGCATTGTTTTATCCGATGCATTTGGTATCGCACACAGGGCTTCAATATTACCAAGATGAGAACATATAAAAAATGCGCCCTGGGCGGTTGATAAAATTTTCTGTAATTCTTGCCAATCGGCATCATTGTTTATTTCAAACCTGATTGGTGTTTTACGGTCACATATTGCCGACATTTTATCCACCATAGAACACGCAAATGCCCGAATATGTGCAAGCGATGAAAAACGTGAAACCGTGCATTTATGCTTTATTTCATACGTATTCAGCACCGATTTATACCGTTTTGACGTACGACGTGCGGCATGTGCGCCCATTGTGATAAATGCAGATATTACCCAAACCAAGCATTTCAACACACGTAATCCAAACATGCGATATAATAACCACAGTAACTCCATGCGCCCCATGCCCGCGCCACGTTCGTGTACTTGATACCAATTTGCCACCGCTCTTGCCTTTGGTTTGTTTTGTGTTATAGTCAAATCATGAATATTTATATAACAGATTTGACATCCATTTGCAACCATGACGATTTAATCAATAAATTGTCCGCGGACGATTTGGCACGATATAAATCATTTCTGCGCCCGGTGCGGGCAAATCAGTTCTTGGTCGCCCACACAATAAAAGACGAAATAGCCGATAAATTTCAATATATATCCATCGCACATAAGAATAATTTTGTAATTGTCGCGGCATCCAATTCGCCAATCGGCGTTGATATAGAAGACACTACGCAAACGCGCGATTTTAAAGCAATGACCCAATTTATGAATTTTGAAAATATTACAAGCCCCACCGATTTCTATCGCGCCTTTACTTTATACGAGGCCAAATACAAAGCGGCACCACACCCAGCATTAACCCCGCACTTCTATAAATTGAACCAATATATGATTTGCATTGTATCGAACGACCAAGAAACAGTATGGGAAAACAAACTATTGATTCCGGAACAAATATAGCGAAACGAAATAAGACACTGCTATGCCAATTGCCAAAATCATTCCCAACGCCGCAATAAGAAAGAAACTCGTAAAAGCAAGCAGTCCGAATCCAATAAAACTGGTCAGGAACGAATAAAATACCGGTCGCAATTCGGTGCTGTGTTTCACACTCATATGAAAGATTGCATAGTCCATACCAAGCCCGATTATTATAAACAACCCCAATAAATGAAAGAACGTCATCGGCATACCAAAAATTGTAAGCAACGCGACCGACACCCCCACCCCAAACAGCGGAGGCATTAAATACCTAGCCGCACGCCGACCATACAGCACCATCAGTCCCAAAATCAAAACTATTCCGCATATTATCAACAACCGATATGTTTCATGACTATATTTTTCCATTTGGGTTTGTATCTGATGCGATGGTGCAATTACCCGGGCGTTTTCATTTTCCACAACAGTATCGGCGGCGACAGAACTTACCGAATAAACATACCCATCTGTTTTAACCAATAACTGTTCTATTTGTGAACGTAATGCGCCCAAATCCGCATTATCTATGGTTAATGGTTCGGCCGGGACAAATTGTACTTTCTTGCGCAGTTCTAATGCTTTTTTGATTTTTGTTGATTGTGATTCAAATAACGCACGAACCAGTTCATTATTTTCAGATTGCCGTGCCAATGACGGAACAACGGACGACACACCAAAGAAACGCACACCAGAATCACGTATGGCCTCTTCCGTTCTTAACATTTCTTGCGTGTCCCGACCACGGACAATTAAAAATGCGGATTTATCGGATTGATTTAATTCACCAATAACCCTTTCTGACACCGCCAATTCGCCCTTTGGCCGGTACATTGCGGCCATATTATTTTCAATTCGCACAAAGGCGCACGCAACGACGGTAAAAACGGCAATCGCACAAATAACATACGGACGATACCGCGCATTTAACGACCTGACAGATGGCATTTTCTTTGGCACATATGCCACTTTATTTGAAACAAATAATTTAATAAACGCATATATCGCCCCAAGCCCAATTATGGTGAACACAGATATTTGGCGCAACAGACCAATGGACGCGAATCCAAGTGGTACAAAACAAATCAGTGTTGTTATCAATGAATATACTATATTTTTATGCACCGCCTTGATATCATCTTTTGCCCCGATATACATAAAATGAAAACCGTAATCTATTCCAAGTCCAATCAGCGATGTGCCAAACACAAATACCAAAATATGTGGCGCGTTAAAGCATAAAAATAATGCGATTGTACCGGCAATATATCCAACCAACAAACTTATACCTATTGGAATTATGGTGGCCATGCTCCGAAACAGCATATAATTCAATAAGATAACCGCAATCAATGCCAAAACAGATATTATTCCCAATTCTGCCTTGGTGTGTTGATACATTTCGGCCGAATGTAACGGCGCACCACCCATATATATTTCAACATTTTCTGATTTGTTATCTGCAATCACAGATTTTAATTGTTCGGTAATATCAACCAATTTTGCATTGTCAGAAACGTGCAAACGTATCGGCAACATGTAAAAGTTGTACGGTGCCTTGTATTGCCACAGCACACCATTTTGTGCAATCCAATTTGTACCCGCATTTCCAATTTCTGAAACATAAGTTGTAAATAATAGAAAAGGGTCCTGGGAAAGCGGCAACATATTTGGCGATACCGACGTTTCCACATGAACCCGGGCATTATTTGTTATATCCGCGAACCGATGTTCCTGCAACAGCTTTCTGTCCGTAGCCCCAATCATTGCATTGTGATATTTGCCGATTGTTGAAATAAAATCGCGTGGCGAAAAATTATTTACCAAAATGGACGCATCTGGGAAATCGGCGGTCACAGCATCGCGAATTTTATGTGCAGCAATTTCGCCATCCATACGATCAGATGCCTGCACGACAACATTTACAACCGATGAAAACGTGTCTGTAATACTTTGAATTGGCCACCCAGCGTCATTTTCAATATTTAACAAAGACGTCAAATCTGTTTGGAAATGTATTGGCCATCGCAACAGACCGGCGCACAATGCGCCAACACACATAACGGCGACAAAAATTATACGCTTAACACGCAATTTCATCTTTTATTTCTGCAACATTACGGTTGAACTTAATTATCACAATTGTTCCATCGTTATACGTTATTATAACCTTGGTTAAATCATGCGTATTGCCATAAATAACCATATCTTGCAAAATATCTGCAACGGCTTGGAATCGTGGTTTCGCGGTCAGTTGCCATGAATCCGGGCCATATTCCACATAATCCACCGCGAATACCGTCGAAAGACCGGATATATCACCATTTAACACATCATCAATTATCCGGCGAACATAATAAAAATACGGCAAAGAATTCAAATCTTGGGCTACACCATCCAGACAATATTTTTCTTTGGTGGAAACAAAAGTTTGTTTCTTGGGGCTTTCCTGCATCCAAATAAAGCCTTGATTTTTTTTGAACTTTACGCGCCCAGTCGCCACGAACCGCTTGGTAGATTCCGGCAATAATTTCATTTGTTCAAAGGATGCGGATACTGTATCCAAATTTTTGGTAAATTGCCCTAACCTTTCGGGCATATCATTTATCGTTGCACCATAAGATGTTCCAATCGACAAAGCCAACAAAAATAATACTATTTTCTTCATTTTTTCCCTCCGAATATTGTTAAAAATGGTTCTGGCAATTGAAAACAACTTTCACGTGTTTTTATATCAACCGCCATCTGTTTGGTTTCGGCCACGCACAGCTTTCCGCACGTTTCCGCATCCAGTATTTCATATTTGAAAATCAAAAAGTTTTCATCTGGCACATGTATGGTTTTTACAATTAATTTCTGACCGAATTCCGCCGGTTTCACATATTTTACACGCATTGTTACCACTGGGAAGGCAAAACCATGTTTTTCCATATCGCCATATGTCATTGCGCAATCTGCAAGCAGCGCGCACCGACTGCGTTCCATATATTTAACATAATTTCCATGCCACACAACCCGCATAGGGTCCAAATCATAAAACGGCACAATTACTTCAATTTCTTTTTCCATTGAATATCATCCTTTTGCACATCCCGATTGGCATTATTGCACACAAATATGTATGCAGCAAGGATATGTAAACATTATCCCGCAACATTTTAAAATTGGATGTTCCATTTGGCGGATATATAACGCGCGTTTGCTGTGTAATTATCCGCACCCCCGCCCAATAAAGTTTCACCAAGACTTCTATATCAAAACCCATGCGATAGAAATGTAAATGCCGCATCACACGACAGGTGATATCCAACGGATAAACCCGCAAACCACACATTGCATCTGGCATATGAACATTTAATGTTTCAATTGCAACCCAAAAATCTGTTATCCTGCGTCCAATCCTGCGCGCACGTGGCGCAGTTTCATCGTATACAGGATTTCCGACAATCAAACATTTGGGATATTTTTCTGATAATTTTATAAATTTTGCTATATCGCCTGCATCGTGTTGACCATCGGCATCAATTTGCAAACCATGTGTAAAACCCATATCACGCGCAATATTAAAACCGATTTTCATGGCGCGCCCCTTGCCGCCATTTTTTTTGTTACGAATATATTGAAAACCATGACAAGAACATATTTTTTGCAGACTTTCTGATTGGTGGGCCGCACTGCCATCATCAACAACTATTGTTGGAATACCAACTTTTGCTATTTTTTTTGCAAATCGTTCAAATGCATCGGCATGGTTATAACACGGAATAATTATCACAGGGCTAAACATTGCCGCCCCCTTTGATAACAATTTTCCCCGCCGAACACGCCTTGCCGTTTTGGGAATAGCAAAATGTAAATTTCCCATCCGCATTGCGTATCAATTCCAGTTTTGTTGTGACATCTGGCAAAATCAATGAAGTATATTTCAATTTAATAACATCAAATGCCGGCGCAGACACATGAAAAAATTGCCGTATGAATTGAAACACAAAGTGCATTTGAATAACCCCGGGTAATATCGGAAAATTTGGGAAATGTCCAACAAAATACGCGCTATCGCCCAAAAAGGTTAAATCCGCAACCACAGAAGAATCAGTCTTTACAATGTGTTGAACAATAGGTTCTGCAACCGAAGAATGTAATAATGCCAAAATCTCGTTTTTGACATATTTGCCCTGGGCATTGGTTGGAATCTGATGAACGATGCGAATACACCGTGGCAACGCAACCGCCGGTACGAACCCAGATAAGTATTTTTTGATTTCGTCTATGAACGCACGGCGTCCAACCTGAACAATTTTGTCCGCACCAATATCGGTCAATTCAACCATACAACCAATTATTTCACGTACCCCACGATGCATCGCCGTACAATATGCACGTGAAATATATTCATTATCGCAAAGCCACCCTTCCATATCGGGCAACGAAATGCGTTCTTCGGCGATTTTAACAACCCTGTCGGCACGCCCAATCAATTTAAAGTGTTTTGAATCTATCATGTCGATAGCATCAGACATCAAATATGGATTTTGAAAAGAATACGGGGATGTTATTTCCATACACCCATCAACAAGTGAAACACCAACCGCATCAAATATCGTCCAATTTACATTATTATGTTGTTGCCGATATGCGACACCACCGGTTTCGGTACTGCCAAACACTTCAAATGGTGATACACCGAACATTTCATAGGCACTATTCGAAGTTTTAGTTCCTAACAAACTGCCTGACGTGAATATTCCTATACAATTTTCCACAAATTTATATTGTCCGCCATACCGTGATATTCCATCCAAAAACGATGGGGTAGTCAAAAATAACACCTTGTCATATACCGATTGTTTTTCAATCAATTCTTCGGGAGTAAAAATCATGTCTGTATCAACCGCCATTTTGCCAATAATTGGGAACAGCACACGCCACAAAACCCCATACATATGGTGTGGTGCAATTGATGCGATAACCACAGGATTCTGTGCAATTTGGTCGGCGTGCATACGAACATGATATTCAACTTCGGCCATTAACATCACCATAGTTTTTTTTATGCGCTTTGGCACACCGGTTGACCCAGACGTAAAGAAATATACGCTTTCAGAATCTATATCACAGAAATTCCAATTAACCGCCTTATCGGGCGCGGTTGGCACGACCTTGGTCAAAGGCGAAAAATCGTCTGTCTGATTTGTTATAACAATATTTGTCAAATCCGAATAATCCGCGGCATTTTTCCGTGTAAGCAATCCCGGTAACGCAATCGTTTTATGAACCTGTAACAATGCAAAAAAGCAAACACAAAACAAACGCAGATTATCAGGAATATAAAGTATTACGGTATCACCTTGGATATTTGAAAAATATTTTGCGAACCGCGCAACATCCGCCACAAATTGACCAACAGTTATGTTGCAATCACCACAAAACAATGTGGCATTACTATCTGGCAAAAGCATATCATTTATTTTCATGCAATTTTCCCCTGCGCACAAAATATTCACCGATAAACATCATCCCTATTAGACAATATGAAATCAGACCGTTATAAATTGTCCATATCCAATCCGTCATAAACACCGTGGCCAATGAAATTAGTGTATTCACCCCCATAAAAACCGCCCACGCAATTGTCACCTGACGCGCATAACACCGTGATTTATCGGTAATTTCATACTTCATTTTTTCGGCGATTTTTTGTACCAACGGCACCGTTTTTAACGAAAAAGCGAACATTGCACAAACTAATGCGTTCATAAATACAGGATAAAATTTTAAAAATATTTCTTGGTTCAAAACCGCGGCGGTTCCCGTCAAAACGACACCGAACACACCCATCCAAATATTCCTGCGCCATACAGAAACAACCAATATCACCCCAAGCAATACCAAACCCAACATACGCACAGAAAAATTATGCTGCAACGCAACAAAAACGGTAATTGGATAGGCAATCGCAACCAATGCACCAAGTATATTATTCGGCCGAATTGACAATTTTTTCAATTGCATCAACAACATCCTGTAGTGTCGAAATTTGCTTAAAATCTTCGGGTTTTACACGTACTTTGATAATTTTCTGCAAACGAACAATCAAATCAACGGCATCTATGCTGTCCAAATCTAAATCGTCCACTAATTTTGCGTCCAATTTTACAATTTCCGGTTTGCAATCAAAATCGTTTATCAAGATGCCTGATATTTCCTTAAAAATTTCTTCTTTTGTATACATGGGTCACCTACTCCAATTTCATATCTGTTGTTTTTGCAATATATTCCGCCAATGTCGCCACAGATTTAAAATACGCCTTGTTTGCTTCTTTATCCGCGCTGAATGTCACGCCATAGCGTTTTTTCAGTGCCATGCCCAATTCCAACGCATCAATGGAATCAAGTCCCAAACCATCGCCAAACAATGCCGCATCTGTTTCAATATCAGATGCCGAAACATCTTCTAAATCCAGTGCAGAAACAATCAATTCTTTGATTTCACTTTCCAGTTCTTGTCTTTTCATAGCAATCTATTCCTATCTTTCAAATAACATGCCAAGAATAAAAAACTTTGTATTTAATGTCAAGTATTTACGCGTCAAACATCGCGTGCGCGGCCATATTTGTAATTGCGATTGCCGTATCGCGTGCCGACTGGGTATCTGTCCTATCATAAACAATTTTATCTTTTAATTTTAACGTGTATACGGACGTATGCGTACCCATATCGTACCACTTTTGCTTTTTACCCAATATCGGTGGCGTGTTTTCTATATGTATCGGCAAAATAGGTTTTCCGGTATGCAGATGCAAATATGCAAACCCGCGGTGCAACCTTATGTTACGGCCGGCAACCGTGCGAGTACCTTCGGGGAAAATGATGATATTATAACCTGCATCTAAAAATTCGTTCCCACGCGCGATAAATTCATCGGCACTCATATCATTTGACAAATAAATATGTCGTATCACTCTTCTTACAAAAACATTATGAAACAGACTTTTTTTAACAACACAAACACTTCTTGGAATCATAGATATTAAAATTACAACGTCTATTAACGACGGGTGATTTGCAACGATTATATTTCCACGCAATTTCTTCATTTGTTGTACGTCATTACATTTAACAGAAATCAACCGCATACCCGCCATCAACCAAACAAAAAAACGCCACGACCCATGAATAGATTGTGATAGAATCCGGCGTCTGGATTCGGGCCGGCGACATATAAAAAGCATTATTGGAAAAATAATTCCACCCAGCCCAAGCGCCCCCAAACCGAATACCACAAAACAAACCATGCATAAAAAACTGCGAATTATGCGTATCATTTATCGGCCATTTTCCATGAACTTGTTGATATGTCGCCACCGCGTTCCAAGACATCCGCCATGGCATCAAATGTCAATATCGGTGCAGATTCTGTGTTTTCCGTCCATATAATCTTGCGCGTTGCGGAATCATTCAGCATGAATGCCATCGCATGGGCCAATACAGGCTTTTCAAGAAACGGCGTGTACATTTCTGGCGATTTTTCTTCGGCAAAGACGAATAATACCGGGCGTTCCGCCATCAATGCCGCAAGTATCCCTGATTCCAAAGTGCGTGCACCCGCCGCAACCGACACATAAGATTTTTTATTTTTGGTTAACACCGAAAACGCACCTGCCGCCGCATTATGCACTGAATTACTAAATCCCGCTGGCGACATTTCGTTATCATTATGAAATTGCGTAATAAGTTTTATCGTCTGATTCCATTCGCCATAACGAGATGCAAAAACCATTTGATAATCTGTATTGTCTGGGACGACATGATGCGCAACACCAACAGCAATTTTTTGTAAATCTGTCATACGACGTCGAACCATTGGCGGAATAAAAGAAACATCTGGCAACCTTTCATTGTCAGATTCACGCCATACGTAAAACTTATCCAATCCGATTATATTATTCATACTTGCAAAAAAAGATTGTTTATACAATACTTAACCCAAGTATAATAGGATTACATGCCTTTTGCAAGCAGGTTTTAAATGGGTTTTGTATTAAGTCATCTTGGATTTGTATGCGCGTTGGGGACGACCCTGGATGCCATATCACACAATGCAAAAAATGGCAATACCCGTGGCATGCACGCAACAGATGTATATGTTGGCGGTAATATTGTTCCATTTGGTGCGGCACAAATTGAAACGCGGCACGACATGCGATTTCTTGATTTAATGATTGCGGCGGTGGGTCAAATACAAAATGCCCTGGACGAAATAAAATCAAAATACTCCAAAAACCGTATTGGTATTGTACTGGGGGCCAGTAACACCGCCGTGCACGAGGCACAAAAACACATATCCACCAAACTTTCCACCAATGTTATGCCGGACGCATTTTCGGTATCTATGTTGGAACTGGGGTCGCCCGCGGAATTATTACGTGACATGATTGGGGTTACGGGGCCAACATTTACGATATCAACGGCATGTTCTTCCAGTATCAAGGCAATAGATTCCGCACGTGATTTGATACGCAACAATATTTGTGACGCGATTATATGTGGTGGTGTAGATGCACGATGCGATTTCGCCCTTAATGGGTTTAATGCATTAGAAGCATTGTCGCATAAAATGACAAATCCAATGTCGAAAAATCGTGATGGAATAAACCTTGGGGAATGTGCGGCATTATTCATAATGCAACGTGGCACAGACGGGGTGCACGTAATGGGTTGTGGCGAAACATCCGATGCGTATCATCCAACCGCCCCAGATCCAACCGGCGCCGGTGCAATGGAATCTATGCGCCGTGCCATCGCAGATGCAGATATAAACGCGTCTGATATAGATTATATCAATATGCACGGAACCGGCACCATTGCCAACGATGCGATGGAATCCCATGCAATATACGATGTATTCGGCGACAAACCAATTTGTGCATCAACGAAACCATTGACTGGCCATTGTTTGGGGGCGGCGGGTGCATGTTCGATTGCGCTGTCTTGGTTAATGTTAAATAACAATTTCATCATTCCACACGTATATGACGGGGAATTTGCCGATGATTGTGCGCCACTGCATTTGGCAACGATGACAGACACCCGAAACATAAAAAACATTTTGTGTAATGCCTTTGCCTTTGGCGGCAGTAATTCAACAATAATAATTGGGAAATAACATGAAAGACTATAATATTTCTGATTTATTACCACACCGGCCACCAATGCAGCTTATAACCGCGGTGGAATCAGTAGATTTTGACGCACAAAAATTGGTTGCCCGTGTTGATATCACACCTGATGATTTAATGTACGATGACACCATTGGCGGTGTACCATCATGGATATCATTGGAATACATGGCCCAGGCAATTGGTTGCTTTATCGGTGCCGCAGATTTGGAACGCAATCCGAATTCTGTACCTGCGGTTGGGTTTGTGCTGGGGTCACGTAAACTTAGCGTTGGTATTCCAACATACCTGGGCGGTCAAAGTTATTGTATACATGTGGCATCATTGTTCATGGATAAAAACATTGCAAATTTTGAATGCCAAATATACAATTCAGATAACAAACTTGTTGCATCTGGGGCAATAAATGTATTCCGCCCGGACGACATTAAACAATTTATGGATATGCGCGATGAATAAAAGAATTCTTATTACGGGGGCAAGTCGTGGCATCGGCCGCGCAATAGCATTGTACCTGGCACCATTGGGGTACGATTTGGTACTGCATTACAACAAAAATGCGGATGCGGCACAGCAAACACTGCAAGAAGTTATTGCCGCAGGTGGCAAAGGGCAAATTATTTCTTTTGACATATCAAACCGCGAACAAACCGCAGATATAATTACCAAGGACATCAATGAAAACGGCGCATATTATGGGGTGATTTGCAACGCGGGTATCAATGCAGATGCACCTTTTCCGGCAATGGACGGCGATATGTGGGATCGCGTTATTCATACAAACCTGGACGGTGCATATAACACATTACAACCATGTGTTATGCCTATGATTTCGGCACGCAATGGCGGACGGATAATCGTGATGTCTTCGGTATCGGGTATTATTGGTAATCGTGGCCAGGCGAATTATGCCGCATCCAAGGCGGGATTAATCGGTATGGTAAAATCTTTGGCGCCCGAATTGGCACGTCGTAATATAACCGTAAATGCGATTGCACCGGGCGTAATTGAAACAGATATGACGGCCGATTTACCCGAAGAAATGGTCCGTGACGCGATTCCCATGCGGCGTTTTGGGCGTCCGGCCGAGGTTGCAAGTTTGGTTGCATACCTGCTGTCTGATGATGCGTCATATATCACACGCCAGGTAATTTCTGTAAATGGGGGCATGGTGTAAAATGAAACGCGTTGTTGTAACCGGTATGGGTTTAATCAGTTCTGTTGGTAATGATTTAGAAAGCGCAACACATCGTCTGCGTGAATTAAAAAACACTGTGCGTGTTATGCCGGAATTAACAGAAATACGGGGATTGAATACACACCTGGCCGCACCAGCAATGGATTTTGAATTACCCGAACATTACACACGCAAAGTATTACGCACAATGGGGCCGGTATCGGTCATGTCGGTATATACCGCAGAAAACGCACTTATTGATGCGGGGCTGGTTGGTACAGACATTTTAACATCGGGACGCACGGGCGTGGCATACGGTTCTTCTTTTGGTTCGGCCGAAGGTGTCGCAGATTTCTTTGCCATAAACAAAACCCACGAAGTTGGCAATATCACGTCTTTTTCATATTTGAAATTGATGCCCCAGACAACGGCGGTGAACATATCGCTTTACTTCAAAACGGTTGGCCGCATTATCCCCAGTGGCACTGCATGCACATCGGGCAGTTTGGCCATCGGATACGCATACGAGGCGATAAAAAACGGAATCCAAGACGTTATGATTGCCGGTGGTGCCGAAGAATTTGACATAACCCAGGTGGCTGTATTTGATACCCTGTATGCGACCAGTACGAAAAACGATACCCCAGAAAAATCCCCTGCCCCATTTGATACGGCACGCGATGGATTGGTCATTGGTTCAGGCGCGGGGACATTAATACTCGAAGAATACGAACACGCCATCGCACGTGGTGCCAAGATATACGCAGAAATTGTCGGCTTCGGGTCAAACACCGATGGCATGCACGCAACACAACCCAATAAAGAAACAATGGCACAGTGCATGCGCCTGGCATTGGAAAGTGCGAACCTTGCCCCGTCAGACATTGGGTATATCAACCTGCATGGAACCGGGACAGTTAACGGCGATATCGCGGAAAGTACCGCAACAGAATCTGTATTTGGTTCAACCACCCCAGCCAGCAGCCTTAAAAGTTATGTCGGACATACACTAGGGGCGTGCGGCGCATTGGAATCCATATGGTCAATTCAAATGATGAACGATGGTTGGTTTGCACCAACATTGAACCTGAATACACCAGATGAAAATTGCGGAAAACTGGATTATATAATGGGCACAGGACGCAATATAGATACGAATTATGTTATGAATAATAACTTTGCCTTTGGGGGTATAAACACATCATTGATATTCAAGAAAGGAGAAAAATAATGAAGAAAATACTCTTGTTAACTTCTGTTGCCTTGTTGGCGGCATGTAACGGCGCCGGCACCGTATACCGTTCAATTAACGAAGATATGAATTCAGAACGCGCCAAAGGTTTCCTTAACCCCGAAATACAAATGTCTTTTGGAAAATCAGAACGAGTAAACGGCAAGAAACTTATGACCTATATTGCCAACAGACGTACAAATGGTTCAAATAAAGATACCGCAGAAGCATGTCAAATTGCTTTCCTTTCCGCGGTACAATCTCTACAAGACCGCGCCGTCAAAATGGGTGCGGATGCCGTTGTTGATATTCACAGTTTCTATAAACGCGTCCCAGAATGGAGCACCGAAACATACCGCTGTGAAGACGGGAATATGGTTACGGCAGTAACACTTCAGGGAACAATTACAAAAATGTTTTAAAAATGCCCAAACGGGCATTTTTTTATTGTTTTATAAATGCTTTTTAAGTTAAAATTATTGCATGGCAAAGGGGATTTTACTTTCTTTATGTGTTGTTTGCGCTTTTTCTGCCAACGCAATGGCGGCACGGGGGCAATTATCTAAATACATTGATCCAGAATCTTATGCGTATATGTACCCATATCTGTCAAACAAAATGCGCACAGATTTAAATCCCGGTACAACCGTCAGTCAAACCAATAATCCAATAGATGTCGTCGTTCGGACCAAACGTATGGGCGAACCGCGGCGCGTTGTACCACGCCCGACACGTTCCAACGCAAACAAATCCGTAAATACCAACGTTGCCGCACCGGCAACACGGCGCGTTGTTGCACGTTCATCTGCAAATACCGCACGTGCGGCAACGGCTGCCCAGGGTACCCGCAAGGTTGTTGCACGCGGTACAAATCGTAATGCATCGCGAACCGATCCAGATTCAAATGTACGTACCGCCGGGAATACAGTCACCATCAATAACGAAGGTGTATCATCATCGCGTTGCTTGGCCGACTATACCGAATGCATGAACCTTTACTGCAAACGCGAAGATATGGCGTATAACCGTTGCTATTGCAGTGCAAAATTGGCACAAATAGACGCCAAACACCAAACAAAAATCAGCGATATGATAACCCAAATTATACGACTTATGGGCGGTGGCCAATGGACAGAAGAAGAAATGAACGAATATTGGATGGAACACATTGGTCAATATGTCGGCGAAAATTCTTGGGTTAACCTGGATAACGCCTTGGATATTGAATGGCCAACAACAGACGAACGTATTCGTGGGCAAAATGCTTTCTTGACGGGGCATGAATACTGCGTCCAACATCTACGTTCGTGTGCATATATGGCATCTAACCTACGTGACGCCTATCGGTCAAAAATATCACGTGATTGTGACGCGTATGAACGCACTCTTATTAAAATTGAAAATGCGGCGGAATCGTTGATTGAACATTACAGCGAATAATCTCCACGCAATGATTCACACATTAAATTATGCCGGTATATATTTCGAACCAAATCATCACTTATAGTATCCCAGTCCGCCGCGCGCCCATATATCAATTGACATGGACAAACATTATTCGGCAATTGTGTATTTGTCGCGCAAGATGCGACGAATATCGGCAACGCCAGTATGATAAACCTTGTCATCAGAAATCCTTTGAATAGATATTGTTTGTGTAATTTCGTCTGTTTTATTTTGTGATGCGTTTATCGCGCACTGTTTTTGCGCCATTTGTTTACCGAAGATGTACGCACCACATACGATAACGATTATTGTGATAATTAAATATATTTTCATATCTGTATTCCATGTATAAAAAAACGCACCGATTGGTGCGTTTTGTATGGTTATATAACCTTTCTATTGATTCATAGAACCAAAGAAATCATCATTTGTCTTGGTCACACGCAATTTATCCAACAAGAATTCCATTGCCTCTAACGTTCCCATCGGGTTTATAATGCGGCGCAAAACATACATCTTGGACAGTGTATCCTTGCCGACCAACAAATCTTCTTTACGCGTTCCGGACTTTGTAATATCAATTGCCGGGTAAACACGTTTATCAGACAATTTGCGGTCAAGGATGATTTCGCTGTTACCGGTTCCTTTGAATTCTTCGAAAATAACTTCGTCCATTTTTGAACCTGTATCAACCAACGCGGTTGCAATGATGGTCAAACTGCCCCCACCTTCGATATTACGGGCGGCCCCAAAGAAACGTTTTGGACGTTGCAACGCATACGCATCAACACCACCGGTTAAAACCTTACCACTGGATGGGACAACGGTATTATATGCACGTCCTAAACGAGTTATGGAATCAAGCAATATGACAACATCTTGGCCTGCTTCGACCAAACGTTTGGCCTTTTCAATAACCATTTCTGCGACCTGGATATGACGTGTTGCCGGTTCATCAAACGTAGAAGAAATAACTTCGCCTTTGACACTGCGCTGCATGTCGGTAACTTCTTCGGGACGTTCATCAATCAATAACACGATAAGTTTCACATCTGGATAATTTGTTGCAATAGAATGTGCAATATTCTGCAACATAACCGTTTTACCGGTACGCGGTGGTGCAACAATCAACGAACGTTGACCACGCCCCGTTGGCGATATAAGGTCAATTACACGTGCCGATAAATTGCGACCTTTGTCCGTATCATCGGTTACTTCCATTTTTAATTGTTCATCTGGATATAATGGTGTCATATCGTCAAAAGACACACGATGGCGCAATTTTTCCGGATTATCGCCATTTACGCGCTCAATTGTTTCTAACGCAAAATAACGTTCTGATTCATTTTGCGGTGCCTGAATCTGACCTTCGACATAATCACCAGTTTTTAAACCATATTTTTTTACAAGGTTCGGCGACACATACAAATCGTCTGGCCCCGCCAAATAATTACTTTCTGGCGCACGCAAGAATCCGAAACCATCCTGCAAACGTTCCAGAACCCCATCACCAATAAGTGTTATTTGTTTGTCCGCCGCGAATCCACGCATTACCGCGAAACGCAGTTGCTGGACATTTAACTGTGACGGGTTTTCAATACCCATATCTTCCGCCATTTTCAACAGTTGCTGTGGCGATTTAGCCTTGATTTCATTAATATGCATTAAAAATCCTTTTTTGGAAAATTATAACGATACAGAACGTACCGCCTCTCTTCGACTTACGTATTATAGTACTTTTTACCTTAAAAGTCAAGTTCTTGCTTTTTTCTTGATTTTATTTGCGATTATTGCTTGAATACACGTAGATTGAACAAAAGGAAGTGAAAATGGCAGGAAGTATAAATAAAGTAATTTTGGTTGGAAATGTAGGGCAAGATCCACAGGTACGCACCATGCAAAGTGGGCAAAAGGTTATCAGTTTCTCGCTTGCAACCAGTGACCGTTGGCGCGACAAGCAAACCGGCGAACAAAAAGAACAAACCGAATGGCACCGCATTGTGATATTCAGCCCGAATTTGGTTGAAGTCGCCGAACGCATGTTACAAAAAGGCACCAAACTTTATATCGAAGGCGCCCTGCGTACACGCAAATGGCAAAACCAACAAGGTGTTGATACATTTACAACAGAAGTTGTTTTAAATCAATTTAGTGGCACAATGGTTATCTTGTCGGGCGCGAAATCCGTTGATTCAATGGGTGGGAACGCACCGGCACCAACACCGGCACCAAGTGAAGAAATATCTATTGCCGAAATTGGTGATGATATTCCATTTTAATGATTGATGACTTTATTCAAAAAAACGGCACGCTGTGCCGTTTTTTCTTTAGAATCTGTATTTCGCAGACGCATGTATCTTGTGTATCTGCATATTGTCGTTATAGGTATATCTATACCCTAACCCGACATGAATGCCTGTCACAGACAAGAATTCTACCCCCGCACCACCACTGACCCACAATGGATCAATAGATGTGTCGTATTCGGTCCATGAATTGGCAAGTGCGAATTTGTATTTCATTTCATCCGGTGCGCCCAATAAATCATATTCCACACCAACGGTTGCATACGGACGGATTTCAAACCACGCAGATGGATAAATACGTTTCTGGGCCGTCAAAGAATACCCCGGCGTAAAGACCGCATGCCCATTAAATTTCAATTTCATATAATCGTCACCATCTATTTTTTCGGTCATATCAAAACCGAAATTATACCCCGTACGCGCATATAAATTACCGATTATATACTGATTCAACCAATCATGAATAAGTCCAAATTCAGCCATAATGCCATACGCAAACGCGTCACCTGATATATCCCCAACCCATGTTTGTTTACGTTCTACGTCTATCATGTTGAAATCCAACATCAAATCACCATAGAAACGCGCCTTATTGCTCAACGTTTTCATGAAATATCCACCAAGGCCAAATGTGGTATTGTCAACGTCTGTTTCAACACGCCCCCTTTCGGTATTACGACGACCATAGCTTAAATCAATATCATCTGTTCCATGATTATTCGTCACAGACAAATGCCCTGTCCATCCCAAAATCAATGTCAAACTGGACTGCCAATCATATCCAAAGGCCAAACTAAACCTGTGACCTTCCGAACGCATGTCATCCAAATCATTAGAAAACATACTGTAATCACCTTTGACCCACAATTTATTTAACCGATGATTACGATTCCAAATTGCCTCGTCAATAAACATATCTGACATATCACGGAATTCAGAATATCTGTTCATCGCAATATTATTTGTTATCTGATTTGCTTCACGCAGTTGGAATAATCTGCTGAAATTCTTGATGACTTTGGCATTACCACGACGCGAATAATCATGCATTCTATTGTATAATTCATTAGAAACATTCTCTAATGCCGTACCATCGAATAAATCCCTTATGACAATAAGTGGTGTTGACGAATCGTACGCGAAACCATCGGCATCCAAAAGTGCCTCTATTAAATCGTCCAACGCCCCCGCAGATTGATATACGCCATTGGTGTGGTTAATACTGCCAACCACGGGTTGCAATTTAAACAGACCAATCGGATCTGCAAAATGATCGTCAAACACAACATAAACATTGTCATCACGTGTAACCAAATAAATGGGCAAATCATCATCCGTACCATTGTATGTATCAAATGCATCCAAATAATCCATACAAATAGAACCATCAGCATTACAGAAACTGATATTCAATTTTGCAAATTCGCTTGTAATCCCATTATCAGCATGCATCAACCACACCGCCGTTCCCTGGTGTACTATTTGATTCAACACAATACCCATCTGTGATGGTTGCAATTCACCACCCAATGGCGCCGCCAACGTCGTTGACATATTGTTTATTATCTGGCCAGAAACGGATATAAGCGGTTCCGCCGATGCAGAATTATTGGTAATCAACGGTTCTTCGGAATCATATGTTACGGTCGCCCAATACGAGTAATCCGCGGATTCTTGATTAATGATTGCAAGCAACATGCTGTTGTCATCAAATGTATAATCGCCATTTATGGTCATCGATTCCAAACCGCGTATCTTTAATCCGCCCGACACATTGCCAGTGATATCAATATTAACGCCACTCTCGCTGATATTGGTGATTTCAAAATCATTAACATTTACACCATTTGTATCAACAACCAAATTATCCGTCTGCAACATAAACGTATCAGATGTTTGAATAATTCCACCGACATCCACACTATTCGCCGTCAAAGTATAATTCGCCCCATTGAAATTAATACTGCCATCTGCCATGGACGTAGCGGCAGTATTTTGGTATATATTGCCAACCGCATTTAACGTATCCAAATTGGCGAACGCACCAGTAATGTCAACCGCACCACCATTTACATTAACCACCGGCACATCAATTGTGTTTGCATTAATAACCATAGTTCCCGCCGCATTGGTAATATTGTCATCGACACCCAATGTTCCAACGGTATTTAAACTAAGGCTCGCCATATTCAAAACTTCATTGGCGAATATATTTTGCCCGGTCAACTGCATATCGGCATTTGCATTAGAAGTACCGTTTGCAATCGTATTTGCCGCTATATTACCACCCGTAACTTTCACAATAAATTCTGTCAAATTATTGTTATAAAACGAATCGATTCCGGTCCCCAGTGTTAATGTTCCTGTCTGCAGACTGAAACCATTTGTTGCACCCATAGAACTTAGATCCACACCACCATCCAACCTGGTTGCCCCCGACACCGTTGCATCAAAATTACCCTTGGTAATCAAGGCGCCTGTTAAATGCAAAGACTGCAAATCAAGCGAGATTTTCCCACTAGCATCGCCATTTTCAATTGTCGCGGCATTTAATGCGCCAGCATAAATACTTAAACCGCCGGTTGATTGATTTTCGATTCCGCCAGTAACGGTCATAGCACCAGTTCTGCCCAAATCGATTTCCACCGTCTTGGCCTCTGCCCCGTTGTTGAGCATTTGAAAAACATCTGATTGCCAAGATTTTGCATTAATACCAACGGTTCCCGCGCCAACCGCGATAAATTCAGAAACGTTTACGGCGCCGATATTGTTAAATTCCAAACTACCTGCGGCTTCGATATGATCCGCAGTAAAATTTATACCATTCGCACCAACACCATTTAATACCAATGCCTTGCCTGTGGCGATATCAAGGCTGTCGCCAATCGATATATTGCCCGACGCAGACACATAATATGGTGTATTAATCGCAGATTCCGCATAAATATAGCCATCTGGGCCGCCAGTTGTATAATCTGTACCGACATAAAAAGAATGTGTTGCAATTATTCCACCATTAACCGCAATCCCTTTGCCCCCGGTAAACACGACCGTATCATCTGTTTCAGTGGCCACACCATCTGTGGCAATCAACGCCCCCGGCAATCCATCATAAATAACGCCGGGATCCACGTTTATCACCGTTTCCGCCACCGCACAGAAAGGCAACATTCCCACGCAAAACGCCAATAATTTTTTTTGCATATTGTTATTATTTTTCCTTGCTTTTGTTTCTATATTATACCACATTTAACCAAGAAAAAAAAGCAACATTAGTACACATAAGGAGAAAAATATGTATAAAATTACAAAAATTCATGCACGTCAGATTATGGATTCACGTGGCAACCCAACCGTAGAATGCGATGTCACACTGTCCGGGGGCGCTTTTGGTCGCGCAGCCGTCCCATCAGGGGCCAGTACAGGTTCATTCGAAGCATTAGAATTGCGCGACGGTGGCACCGCATTTATGGGCAAAGGCGTTACCAAGGCGGTTTCCAACGTCAATGACATTATTGCGCCACAAATTATGGGCATGGACGCATCAAACCAAACAGAATTAGATGAAAAAATGTTGGCAATTGATGGCACGCCTAACAAAGACAAATTGGGTGCGAACGCAATACTGTCCGTGTCTTTGGCGGCGGCACGTGCGGTTGCAAATCAGAAAAACATCCCGCTTTATAAATATATTGCCGAAATCTATGGCAACGCAAACCCGCACGTTTTGCCACGCCCGATGATGAACATCATCAACGGCGGTGCACATGCCGACAATGGTTTGGACGCCCAAGAATTCATGATTATTCCAAACGGCGCGAAAAACGAATCGGCGGCGATTCAAATGGGTGCAGAAACATTTCACCATTTAAAGAAAATCTTAAAGAAAGGCGGCCATTCAACAAACGTTGGCGATGAAGGTGGATTTGCCCCGAACTTTAATTCCTGTGCCGAAGCATTGGATGCTATCATCGCCGCAATTACAGATGCCGGATACAAACCTGGCGAAGAGATTTCCATCGGTTTGGACGTCGCATCTTCGGAATTCTATAAAGACGGTGTGTACAATTTCGAAGGCAAACAAATGTCATCCGATGATATGGTTGCATTCTATGCAGATTTGATTGAAAAGTATCCTATTATTTCTATTGAAGATGCTTTGGCCGAAGAAGATTGGGCGCCATGGAAGAAATTGACCGAAACATTAGGTAAAAAATGCCAATTGGTCGGTGACGATTTATTCGTGACCAACCCGATTCGTTTGAACCGCGGAATTGAAAACGGCGTTGCAAACGCAATTCTGATTAAGGTTAATCAGATTGGCAGTTTGACCGAAACCCTGCGCGCAATAAAAATGGCACAAGATGCTAATTATGGCGTTGTCGTATCACACCGCAGCGGTGAAACCGAAGACACGACAATCGCGGATTTGGCGGTTGCAACAAACGCGGGCCAAATCAAGACCGGTTCAATGTCACGTACCGACCGTATGGCAAAATACAATCAGTTGTTGCGTATCGAAGAAGAATTGGGTAATAATGCAACATACGGAAAATAATTTGCGATGCAAATCAGTGCTGAACACATTTTAATCGCGAAATACGTTGTGGCGGCCATAGTGTTTGTTGTTATAACATTGGCACCGGCATATTTGGCCGCCAAAAACGGCAAGGATAAATTCATGGCACTGCGTATCCGCGTTGCATCGTGGGTATTTGGCTGGACCGGAATTGGTTGGCTACTCGCCCTATTCTGGGCCGTTAAAAAGTAATAAAAAAACGGTTGTTTTTTACAACCGTTTTTGTTTTTATACACCACATGCCATGTCCTTGTTTACCGCATTCGGATGGCGACACATATTGCATTTATCATGCCATTCGTAACGATTATTTCCTACTTTTTTGCATACACATGACATTCTGTCCGAACTTGGATCCAAATTCTTACCTGAATCACATGAACATTTACCATTGTTCCAAACACCATGGCTTTGAACACATAACTCACCAGTATTTGGATTATTTCTTGCCTCTATTCTGTCCACTAGTCTTATATATTCATCATTTGCCTTTTTTGTACATTCATTGACCTTTGACTGAACCTTATCAACATCAGCCTTGATAGTTTCCGCGGCCTGCCTATGACTTTCTACTGCCCTTTGATCTTCTTTCAAAAGCGCTTTAAATTCTGCCTTTACCTTATTATACAAACCTGTTGCCTCTGTTGCCAAAGATAGCGCGGACGATGCATATTGTTTTGCCTGGTCCACGAACTTTTTTGCAGAATTTTCTTCGGTTGCCGTTGCCACATTCTTGGCCGCAATTTCGCACTGACCGACCTTGGTATTCATCGAATCCCATTTGGCCTGAAGACTATTTACAGATTTAATATACGCATCCTGTTCGGCGTGATTACTGCCCAAACGACATCCTTTGATTGGGAAATTCTCATCAATCAACACATACCCAACTTGGCAATTACACGTATTCTTATTAGTCAACGCCATATGTCTATCCGTGTACGAACCGACTGTTCCACAGTGACATTCATAAGCCTTTTTGCTGTTGGAATAACGCCATTCACCACCAGATAATCTGCAATCTTCTGCGTCTTGCTGATTAAAATCCGCACAAATTCCCGGACAATTTATCGTACTTGAAAAACCGTCCTTTGCACTAACTACCACTGGCGTATAATCCTGGCCATTTTCTTTAAGCACAGCATCCTTTTGGGATACTTTTGTAAACCCACCATGTGAATCTATCTCGGCACAAACACTTTGACCACTTTGGGTCCATAGTTGAATACATTTCTTGCAACCCAATGCCAAGTAATCTTCAACACTTTTATAACAATCAGGTTTCTCAACAACAGGTGTAGGGGTATCGTGCGTTGGATTTTCCTGGCCTGGCTGTGTCTGGCTTGCCGGTGGGCAAGAACAAGGAACCTTTTGCGTTGCGTCGACGGACGGAAGACATTGTTGATCACCACCGTGTGTCCATACCGAACCACTGTCGTTGCACGGGGTAAATAATATAGGTGTGTTACCCTCCGCTGGGTTACCGCATTTACCACTTGTTGGATACCCCTGACATTCAAATACAACCTTGCCCCCAGGAGTTTTCTCGCGCAGAACTTCTGCCATTTCAACACCGGTATCCGTTTTACATTGATTGTTCAGTCTCTGCAAAACCGCCTGATAATCACTTCCCACAATAAATTCAAACTTTGTATGTGCACAATCCAAGGTATACCCAGAATAATCGTGTGGTTGTGACGGATTTTCCGGTTTTACCTTATCCACACACTGGCCATCTTTCCATTCCTTGTTCGGATTTTGGGCGCATTCATATGGCGCCCTATCAAGGCATTGACCATTAACGTAAATCTTTGTAGGATCGCCTTCACATTCACGACGTTTATTTTCATTTTGTTTTTCAGATATCTGTGAATTTATATCCGCCAAGTTTGCCTGCTGTTTTTCTAACTGACGATTCTGCTCTTCAATTTGATTTGATAATTTATTGCTCTTACTCGCCTGGGCTATATTTATACCTACACCCACCGCTGTTAAACCTATCGTTGATATACCCGCTATCATGAACCCTTTGCGTTTACCATCACACTCTTCTAATTTCGACACCTTTTCTTGCTTTTCATTAAGCAAGCGTTGTATCTGTGACGTCATATATACAGGACGTGGTGCCTGAGGCGCATCCCCAAAAACACTATCCATGCCGCACACCAACATTAAACTTAATACTGATGTATATCTTATAAACTTCATCTCTCTGCCCCCATTTATATAGTATTACATTTCATCCAAACGTTTTTGTGCACGTTCTACGTCATTCTTGGCCGCCGCAACGTCACCTTCTACACGTTTAAGTTCTGCTTTCTTGTCCTGTATCTTGTTATTCTGTACTATCGCAGCTATACCCGTACCAACA
>JAZRMF010000007.1:0-6260 GCA_045647355.1 Candidatus Enterousia sp.
CCAACAATAGGTACATCGAAATTAACCTGTGCGAACAGTCCAGATTGCACATTATGGACAATCGACGACCAAACGGTATATGGGAATAATAGTGGGAATAACGGGAATTAAAGACATCATCCTGACAAAAAGAAAAGGAACACACTATGAAACGAATATTGATAGGAACGGTTGCGTTGATAATGACGTTGCCTGCGTTTGGGGATGATGGTGATAAAACGACGACGTCAAAACCATACGTTGATACACAGATAGAAACGACACAGGTAAAGATACCCGCGGCGGGTGCGCAGGGGGTTGGTGAGGGTACCAGTGTGATAACCTATACGAATACGGCGGGTGGTGGTGTAATTGGTGAACGCGCATTATTTACCGGTGGTGAATATAATGCATCAACGGATGCGGATAAAATGATAACTGCATCGGCATTGAATAATACATTTACAAACCTGCCCGAAACAGGTACCACAAAATTGGAATGTGCAAATCAAAGTGGGGGTTGTACACTGTGGACAATCATCGACCAAACGGCATACGGGGTAAGTGGTAACGGCACAACAACGATAGACCTTAGTCAGTTAGTAAATACAAGCGGTACCGGTGTATGTGCGAAAAGATTAGACGGTACTGAGTATTATACATACGGTGTCGAATGCAGTACGCCATTAAGCAACTTTGGTGATTGGGGCGTGGTATTCCCATATAACGACGGCACGGTACAGGTAAGCGGCATAAGCGCATGCAGTTCGGTAAACGAAGGGTTGTCCGTGGGCGGAATACCAACAAATCAAACGGGGGTCCAAAGTGATTACGAATTCAATATGTCAAGAGCACCGACCAATAGCCCTTTTGGTGGTCAATGCTATTGCAAGTTAACAAATCCATCAACTTCGGCGGCGCGTTGGGTGTTCCGTAGCTCGTACTACCCCGATTCGGGCTGTGCGAGCGGCTGTGCGATTGCCTGCGCGATCCGCGTCTATGGCTACTCCGATTTCCGGGGTGCTGTGTTTGGCGCGAATTAGGGATTTCAGAGCAATAAAAAAACGGTTGCATGTGCAACCGTTTTTCTTTTTTGTGATTTTTGGCAAAGTGTGGAAATTTAGTGAATGGATGTGTCGGTGTGTTTGCACCGACATTTTTTTTACATTAGACCCCCTTTTTTATTGCATATTTGATTTTGTTGGCTAAAATGCCGTTTGGTACAAAAAGGATAGCTAATGGATATACTGACGATAAAAGACGTAAACAGCAATAAAAGAAAAGTGACTTTACATGTGCCCGGACATTCAATTTCTTTACGGGTGAATAAACGTACCAAACAGATGGCCAGTGGGCAAAAGGTCATAATGCTGTACAGTCAAATTGACGGCCGGCCGATGGCATGTATTTGTGGTTGGCGGTTGTATTTCCTGTCTGCACCGTTGCGGTTCGATGCGTATCAGGTATCAACCAAACCACGTGCAAATCAATTCGCGGGTATTCGTAAGCGTAGTCTGGACCGGGCGGTATATCGTTTGTTCATGTTGCCACAGAAAAAACCTGGGCCAAGACGATAAAACTTAATCGGGGACACAAAATGCATTTATATCGCATTGTAGAGGTATATGACACCAAAACTACTTTGGATTTAACCATTGTTGATGATACACCGGTACGGCGCACTATATCATTGAATAAACACAAACGTGTTTCGCAATTTAAAACTGGGCGTGGTATTATCGTGCTGCGCGATGTGCATTTTGATATGGATGATATTGTTTATATCTGCGATGGGCAGTTATATTTCAATCAACGACCACATGGGTTGGATCAGTATTCTTGCGAATGTTTCATAGATTATGTCGCGGGTTGGGAAAATGGCCACAGTTTTGACCGCGATATATTAAAAAGCGCAATCGCGCACGCATGCGAAAAAAACAAAATAGAATTATCAGAAAAACCAAATATAAATTTGCTGAATTTGCTGACAATGGCAAAAGGTTATTGAAAAAAAATCTGATTTCGTGTAAATTTATGTCGTTAGAAAGGATAAGTAAAGATGCAGAATGATTTACTACATGAATTGGCGGCGCGTGGTTTTATAAACCAGTGTTCAAATATGGATGCGTTAAATGATGCGCTGAATAATGGAAAAATTACGGCATATTTGGGGTCTGATCCAACCGCAGATTCTTTGCATGTTGGGCATTTGGTGCCCGTTATGATGATGCGTTGGTTGCAAAAATATGGACATCGTCCATTGATGTTGGTTGGCGGCGCAACGGGCCGTATTGGTGACCCATCGGGGCGTGATACGGGCCGCCCGATGATGAGTGAAGAAACACTCGCCAAAAATATTGCGGGGTTGAAAAAGTCTTATTCAAAGTTTTTGAAATTCGGTGATGGAAAATCTGATGCGGTTATTGTTGATAACTATGATTGGATGAAGAATTACAGCCATTTGGATTTCTTGGCACAATTCGGGACGGATTTCACTGTGCCACGTATGTTGTCTATGGAAAGTGTGAAACGTCGTTTGGATAACGGTATGACGTTTTTAGAATTTAATTATATGACTTTCCAAGCCGTAGACTTTTTAACGTTGTATAAAAAATATGGTTGCGTGTTGCAACTGTGTGGCGCAGACCAATGGGGCAACGCGGTTATGGGTATTGAACTTATCCGCAAAAAAGAAGGTAAAGAGGCGTTCGTTTTATCAACAGCACTGATTACCGATGCAGCGGGAAACAAGATTGGAAAATCTGCTGGGAATGCGGTTTGGGTGAACGAAGACAAACTGTCACCATATGAATATTGGCAATATTTTCGTAACACGCCGGATGAATTGGTTGAAAAGTTCCTTAAGATATTCACAGAAATACCGTTGGATGAAATCGAAAAACTGGCCAAATTACAGGGCGCAGAATTGAACGAAGCAAAAAAGATTTTGGCGCATGCGGCGACCACTATTGCCCATGGCGAAGCGGCGGCGATAGAGGCGGAAAACGCGGCGGCGGCGCTGTTTGGTGGTGGCGGTAATATGGCAAATGTACCAACGGTTGAAATAAAAATGGATGCCGAGATGGGGATGTTGGATTTCCTGTGCGCGATTGGGTTATTTGAATCTAAATCTGATGCGCGCCGCATGGTAGAGCAGGGTGGTGTCCAAATCGATGGCGAAAAAGTTTCTGATTGGCGGGCAACTATTGCGCCCAAGGCCGAATATATGGTGCAACGCGGCAAGAAAAATCATCTGAAGGTTGTGGTAAAATAAATGTTGCGTTTACTGGTGATTTTGGCGGTTGTATTTGGGGGGGCATCCGCGGGCGTTGCGGGGCCGTCTGAATTGGACCAAATTCAAAATCAAATTCGCCAAACGGAACAAAAGAACAAGCAACTGGAACAGAAAGTGCAAACGTCCAATCGTGACGTTGAAAAAACAAAAAAACAATTGGTGACCGCGGCCGATAAAGTTAGTTCTTTGGAAGAATTGCGCGGTGTATTGGCCAAAAAAATTGAAGAATTGGATGCGCGCCGCGCCGAATTGTCGGCGGAACTGGAAAAAAACCGCGAACGAATCGCCGATGCCAGTGCGGGGATATTATTTATCGCATCTCATCCGAATTTTGATACCAAAGACATGCACGATTTTGTTTTAACGTCTGCGATTATGACGGGGCTTGCCGATAATTTGGATGAACATATCCAAGACGCGGCGCAAAAAATTGCGGAACTGGACAAGATTCGCGATGCGCGCGCCATAGAAAAAGAAAAACTGGACCGCACCGCCAAGAAATACAGTGATGAAAAAGACTTGTTGGATCGGTTGTTGCGTCGGCGTTCGGCACAAAATGAAAAACTGCGTAATGAACAGATGGCATTACAAAAGAAATTGCGTGAATTGTCGGCGCGCGCAAAAACTATTTCGGAATTGTCCGCCGGCGTAGGGAGTTCAGAAATGTCTGCTGATTCACGTTTTTCAATTCGTAAATTAAATCAGCCCGTTCGTGGTCGTGTCGTTGCGCATTTTGGTGAAAAAACTGCGCTGGGGTTAAAGTCTGATGGTTGGCGGATTCGCACGCGGTCTGATGCATTGGTGACCGCGCCGGCGGATGGTGTTGTGAAATTCGCGGACAGTTTCAAAGGCTTTGGTCGTGTGATAATTATTTCGCATAAAAATGGGTACAATACGGTTATGACGAACCTGGGCGATATAGACGTTGTCGTGGGTCAAGAAGTATTGGCCGGTGAACCAATTGGGCGCATGAATCCAAACAAGCCGGAAATGTATCTAGAGGTTCGTCGTGGCGACAAGGCCGTTGACCCAGCACGAATATTCAAAGAAGAATAATTTTCAATCGTATATGTTGCGAATGCAATTTTTTTATTATAAAATGCGTGGGTAAGAAACAGGGGTTAACATGTTAAAGAAAATACTGGTTTTATTTGCACTTTGTGTACCTGTGGTCGCCTTTGCGGCACCGCAAGAAAAAAAAGAACCTATTGAACATCTGACCGATGAACAGATTTATGATGAATTGAAAAAACTGGCATTGGTGTTCGAGGTTTCACGTGATAATTTTGTCGAAGAAGCCGACGAACGCAAAATGCTAGAGGCCGCAATGAACGGTATGTTGGGCGCGTTGGATCCACATTCTTCGTACCTGTCCAAGGATGATTTTAAAGATTTTAATGATAAATCGCATGGCGAATTTGGGGGTCTGGGGATACAAATTACGTCCGACCGTGGGGCGGTGCGCGTTATTTCGCCAATTGACGATACGCCTGCGCAAAAGGCGGGAATTAAGGCCGGTGATTATATCACGCATATTGACGATGAACCGGTGTTTGATTTGACATTGAACCAGGCGGTTAAAAAAATGAAGGGTAAACCCGGAACCAAAGTAAAACTGACCGTTATTTCGGGCGACAAAGAACCCAAGACAATCACACTGAAACGCGCAATTATCAAGGTTCAATCGGTTAAGTTCAGTGATAAAACATTGGCCGATGCCGAAGACGATGCCCCGCGCATTGGTTATATTCGTATTTCTGATTTTGGTGCGACAACTGCCAAGGATTTGCGCAACGCAATTGAAAAATTGGAAAAAAAGAAAGTTGCTGGATACGTCTTGGACGTCCGCAATAACCCGGGTGGATATTTGACCGCCGCGATAGATGTTTCGGATGCTTTCCTTGACGGTGGCGAAATCGTTTCTACGCGTGGGAAAGAAAAAACAGATATAGACCACAGTTATGCCAAACCCGGCGATTTAACAAATGGGAAACCATTGGTCGTTCTTATTAATCATGGTTCGGCATCGGCATCGGAAATCGTTGCCGGTGCAATCCAAGATAACGGTCGTGGTGTGATTATGGGATCGCAAAGTTTCGGCAAGGGCAGTGTGCAACAGCAAAAGCCCCTGGGGGACGGTACGGCGATTCATATTACTATCGCGCGCTATTACACCCCCAGTGGTCGTTCAATTCAAAACACCGGAATCACGCCGGATGTAGAGGTATTGCAGAGCAAGTTAGAGGTATTAGAAAAACGTGAAAGCACATATTCCGAGGCGTCTTTCCGTAATTCGTTAAAGAACGAAGCGGCCGAGAAAAAGGCGAAAAAGAAAGCGGAAAAATCTGAATCTAAATCTGTGGACGATGATGACGAAGATCGCGAATTAACCGACGAAGAAAAAGATGCAAAAGATTATCAATTGCAACGCGGTATGGAAATGGTAATCGCGATGTCGAAAATGTCTGAACACGCCCAGTCCGCATTAACGCAGAAATCGGACGAAGAGAAAAAAGATAAAGAAAGCAAATAAGTTGCAGGTGTTATTTATATGTCACCCCGGCGAAAGTCGGGGTCTTTTTTTACCCCAATCCGAATCGTAAATGTTGGTTGACAATAAAAAATCTGTTTGTCAACACGTTATAACTCATTGTTTTTACCGTTTTTTTTTTTTTTTGCCCTTGTGTCGCCACCCCGAATTTTGATATAATTCATACAGGAAAACAAACAAATGATAGGGGGACAATCCATGAACACAAAATTAACAATTGCATCGGTTGTTGCGGCGATGGTTGTAATGCCAACATTCGCGGCGGATCCAACACCGGCGGAACGCAAAACGGTAACATCGGTAAACTATGTCACGAATCAAATTGCCACACGCCAGGCCAAGATACCTGTTGCGGGAACAAACACGTCAAATACGGGTACATCGGTTGTAATGTACACTGGCACAGCGGGTACAATTGGTGAACGTCAAATATAC
>JAZRMF010000008.1:0-2361 GCA_045647355.1 Candidatus Enterousia sp.
CGTTTCCTTTCGCATTGGCGCAGTTCTTCGTCCAATACGTCTATATCATGTTTTAATGTCGCAATAACTTCCATTTCCGACATGCCTTCGGTTCCAGGTATCACCGCGCTTACATCCAGTTCATTCGATTCAAAATGGCGATTGACCGGCGCACCATGTGATACAACAGGTATCAATACCATCAACAACGACAATAACATTTTGGGCATTATTCTCTCCTTCTATCCCAAATATTATACCATACTTTTTACCAAATAAAAAATGTTTTTTCGTAAAAAATCCCCATATTGTGGAAAAATAGCTTTACCTAAAAATGTTTTCCAGGGCCAACCAGTTGTGGCATATCAGGCACATTCGCACTGCACTTACCGGCACTGGCGTTCCATTTTGAATAAGTCCCCGCGCACATACATTTTTTACCGCCGCTAACCGAAAATTCCTTTAACCCCAACGATGAATCACATTCGCAACCATAAGGCACATATTCATTGTACGACCTGAGACATTTTTCTTTTGCAACGCAACTGCACCTTTCGCCTTCGCTTCTGCCATATTGACACACAAACGTACCATTTGTATCCTTTTTCAGAGAGCAATTAGAAGTGCCATCCGCACATTTGCATGTAGTATACTGATACCCATGGGCAATCATATAATCCGATTTTACACAAGCATTTCCTTCGCCACGGATTCGAACAAAACCATCGTCACAATCTTTAACGCATACACCTGCATTCCATATTCCACCTTCACAAACGCACCTATTGTTGACGACGGTCAACCCAGTTGCAGGATCACATCCGCACCCTTCTGGCACGATATCACCGGGTTGCTTGCCTTTGTCGTTACATTGCTTTTCACACTGTCCATGGCCATTGGATAGCACTTTAAACTTACTACCTTTATCTGTACACACGCATTTGCCACCTTTCCATTCCGCAACACTTAATGACAAATAACAGCATGCTGTTCCTTCTTTGTTACCTTTGCGTTCGCGTAGGCATTTTTCCATATTTGTTTCTGGTTTACAGATTCCATTGGCACTATCAAGCACGAAACCACCGTCGGTATCGCACGCGGTTATTTTACATGAACACTTGACCGTATCTGCGGAACCATCGGATACAATACAATCAAGATCCCCACCCTGGGTATAAGTACCGCTTTTGGCATGCTCTGGAAGATCCTCGGCCTTGCATGATTGCCCAATAATACGACCCGGCAATCCCGACACTGGGTTATTAGAACTGTTTAGATTACTCGAGGATCCCGGATTTTCTGAATTATTCGGATTATTCGAGTTATTAGGATTATTTGAGTTATTTGGATCACCCGAATTAATCCCAGATGAGTTTTTACATGAACACGCAACTGTTTCCGTTGCACCTGTGGCCGGCAAACATTTTTTATCGCCATCTGCAACCCATATTGAACCATCACCATTATCGGTACACGGCTGACCAATAATTCCGTCATATTCTAACCCAGAAACAGATGTACACTTCGGACTTGTTGCATAGTCTTTACATTCATATTTTACAACCCCAGCCTGATTGCTAACCTGCTCCATTTCTTTTTCTGTTTCTGCTTTACACTGATTATTCAATACATTCAATATATCCTGATAATTATCGCTAGTATAAAAATCAAACGTTGTTTGTGTACACGTTAACGCATACCCCGAATAATCGTGTCCGTTTTGGTGGTTCTCAGATTCTTTATTCACACATTGGCCGTCTTTCCATTCTTTATTCGGATTTTGTTCGCATTCGTAACGTTCACGATCCAAACACTGGCCGCTTACCCATATTTTCGTACCGTCACTTTCACAATCACGACGATTGTTTTCACGTTCTGATATATTCGCATTTATATTTGCCAGTTCAGCTTGCTGTTTTTCCAATTGACGATTTTGATCCTCTATCTGCTCTGACAATTTATTACTCTTACTTGCCTGGGCAACATTTACACCAACCCCGACCGCCGTTAAACCTATCGTTGATATACCCGCAATCATGAACCCTTTGCGGTTGGCATCACATTCCTCTAATTTTGACATCTTTTCTTGCTTTTCATTAAGCAAGCGTTGTATCTGCGACGTTAGGCGCGCACCAGAACGCTTTTTTGGTGCCGCCCAAACAAAGCTGTCCACACCAAACAATGCCAAACATAGTATCGATGTATATCCGATAAGTTTCATCAAGAACACCTGGCTGTTTTTATTACATTTCATCCAAACGTTTTTGTGCACGTTCTACGTCATTCTTGGCCGCCGCAACGTCACCTTCTACACGTTTAAGTTCTGCTTTCTTGTCCTGTATCTTGTTATTCTGTACTATCGCAGCTATACCCGTACCAACA
>JAZRMF010000009.1:0-73095 GCA_045647355.1 Candidatus Enterousia sp.
CTTTACATTAGTATTACTCGTCCAGGCCGTAGAGCAGCTACTGTCACTATACCAACCTGTCGCATCCGTCTTCTTATACAGCGTCGTTACACTACCAGCTGTACCACCATTTGCATTCAACGTTATCGCATTGCAGTTCGCTGTCCAGAATGCGTACATCGTGTACGTAGAACTTGAACCTAATGCTGTGTTCGGGAACGCAATGCTCGTATTTTCAGGGAAATGTGTACC
This sequence comes from Candidatus Enterousia sp., assembly GCA_045647355.1. Taxonomy (GTDB): domain Bacteria; phylum Pseudomonadota; class Alphaproteobacteria; order Rs-D84; family Rs-D84; genus Enterousia. The sequence goes on from JAZRMF010000009.1 coordinate 232, forward strand.
ATTTGTACTGCCAGCAGCCCACGAATCAAACGAATGTCCTGTCTTGGTAAATCCGTTTGTTGCCAATGTCAAGTTCAACGCAATAGCCGCACTGGCTCCAGCCTTGAAATATTGATCACCAGTTGTATTGGCTGTGCTACCCCCCGTATTTCCATTACCGTTATACGTTATCGTTGCAGTACGTTTATACAACCCATAATACAATACACCTGTACTTCCACCTATATTATATGCGGGGCTAACGGATGTAGCATTAGAAGCAATATCTGGTGTTGTCCCTGTATTGCCACTTATCGACCAACCCACCGGTGTCCATTCCGCATTACTAATTAATGTAGACGGCGTTACACTCGTCACACCTGCGGCAGTGGCGCTTGTATTATAGTACTTTTGTACTTTGGTATCTGTTGCTGTTGCATCACTGCCGTTACCTCTATCAAAATATGTGAATTTTACATTCCTTTTCCAAATACCATACAACGTAGTATCACCACTGCATGTCATACTTGCACCATTTGTGTATGTTGGTGTTGTTGTATTATAATTCGTTGCCCAACCATCAAGGCTCCATCCATTATCACTGCTCACAGGCACATTGGACAAGCCAGTAGCATCCAATGTAACTGACGAGCCATATGTGCAAGTTTGTGTTTTAACGGTTTTATCTTTGCCCTTGAATGTTATCGTATATGTATTTGCCTGCCAGTGAGCATACAGTGTTGTGCTCGCGCCAAAGGTGTTCGTAGCAGGCAACACACCACTCGCCGGTATCTTTTGTGTACCACCTGTTGCATCCGTATACCACCCCAGGAATGTATAACCCGTACGAGTTGGCTTTTGTGCGGCCGTCAATGTCAATGTTGAAGTATAGTTACCACTATAACTGGTTGCCCAACCTGTTTCATACTTTTCGTATACCGCACTCAAACCACTTTGGCCACTGGTATCGCCACCCTTGTTCGCGTTCAAGGTTATTGTATAGATATCTGGTATCCAGTGTGCATACACATCGAATGTATACGGTGATGTAGACGAAGGGGTTACATTATTATCAAAGAAGAAATTCTGGAATGTGCGCGGTGCCGGCATATTAGGATTAACCATACTTGGCAATGCAATTGCACCATTTGCCGGAATATATTGAATACCACTGTCATTAGAGGTTGTCCATAAACCAGCAAACGTATAATGTGCGAGCCCAAAACTTGTATTTGGATTATTTGAGTCACCAGATAAAGATTGCAAGAACGTCACGTAATTTGCGTTTTGGCACTCCCACCAAGTCTCTGCAGAACACATTTTTGGACCGGATGACATTATGCTACACCACGCATAGCCAGGTTCAATATATGCCCCCCCCGCCAGTGTTCCAACCATTTCCGGGAAATTGGTCCATGTCATGCCGCTTGCAGCTTTCACAGGTATATATCCACCCATAGCCCACTGGAAAAACTCAGTATTAGCTGTATAGAAATCTTTAACATTATAACCACCACCAAGATGCCAGTGATCGGGTGTCTCGTTATTACAGGCCATATTAAAATCTTCCAAACACGCATGGCAGGTATGCCCCCCAGGACAATTATTATTACAGTTTACATGGTAACGAATTGGCGCACAACTGCCTATTGGAAACACCGATTGCAAAGACCCCGCTCCACCAGGATTAGTCCATGCATTCGAACCATTACCCGTATACTCCTGTCCGACAACACTTTCATAATCGTACTTTGTATAACCATCATTACATGTCCACTTAGCACGGAATGTCTTATTGCCAGTTGAATTTGGAGCTATATTGGTATATCCACAGTTATTACCATTTGCATCGCACCACTGATCAAAGACCGCATGATGAGCCATTGCAACAGAATTACTTGGTGTATCAAGCGTAACCCCATTTGGATATGTATACGTTGCTGTCATCAATACTTCGTCACCATATTCATCTTTATAGAAGATATCATAAGAATTTGCTTCCCATGTTCCTGTTAACGTAAGCGCACCACCAGTTGCCCCAAGGTTTGCATTGTTACACACAACATCTGTATCCGGGTTAAGCGTTTTGTTATTCACGGTCCATTTATTAAATGTATATCCCGTAACACCAGTAATCGCCGGTTTCGTGTGGAATGTGCTGCCATAACTGCATGTTGTTGTTCCAGACGGTGCGGTTCCATGACCACCGGCCGCATATGTTATTGTATACGTATTTGCCTCCCAATGAGCATATATGGCTGAACCTGTTGTAAGATTCCATGTATACGTACTGTTCGCGGCATGTACACCACTGGTCGGATGCGCATCAATGGCCCAACCCGTAAACGTATATCCCGTTGGTGCCGTACACGCCGTATTTGCAGGGAAAGTCAGTGTATCGCCATAGTGTATGGTTGTTGGAAATGACGCACCCGATGGCGTTCCAGTTCCATCACTACAACTCCATGTTAATGGATATGTATCCTGTTGCCATTCTGCATAGAAAACCCCATGGCTGGTATACGGCCACAAATTATTGCTGCCATACTGTCCTGGTTGCATCACTACACTGGGCTGACCAGAACGCTCTGCACGCCACCCAGCAAAGCTGTATCCAGGCGCCGGTGCCGTACAAGTATTCGCCGCCGGACGTGACACATTGCGATTATTGATTGTTATCGTTTCCTGGGCTGGCGCTGTTCCAGAACCAGTGCCACAGTTATAACTCCACATAAATTCACTCACATACCCAGATGGTTTAAAGATTAAATTTTGATTTGCGTTCCATGTCCATGAATGACCAGGCAGGACAAAAGCAGAAAGAGTCTGATTATTTTCATCTTCCCAATATGCCACCCAATACAGACCATCGTCATGATCAAACCATTCATATTCTGGATTGGTTGTATCTGGATAATCCATAACCTTACACGGATTACTTGGAAGCGTAATACTTTGACCCATTGCAATATTTGTAATTTCATTTGGGGCAGTACCACTGTACCAATGGTCGGTGGCATTTCTTACTTGCCTATTACAACTGAACGACGCTGTATACTTCCACGTTGCCGTTATGGTCGCACTGCCACTGGTGACCCCGAGTTTTTCACTGGTACATGCGACGCTGGTATTTGGCGCAAATTCTTGATTATTCACAGTCCATTTATTGAATGTACCTTCATCAGATGATATCGCCGCCGGGGTTGTGAAACTGCCACCATATGTACAAGATCCGTTTGCCGGAGGGGTTCCGTGCCCACCGTTTGCATACATCAAAACTATATTATTACCTTGCTTACATGCATAATAATTCACTGTTGTGTCGGTAGATGTTATCGTAAACGACGTTGTTGTTGCGTTACATGTTCCCGATGTTCCCGACGCCCAACCACCACTAAATGTATATCCATCCTGACTTAGGGTGCTTGTATTACCGAAATCACACGCAGTATTATAATAACATGTCTTGGTCGCCGGTGATGTTGAACCAGATGTCCCCTGAATCGTACCACTACCGCCGTTCTTGTTCAAATTAACACTGCGATAGCAACTGGTTCGTGCCTGTGCACTGGCCGCACTGGTCCATGGGGATGTTGCAGTTCCAGATGCCGTTCCAGTATTACAGTTCAATTTACCGCCCGTTGAACCATAGAATATATTTGTGCTTGGGCAATAGAACGAAGTAGGGCAGTTTGACTGCGTATTATTTGCCGATATATATTTACCCGCCGTTGTTGTCACATAACAGTCATTGATATCATTACGCGCAATATTATCAGCAGTTCCCGTTCCCGAATGGGTATACAACGAACCCGCATTGGTTGTACAACTATTTATACCTTTGTTGGTGCCATCAAACGTCCATGTACCACCAGGACAGTAACTACCATCCGTACAATCTACACATGTTGCGGTTGAACCGCTTAAATATTTTCCGGCGGCACAAGTGATGCTAGAGCCAGAACAAGTGTTTGTATTACCATATGTAAGTGTCGTTGCGGAACTACCATATCCCACAGCACACGCCGTCGGAACACCAGATAATTTAATAACTTCGCCAACAGCGGTAGCCACTGCATCAGTAGCAAATGTATCTGGTCCCAAAACATCCACCCAAGTCGAATTATCTGTTGATACGGATAACTTAAAGTTAGAGAATATACGTCCATCTGTATACGAAGCAAATTTAATAGACCCTAAATTCTGAACAGATCCCATATCCCATATTTCTGGATTGCCAGAAGAATAGGGGCTACGTGACCATGAACCGTCTGTTGCGTTACCAAGATTTGAACCACTTGGCCCTGTTTTTCCCGCAAGTAAATTTGTCCCGGTCGCATCATTTGATGTATATGCCTCAATTTCAACCATGTATGTCCCAGTATTGGCTGTTGAACCACTTGATTGAAGCCGTACATAACGTGCCGGTATTGTCATAGCCGGCAGATATTGGTTTGCGCCAATAGATATTGTACAATCGGTCGCCGCATCATGATTAGAGGCAGCCGTACCCGCCGTGGCATAACCATTCATACAGTATGTAACCTGAGACAAACGACCATAATTCACATAATGCGCTGCAGGTGTAAACCATGCACCAGCAGGTGTCGTACATGTAGAATCATTTCGTGTTGCAATACGCGTACCCTTGGCACATTGTATCTGACACTGCGTTTGTGTCGATTGTCCAGTATTTGGATTTTGATTATATCCTGATGGACAGTTGCTGCGGCCTTGGATACTGCTTGCACTGTATGCGTATGCCGTACCACCTGGACAATAATAACCCGCGGTACAAGCACTACATTGTAACGCACCAGCTTCGACCATATACCCCGCATCACAAGTCATTTTCCATTGTGCATATAATGTTGCATTGGCCGTATAATATGTATTAGTAAAACTACTAGTCAAAGATCCACCTGTGGTTATCATCTGGGTTCCACCGGTGCGCGCCGTCCAATAACCATTAAACGTATATGTTGTATGATTAGTTTTACTACGTGTAGGCACTGTGACATTATTGCTACTAGTTGTGACAGGAATCGTCAAAGCACTATCAGTATATATACCCGTTGCGTACTTTTCGTATATTGTCGTCACAGTTGTTGTATCAGTGCTGCTAGTATTCTTGTTTAACGTAATCTCGTACGTATTTGACGCCCATACCGCGGTCAATGTGATTGTTGCATTATGCACGGCCGTTGCGGTTGAAATAGATGCACCGGCTGCATAGGTACTGCTGCCACAACTGCCACTGCTGGCGCTGCAGGCCCAGTGGCTAAAGCTCTTGCCGGTTGGGGCATTGTATGTGTTGGCTGGCGCGTTGCATGCGCCACCATACGTACAACTTGTCGGACTTGTTGGGGCGCTGCCACTACCACCGGTTCCCGCCGCGTATGATACGTTAAATGTATTTGCTGCCCATGTTGCAGTCAATGTGATTGTCGCACCATTTACCGTTGTTGCATTTGCAATAGATGCGCCCGCGGCATACGTGCTGCTGGCACAACTGCCACTGCTGGCGGTACACGCCCAACCGTTAAAGTGTTTACCTGTTGGGGCGGTGTATGTATTAGATGGCGCATTGCAGGCACTGCCATATGTACAACTTGTCGGACTTGTTGGGGCGCTGCCACTACCACCGGTTCCCGCCGCGTATGATACGTTAAATGTATTTGGTGTGCCACAGGATGGGCCATTATTTGATGCAACGCCTTCGACACCGGTAAATGTTCCACTTGTTTCACCGCCATTGTTGAATCCGGCCGTACAAGAATAACTATACGTACACTGATTACTGCTATTCACACCAGTTACAGCGCATGTCGCGTTATTACCCGGTGTGCAAGAACACGTACCGAATCGTGCATACCATGTGTTGCTATTAGAAGTATATCCTTTACCAGCATCAATACCTTCTTGGGTGATATATCCTTGACGTGCAATATATTGGGTTGCAGTACCACTCGCGGCACTGTAATACCCAGTATACACATAGTAATTACCACTGCTGGCCGCCTTGGTCGGTATTGTAATAGAAGGCCCTGTGGTACGCATGATTTGGGTATGCCCGCTGTCCAAATACACATTTGTATCATATACCGTGTACAATGAACCACTGCCACCGGTACCACCATTTGTGCTGTCGTTCAATGTTATCGTATACGTGTTCGGTTCGCAGGTATAACTGTAAGTTGTTGTACCGGCGATGCCGCTGTATGTGCCACTGGTATGATATCCCGTTGAACATGTCACCGTACATGTTGGTTTGTTATCAACCGTTGTTGCAACCGTGCCCGTACCATGGGTCACACTGCATGTTGGTGTACCCCATACCGCAAAATATTGTGCATCCGACGAAGGGCAGGTTATGCTGAAACTTCCCGTGGTTGCGGTCGAACTTGTTGACCAACCTAAAAACACTTTGGCATCGGATCCTGTACCCTTGGTTATATTTGTTGTATTATTAGACGTCGCCGCAGATGCCCATGTTGGCATTGCCGTCGTGGCCCCAGGGGTACAACGCATAGAACCATGTTCTATCCCCGTATATGTTTCACCTACATTATTCTTAATGGTTCCAGTTCCACCGTTTTTATTCAACCTTAACGCAACATCACTAGTCGCCCAAACCGCGGTAAGTGTAATTGTATCACCATGGATCGCGGTTGCATTATTTATTGATGCACCGGCATTGTATGTAGCACTGGCACAACTGGTGTTCGATTCGGAACTACATGCCCAATGACTAAAGTGCTGACCCGATGGTGCGATATAAGTATTTGCCGGGGCATCACAGGTATCACCGTAAACACATCTCGTCGGACTAGTCGGACCGATGCCTGAACCACCACCGTTGGCATACACAACATTAAATTTAATTGGCTGCCATATTGCGGTCAATGTAATCGTCGCACCTGCTAAATTCGTCGCGGATGAAATAGAAAGACCCACATTATATTCACCCGATTGGCAACTGGCCGTATCCCCGGAATGCCCCGGTACTGTTGTCACAAGACATCCCCAACTGCCCGCAGACACATATCCCGTTGGTGCGGTATATGTAATGCTTGGTGCGGTACAAGAACTGCCGGATGTACAGCTTGTAGGACTGGATGGGGCACTGCCCGAACCGCCACCGCTGGCATAGGTTATGTTAAAATTAACGGTTTGTGGGGCACTACAAGACGGACTGGTATTGGCACCCTGGTTGACAGTACCTTGGAACGTTCCGCTTGATCCACCACCACTGGTCACATATCCACTGTTACAGGTATAACTGTATTGGCACCGGTTATCGCTGACCCCGGTGACACTGCACGATGAAACATTGGATCCCTTGGCACATTTACACTGCGCCCATGTTGCATTTAACGTTGTGTTACCACTGGTGTTATATGTATATTGGGTATTCGGTGTTGGGTATGAACCACCACTAACCGTTGCCCAGCTTGAAACGACATAGTTTGTTTTGGTAAATATTGAACCGGCTTTGGTTGTAAATGTCGAACCAGATGTCACAGATTGTGTCTGATTACTGCCACTGCCACCATTTGCTTGATACGTGATAGTGTAATTACTGGACGCATTTGCATAATGCGCAATTGCTCTGACAGCATAATTATATGGATAAGAAGATATAGACTGTCCACCCGTCCAAGTAGTTAAATTGTCATTGGCGTTACTTACAACCTGCCAATAATCAAAGATCTTACCCGATGGTGGCGTGCATATTCCTGTTGAATACTGACGCACAGTATAAGCCCCCTGATATTCAACCGAATCCGTCGCAAATTCATCTTCACCGTCTTCGCAATGGTACGCCACTGCATTTATCGGACGAACCCATTGTGCATAAAGCGTTGCAGTAGCCGACGTTTTATCCCAATTTCTGAGCGAGGTCATATTCGCATCATAATACAACGTACCCCCACTTGTCGCATCCGCATAACCATTAAAGTTCCAACCCGAACGCGTAGGCGCACTCACGCATGCCGCCGTGGCCGGCATCGGCTGACCATACGTCGCAACTGTTGTTGTGGGACAATTATTTGCAAAACTGCCTCCGTTGGCATTAAATGTAATTGTCGTGGTTTGCGCACTTAGCCATTGTGCATAGAAAGTCTGCGCCGCAGTATATGTAGGATCAGATATTATAGTACCATCTGGCCTGATAACCTGTGTTCCACCAGACGATGCTGTCCAATATCCATTAAATGTATATCCAGAATTCGTTGGAACCGTTAACCCCGCACCACCATCAGCTATTGCTGCAAAAATCGAATTGGTTATCGTGTTATATGTTGAACCATTAGTTGAAGAATACCAAGAATCATTCGCTCTTTCATATATCGTGTATGAGTCTGATGCATTTTGCAATTTCATCTTTAGGTATTTACCACCAAAAGTCCCCTGCGTCCAATGGGCATATGCGGTTCCATTCGATGTATACGACGTCAACGCCGCCGGGGTTGTCAATAGGGTTCCTGCACCCACACTAATCTGCGTTCCACCGGACGCTAGTGTATAATACCCCAAGAATGACCAACCAGAACGTGTCGGGACACCGGCACTGGTTATTGGTGTGGTTGTACATTTGGTTCCGGAATTATCTATCTGTGTCCATTCAACCCCATAGTGCAGACACACTTTGGCCGGCGTACCAACGGTACCGCTGTTACCATTCAACGTAACAATAAACCATTCCGGCACCCATCTTGCATAAACCGTCATATCGGATGATATCGTACCGGCGGTAATATACCCGGCATAGTCCGCCCATTGGGTTCCCCCAGTACTTGCGGTTGTATAGTATCCTACAAAGGTGTAACCCGGTTTAACCGGAACACCAACATTGGTAACTACTGTTGCGCCACAACTCTGATTCGCCCTATAGCCTGTACAACTGCCGGTTTGATCACTGTACATATAAACAGCGTCATAAAGGGCACCTTGGGTTGCACCTTGATCATCAATGGTCACCGTACGCCATGTTCCAATCGTGCCGGTTGGAGTCCATTTTGCAATAAGCGTCGTTGTATTAGTGGTTGACATCCAACTTAGGGTTGGATTCGTCATAGTACTGGTAAAACTACCGTCGGCATTGATAACTTTTGTCGTATAGTCTTTATCTGTGTAATATCCTTGGAATGTATACCCCGACATTGTTGGCGTACTTGCCAAACTTGCAAGCAACGGTTCACCACCGAACGTTCCATTGGTCCCAGATGCCGGTCCACATGGGGCATGCCACCCAATTTCATATCCAGAACCCGATTTGGTTGGATGTATGTAGTATGCCCAGTCACCACGGCCACCCAACGAATATCCGACATTATCAATATTAACTTGCATCATACCATTACCACAACCGGTTCTGAATTTACCACCAGAACCACCGTAATCATCTAATCTGACACGAAATGTATAAATGGAATAATCATACCGCCAACAGGCCCATATTGTGCCCGAAGACCGTGGAAAATCAGAAATATAACCCTTGGAAGTAATATATTGCATACCCTGGCAATTAGGTGAAGCATAATGCCCGCCGTACGCCCAACCTGGCTTATACGGTATTGTAGTCAAATACGTACCAATAGCGGCAGAAGTATACGTCGAAGGCGAACTGGGGACCAACGCACCCATATCATTCAGAGTCACATAATAAGTGTTATTCGTCCCTGCAGCAAACACATTTCTATATAAAAAAACAGCACCCACGCATGTGAACGCGATGCACAGTGCCCCCAAAAAGCGCAGAATTCTCGACAATTTCCTTCCTCTTTCATTCCTACAATGTAAACGTTAGCAAATTATCGGAAATAAAGTCAAAAGAAAATCACATGATTTCTATAAAAAAATCATTGACGAACCATTAGAAATGGTTTATAGGGGAAAATGCCTTTATAAAAACCTCTGCCTATTCAATCAGTTATGTCCTACGTCTCTCTACCTTTTTTGTTTGTTTTTATTAATTTTTTAACCCGAATAATACTTCCTGCCAACCACTGTCCATTTCGAGTGCAAACTTTGAACACGCGCTTGCGCAAGATTTTGAACATGCAGCACCTTCCTCATAATCACGTATTTCGGTCCAATATGCATTTTTAACCGCCGGGTCGGTTAATTTGCACCAGCACACCCCCCCAACTTTGTTGGTTGGTGCAATTGATATTTGTGCGTCATAATCGTATTGGACTTTGCCGGTGGTATCTGTGAAACCGACATAACTAGCGAAACCAACACATGCGCTGATACCATTTATCTGAACCAGTTCGTTATTATATTCATATGCCGTACCCCAATCGCCATAATTTTTCGCTGTGAACACAGTGGTTCCATCTTGGAATTGCGCACCCTTGGCTAAATTCATGGCGGTCACCCCAGATGGCTTCGCACCGACCAGTTTCTCCAAGTCCGCCTGGGTCAGGTTGCTGGACGACCCATTGATTGGTGTGAACAACACCGAACGTTCAGATTCCTTGTTGTCAGCGACACTTTCTGCACACTTTGTTGAACAATCTCCCGCGCAAGATTCACCACTATCAAACGTTTTAAACAGCGCCCATGGCAGGCCAGCCAGATCTGGATCTGTCACTTTGCAATAGCACACATCCCCCACTTTATTCGTTGGCGCGGCCTTCATTTGTTGCTGATAATCTTGTTCAATTTTACCAATACCCCCCTCATCCGTAACAGTGGTCCATGGCTTTAGGCCATAATCATAGCCACATACACTAATACCATTTACCTGAACGGTTTTCTCCTTATAATCGAACGCAACACCCCAATCGCCATAATTCTCGGCACTGGTTAGTGGCTTACCGTCGTTATAAACTTCGCCTTTTAACACATCTTTGGCCGTAATCCCCACCGCCTTTCCTTCAATTAGGTTTTTCAAATCGGTTTCCGACAGGCCATTACCACTATTGCTCTGCGGTGTGAATAATACAGATTTGAAAACTTCATTTGAATCTTGCACAAGTATGGCACACGATCTAGTACAATCATCAGCGCATTTTCCTATAGTGTCATAAGTTTTAGCATCCAGTGCCTGAACCCATTGCAACCCCGAAATATTCGGGTCCGTCACCCGGCAATAACAAATATTTCCGGCGGGTTTACTGTTTGGAACCTTTTTTATACTCATCTGATATTGCAATTCAACCAGCCCACCATCCGTTGCAATTTGATATTTCCCGGAATCCAGCGTACTGCACGCACTGACACCATTTACCTGAACCGGTTTATCTTTATAATCGAATGCAACACCCCAATCAGCGTTATGTTCCGCAGGCGTTATGACTTTACCATCAACATCGGGCTTATCCAAGGCCAAATCCCAATACGTGCGTCCTTCACCTTCCTTTTCAATCAATTTTTCCAAATCGGCGGCGGTTAATTCGGACGCATAAACAGCCCCCAAACGGAACAACACGTCACGGAATTTTGAATCTTTCGCGGTTTCTTGACTACATCTGGCCGCACACTGGTGCCCACAATTCTTTGGGTCTTTAAAATCATTGCTCTGCAACACCCATTGAACATCTGGCGCTTCGGCATTTGTGACCTTGCAATAGCAATTTGTTCCAAGCGGGTCTTCTTTTGGTGCACGTTGTTGGTTTGCCAAATAATCTTTCTGAACACCGGCCTGGTCAGATGCCGTGACATAACCACCCTTGGCCTTGGATTCAACCATGCTGCACGTACTGGTTCCACGGACCCGAACTGTATTCGTGGCGGCTTTGGCCTCAGTGCCGAAATCAACGTACCATGCACCATAATCTGTACCATCAATTTCATCTTGACCATCATCGTATCCATCGTGTGATACAAACCCACTACCCATACTATTCGGATCGCTATCGCCCATAAGCCCCCGCATTTGTTCAATGCTCAGGCGTGTTTCCGCACTGTCGTCATGGACGGAATATATGTCGTGTTCATATGGCAACCGCAACATGTGATCTATATCCGCAGACATATGCAATGGTATCGGCGACATGTTCCCGTATAGTTGCGTATTTTCAACCAAAACATTTAACGATGGTTCGGTCTTTTTAAGGCTGCGCAGATAGAGCAGGTCGTCACCAACATGCAATTTGCGTCCGCAATCACCAACTTCGTCCGCGCCCGGCCCATACCCAATCGTGGTCATCCCCACCGGACAATTTGAATATGTACTGGTTTGACCCTGAGACACCCATGCGCCCGGCGCCCAATGGCCCGGCCCAACCGGATCACATGACGTGTCGTTCGCATGCGCCAAATAATATCCACCGTCGCAGTATATGCGGCAATCTGATGCGGAACCGCTGCCCTGGTCATTGGTGATGTACCCCGGCAAACAATCTGTGCAAGATGTCGCACCGGCACCAGAATAGGTGTCAACCGGACAAATGTCGCACTCGTATGATTGACCAAAGAACGTCTTAATCGTACTGCTGGGCTCATAATAGCTGTACGTACCGGCGGCGCACTGTGTGGAACTCAGGGCGAAATTCTCCGCAATATGCGAACCATTAATTTGACGACGATACAGGAAACATGCACGACGCCCGTTGCCACCAAATGTAGATGATACCGCCGACACCAATGTCGTACCTTCGGTGTATGGGTACAGACCAGCTGCAAAACTGGTGCAGACCGTGCACGAATTGCCGCTATTATTTGTGGTTGGATAATAATTCGTGTTGCACGCGGTAATCGTACACAGATTTGTCATCGTGTTATTATTATTCCATGACGCATTTGACCAAGAATACGCACCAGACGCATTCGAACAATTCGCATTGCACGATGTTCTGCCCGCCGCCGAAGTAGTTGTCCCGTTTTGACACGCCGTACACGCACTTTGACCGGTTGTTGCGGTGTACGAACCTTGTACACATGCCGTTGGAGCCGACACACACGCTGCACAGAATGACCCCGCCGGACATACCGTTAACCCCTGGTCATTGTTTGCGTCATACCAGAACGTATCACCTGGACAATAATACCCCGCCAAACAGCACGTACAATCCGACGCAGATTCACCACCCGCCGGCAGGTATTTCGTCGCCGGACATGTAATCTGGCGCAAATCAAATTGTGCATACAAGGCAAGATTCTCGTCTAATATCCACTGGGCCGAATTGTTTGTTATATTTGACACGCCACTCTGTAATGTTGGTGTCGCATTATATACTTTGTCCCCATTGGCCGATAATGTATACCACCCCTTGAAATCATGGCCCGCTTTGGTTGCCGTCGGCGCCGTAACCGTGGTCGTGCCGTACGGTCCGTTATAAAGAGTTGCACTGTTATACTGCGCATAACCTGTTGCCGTTCCAACCAGTGTTTCACCACTTGCGACATTAAACGTCACCGCACGTTTCAACAGGTGTAATTGCTTGGTTCCTGTATATTCCACTTCACCAGATGTTAAGGAATCATCACTAGCATAAACTTTTACCTTGTGACATTGTTTACCCAGATATTCGGTCGCACTAATACTCTTGGTCGTGCTGGTAATTCCGGTGGACGGATACGCATATGACGTCGGGCAATTTCCGGTTGTAAACGTAGACGTATTGCCGAACTTGTAATATACATGGATGGCACTATCGTATGTGCGTGTTTGACTCGCCGTTAATGTCGTTGCCGATTTATTATATGTCTTTTCTGTATCAGATATGGTCAGGTTCACCCCAGTCGGATCAGCAATACCACCCGCCGCAATCGTTATCGTTGCAGCACCATCCCCGACTGTAAAGTTACTTCCACTCAACGTTCCGGCACCCGTTGCACTGTACGCGGTGTCAATATATCCGTTCTTGTACGTTTTTGTTATTGTAGTTAGGTCGATCGGATCACCATAATTAAATGTCTTGGTGATTCCGCCATTACCATCGGATACCCACCCAGTCGCAGAAACAGCACTAATACCGCGACCTGCAACAATGGTTATTGGGTATGAATTAACGCTCCACGACCCAGTTACCGTCGCGGTGCCACTGGTCACACCAAGATTTGCCTTGGTACACGCCACATTCGTTGCACCGGCATCAAACTGTGTTGTGGTCGTACCGCTCGTAATCCATTTCTGGAACGTATATCCAGCCGCAGTCATTGCCACCGGCATATTAAATGTGCCATCATATGTACAATTTACTGGGGTTGTCGGTGCGGTTCCATGACCACCATTTTGCCAATTAAATGTTATTGTATTTGCAACACATGCCGTATTTCCAGTATTCGGGCTGTATCCTTCGGCACATGTCCAATTTGCCGTGTACGCCTTATCACCTGTGGCCGTTGTTCCGATTGTCACACTAGCCTGTGGAGTATTGCCATTGGACCCAGTCCAGCCCGCAAACACACTATGATCACGTGTTGGTGTGCCCGCCGCGACCGTCGCGCCAATGCCATATGTATATGTCGACGGTAACGGTCCAACATCTGCGCCAGCGGTAAATGTACCAGAACCAGCTATGAATGTACTTGATACCGTATCATACATACCCAACACGTTATCACTGTTACGACGGGCAGGAACAAAGTTATGACTCAGGTTAATTCCATCGTCATAAATTCTTACATAATATATTCTGCCCTTTGAATAATACAGATTGTTGCCGTATCCAGAGGTTGCAAACAAATACAAATTATATGCATTTGTCTTGGCAAAACCAGCACTGCTAATATCATAAGATGTTCCATTTACAAATGACACCCCATCCTTGGGCTGGAATGAACCCTCGTAATCTGTACTGAAGTTAATAGTACCTGAACTTTCCTTATTACCAAAGGTTGTTCTATAAGATGTTGTCCCAGAATACGCAATTGGGAAGAATCTCGCGGTATTAGCACTTCCAACGCGCGCACCTATCATTGGAGCCGAAGACACGGTTTGCGCCGATGAGAATCTGGCCTTGTAATCAACACGTGTATCGGTAACTGGGCTAACCCCAGTATCAATATATTGTTCGCCATTTCCTTCCAAATATTCAACCTGAGTATACGCCGGTGTTCCACCATTCATCGTATAGGTGATATGATATGTATCCGGCGACCACAATGCGTACATAGTATAGGTATCAACAGATGTCCACGTTTTGTTCGGGAACGCAAGTGTCGCACCAGCATCATATGTCGTACCGGTTGTCGAACCCGCCGCCCACTTTGTAAATGCATACCCCGTCTTGCTAAAGTTATTACTTGCAAGTGTCAAATTCAATGCGTTCGCATTCAAATTGCCTGCCTTAAAGACCTGGGTACCTGTCGTGCTGGTCGTGGTGCCAGTGCCACCATTTGCGTTATACGCAATTGTCGCCGTACGATTATACAACGCATAGTAATTGGCATCAACATTTGCCGCCGGCGTTACCTTGTTATCCGTTACCGTCACAACCGACGTACCATTATTCAAAAGCCATCCTTGCGGTGCCCAATTATACGTACTCTGTGTTGCAAGAGTATAAACCTCAACCCCATCTACGCCCGTCGCAGTCGCCGTTGTATTATACGATGTCTGGGTACGGTTGCTTGTCGTTGTGCTCGTTGCACTGGCCCCATTATAATACGTGAACGCCACATTACGTTGCCATAAACCATACAATGTCATATCGCCACTGCATGTTACACTGACACCGTCATTGTAATCTTTGGTCTTTTTGTTATAGTTATTCGCCCAACCATAGAACGACCAACCATGCGTACCCGTCAAAGTATCATTATTCATTCCAGATTCCGCCGTCAATGTCACAGACTCCCCATACGTGCAACTCTGTGTTGCCATGGTGCTGTTACCAGTCTTGAACGTTATGGTATACGTATTCGCATTACATACCGGTTCATTGTTATTATTATACCCAAGGGTGTATCCGGTATCGCACGCCCACTTCGCATAATATGTATGGGGGCCATAATCGCGCGGGCCAACCGATGTTTCGGTTCCGGTGCAATTTGCCGACTGCATCGTCGGATCATCCTTGCACCAACCAACAAACGTACCATGCGCCAGCGACATGTCTCCGCCTTTGATATTCGTGGTCTCGGTATACGTATGATTATCCGGACGATTACCAGACTGATTAGAACCTGTACTCGTCGCATACATATATGATATCGTATACGTCTTTGGTGTATAATGCGGATACAACACAAAACTCGTACCAGATAATCCACCGTTACATTCACCCGCAGTTCCGCTGCCCCAATCCGCATTCAAATCACCAACCTGACACCAGTTTGTACCATTGGTTTTACCAAACGTTTGTATTGTACCATTAACCGAATGCAATGGGGCTGCCTGTGGTGCCAACGCCGCTTCCTCGGCTTCTACAATCCAACCACCCAAATCAAAGCAATCTGCACAATATTCCGGCATGCCCTGGGCACCATAAATCTTTTGACATGAATTTGCCGCCGGCAAATGAACACCTGTACCAACCGGAGCAGTTTGCAAATAATGTGCAGCTTGTGACGATGGAACCGTGTCAGAATATGTGTAGTCTGGTTCATTATCGCTGCATGTATATGACATCGGGTAATTGACTGCATCGCATGATGTGCCGGCAGCATTTGACGCATAACCAACATCACATGTCCAATTGGCGGTAAACGTTACAGCCCCAGACACCGAACGCAAATTCTTGAACCAAGAATCCGTTATACCCGTTGCACTTGATGCTCCAGATGCGAACGTAGACAAATTACCACTTGTCGTTCCTTTGTAATGCGTCGTATCAGTCGACATATTTGTGATATTCCACCCCACAAAGGTACTGTGTGGACGGGTAGGTTGTACTACAGGTCCAAAGGCCAGGTCATACGTTGCAGTTGTTGGCCGCGCTGGTGATGACGGGCAATCAAACGGCGTTGCGGAACCACTTGGGAAGAACCCGCCACTAACCGTATCATACAATCCACATTGATCTGTACTAATCTTGCGCACAGGAATCCCATTAAATACCAAAGCACCATTATCTTCTATGCTAAAGTGTTTGAGTGCAGCAAGCGCATATTGGCTTGCCCCGGTAGAACCCATGCGATTACCAAACAACACTATATTTTTATCTTTGTACAGACTGCCAGCATACACCCGTGAATTAACAAGCGTTCCATCCTTGGTCAATGAAACCGTATTATTAGCCGCATGCAATTTCCAATCATGATACAAAGAATCATTTGAAGCATATCCTATTGAAAGCCCCTGGCTTGAACCAACCCACAAAGTACGGGTACTCTTGGAACCGTACAACACCCCAGAAAACACTCTGGTTCCACTTTGTGTCCCCTCGGTTCCGAACAATGAAGTACCTGATGAGCTTGAATCATCACGGGCGGTCCACTTGTACACCACATTGTCCGATTGCAACGTATGCAGCGTATCAATGTATTGATTACCACCACTTGTGCTTGCTATATATTCAACTGGCATGAAATCAGATGCATTATTACCAGACGGCGCGTCACCACCTTTTAGGTCATACGCAATTGTGTATGTTATCGGCGTCCATTTTGCATACAAAGTAATATCGTGTCTACCGTCCGTACCGGTATTGGACCATAAATTATTGATGGCACTTCCACCGTCACTCATATATTGGTTGCCGGTTCCTGTCTTGCCTACGAAGTACCCACCAAATGTGTAGCCCGTCATGGTTGGCCTGACAATTGTGTATCCATTTGAACCTAATCTGTTTGACCAAACTTGATCCGCCGCAGACGCTACCTCTACACTATAGAAATACGCAGGCGAACTAGAATTAAATACATACCAATATGCCGCGGTCCCCACAGTATCCGGATTAACACCGGTCGTCGCGCTGCTGCTCTCGTAACGTTTTGGATCCAATGTTACCTGGTACGTACGTGCAGCACACGACGCCGTCACTGTATTCGAACCCGCTGTGCCATTTGCCGTAAACGTTGTCGTTGTATCCAGATAACCATTTTGGCTGTATCCATTCGTACAACTGATAGAACATGCCGGAACATTGTTCACTGGCGCCAATGGTGTTCCTGTCCCATTTGTCACACTACAAGTCGTTTGTACCCATTTTGCATACAATACCCCATTATCAGTAAAGTCGGTTGTATGACCAGACAATATAGCACCCGTCCGATCAATAATCTTGGTTCCCGTTCCGGTCTTTTCTGTCCAGAACCCCTCAAAGACGTATGTACTGTACAACGGATTCGTTGTTAATGCAGATATAAGATTGCTGCTGTTAATCGTCGTGCTCTTATACCAATTATCGGCATACCGTACGTATATCGGACTTGGCGCCGCATTTGTATCCGCATTTACCCCAGTGGCATTGGCACTGGCATAATATTTGCTGTCCAATGTTATGGTAAACACACCTGGGTCACAAATCGGATTATACGTACCACCAGTTCCACTGCGTAATACATATCCAGAATCACAAGATGTTGTATATGTCACGGCACCTTCGTCACTGATGCTTCGTAAACATGACCCATGCGCAACAGGACTGACACAATCACGCGCCCAACCCGCATAAACAGTGGTATCGTCTTCAAAATACGTGGGCGATGTTGGCAAGGTTCCCGCTTTTTTAATAACCAAGGTTCCAGTATTCCCATTTGCCTCAAGCGGTGTAACCTGGGTTGAATAATAACCACGGAATCCATAACCTGTGTAACTCGGAATATTGGTCAGTTGTGTCAAGTCCCATGACTGTGCATCACGATCCAACGCGTATCCAGCGTTGTACTTTTCATAAACCGTCCCGTTACCATTACTACCACCATTATCATTCAAGGTAATGTCATAAATGCTATTTGCGCATACACCAACTATATCGACACCGTTTTCTGTATAATGTGAATTACAGTCGTAATACGCAACAATAGTCTCAGGTCCGGTTACCGTCCATTCATCGGATAGTTCACTGGGGCTGTCGTCCGAACCCACTTGAACAAGAGTAAACTCACTATTGCCAGTACCACCATCGCGGGTCGCAGCACCAGACACCCAATAATATCCATTAAACGTCGCATTTAATTTGGACGGGGCAGGGGTTGTTGTAACTTCTGTGGCACATGTACTATCACTATACCACTTTGTGGCATTTGATCCACCGCCGAATTTATACAACAGACTGTTTGCTGTGGTGCCACCACGACGTGTGTTATCCACCGTTATCGGATAACAAACAGGTGTACAAGACGGGTTCCATGTACCTTCGCCATTTTCTTGGAATCCATCTGGACAATCCACCGTATAGGTAACAGTCCCATCAAGCAACACATCCAGGTGACATTCGCCCGGATTAATACTGTTACACTCGCGGGCCCATGCCGCATATATCACGGTTTCGCCCGACACGACCAAATTATACCCTTCGTACGATAATGCACCATTGGTCATTATATACTGTGTTAAGCCTGTGTTATCTGCATCAGAATTAACATCTGCTGGGGCTGGGGCTGCATAGAATCCACGGAACACGTAATTCTGCCTGGTTGGTATAACATCGCTTGTGGTCACATATTGCGTTGTACAATTTCCATCAGAATACCATGCGGCACTGCCCGTACGTTTAAATAGTTTGCTAACAGTCCCCGCGGTTCCCTGATTAGGATTTAATGCAACCAAATTACACGCGCCCAACCAATCCGCATTTATGGTTGTATCTTCGGTTGTAAATTCTGTCGTCAAGAAACGGCCTCTATCATCTGCAACCCTGGTAACAGTTATACTGTTAGTACCTCCGCCGCCATTACCACCGCCAGAACGCCCAGTAATTCTGGTATGGGTATATCCTTCAAAACTGTATCCTGTGCGGGCCGGGTTTGTATCCATCGCAGCAATTGAATTTGTACCCGCCAATGCATTGGCACGTGTTCTGTACCAGGCATCACCATATCTAACATACAGTGTGGTCGGAGCCCCAGATGTCTGACATGGATTTGTACCACAATTATCATTTACGGTTATTTCATAAACATTCGGTGTCCAGTGGGCCGTAATAGTTGTATCGGCCTGCGTAAATGTACTACTGCCCACAACACGTCCCCGATTATCTATAACAATTGTGCAAACGTTCAAACCATTACAATACTCATACCCACCAAAAGTATATCCATCACGCGTTGGCACGGTAACCTCACCCAATTGTTGTGTTGCGGCAGAATTCGAGAAAAAGTCATTAGCATACCACAAATACATCTTTGACGGGGAACCACCGGTACCACCATTTTGATCAAGGGTAATTTCATAAACTTCTTTGCCAAAATCTGCCTTAATAAAGTTTGGACATGCATTAGGACTACCATCTTTGCAGTCACAATCCTTGATTCCTTCGTCGGTGGTAAAGTTTTTATTGATAAACCTACCACTTGCATTAACCACTAATGGGAAATTGCCGATTGAATTGGTGCCCCCATCACGAATCGCCCCCTGTTCTGGGCCCAAATATCCTTCAAAGACATACCCCGTCTTTTGTGGAATCACAGAACCATTATCGCCGTTAATATCAACATAGTGTATTACCGAACCATAACCTCCGCTTACGTCATTATAATAATCAGTATTATATTCTAACCAAACCTTATCATGGAACGCACTAGCATTGGTCGCACCATTATGATCCAAACATACTGGCAGGAATCTCGCACTCCATTGCGCCGTTAATGTAACATCATCTGTAATTCTCTTTGGACCCGGAACAGTGGCACTGGTGACAAACTGTACCGGCGCAATGATTCCTGCTGTATCTACTGCCGGTCCTAGTTTTGATGCAGTGTAACTATCGGTTGGCAAAAAATAACCTTCAAATCTATACCCTGGATTTTCCGGAATCGCAACTCTGTTTATCGGATCAATCTCACGAAAAGCATTTTCATAATTATCATAGAATTTCGGCGTAAATGGACCATTCGCACTGGTGGACTGATACCGCAAGAATATCTGATTTGATCCATTATAACCACCCGCATCATCAAGTGTTAAAGTGTAAATCGGATCACCATAACGTGCAGTTATCGTCGCATCAGAAGTAGTAAAAGTTGTGCTGATGGTCGTAAAATTACCCTGACGATTTATAATTTGAATTTCCGAATCACTAACACCGACACCGCCACGATCATTATTCTGTTGCTGTTGTTGCACGGTATATGCCCCATAGAACCCTTGGTACGGTTTGTTATCCACTGGTCCCGGTATGTAAGACGTACTGAACGACTGCTCTGTTGAACCACTAAGATTTGGAAGATATCTATTATTATTTGTATCATTGGCAGCATCTTGGGCAGTTTCATAGAAACCAATGCCATATTTCAAGAATATATGTCCAATCAAAGTATTTTCGCCACTAACGTGCCCAACGACATAATTATTTCCGCCAGCAGGCGTACCCCCATTATAATCCAAGGTTATATCAAAAATTCCACGGCTACATGATGCACCACATTTTATACCGTCACATGACCATGTCGGGTTCACCCAACCTGGTTTACATTTAACCTCTAAACCACACCGATTGGTCATTACATTATTGACTTCTTCATTCACAGTATGTACATGGCATTCCGCAACCCCAGAATCGTTACCATAATCACAACTGCACGGTGCCCAATCAGGTTCCACAATCGTATCAACCGGTACACTGTAATTATATCGAGTTTGCGGTAGCAACGCATGGTTCGGTTCATCGTACCCGAAACCCTCTAACCAATTCCATTTGGACATCAAATATCCATCATTTTCAAACGTGCCGATTGATAATGTTGTAAAATCCTCGTTCTCTGGGGTGTATTGTATCGCCGGCGTCGACGTCCCTGTACTGCTATTAATCGCGGTGCTTGCCCCAGGATTATACGTAATAGAACGCAACTTTTCACCACAACACCTCACAATTTCATCCCCATTACCGTTACCCCACTTTGGTTGCGTTTCAAAACTGTGGCATCTATCAGAACTTGTTGAAGGCGCATAACCAGCATTATAACAGTCGGTTACCATATTTGTTGCACCATTAAAGATATCAGTAAACACACTGTTTGTAGCATTAGCATTAATTCCAGAAAATACAGGTTTTGGAACAAAACTGGTTAAACCCGTATCACCTTTAAACGTTCCTGCAAACGCCCCTTCCGAACCACCCGTAAGAGTTCCAAAGAACCTGTCTGATAGACCGCCCGTTAGACTGCTGCACCCACGGAAAGTATTTTTAAACAGGTTTGGAGCGGCAGAACCGCTAAGATTTGTGAACATATTTAAAGACGATATATCATTTGAAAGGTTACTGCACCCATCAAACGTCCCTTCAAACGCCGATCCTGAAGACCAATCTTGTACCAAATTAAAAGAGTTGAACAAACTATTGCTTACATAAGTCAACCCTGTACAATCTTTAAATGTATTTTTAAACATTGACTTGGTCGGTGTTCCATACAAGTTATAAAAATTAAGCGCCTTAACTGTCCCAGTAATTCCAGTTCTTTGGAATGTTCCTTCAAACATGGACTCGTTAAAACACAACGCATAATTACTCACATTATTTACGTAATCTTCCCAAGATAAACAATCTGCAGTATATTGCCCAGAATTATAAGTATCAATAGGATTACCACTTATCCCAAAAAACAAATAATCAGGAATCTCGCCAGTCAACCCCTCACACCCTTTGAACGTATTTCTAAACATATAAGGCTTTGGTGTTCCAGAAACATGTCCTCCATTTCCCATACCAAAGAAATTAGAACCCAAATCACTCATATTCATTCTCAGTCCACATGAATTTTGGCAATTTTCGCCATTTCCATCACATTGATCTTCCATAAATGTCCCATCAAACGTCCCTGTTCCCAGTGCACCAGACATATTAGAAAATATGTTATTTGCAACAGTTCGCAAATTTGAACACCCAGCGAAAGTTTCTTTAAACAACCACCTCTGTGGCGCCTTGTGATATGTCGCAAACATAGCACTTGGGACAGACGTCAAACCAGATCTAGCAAACGTTCTGGCGAACATAGCATCCTGAAAAGCACCAGCAATAGGTCTAATAATATTAGCCGCTATTGTGGTTAATTTAGAACATCCTTCAAACATGCTTGCGAATGCGAAATACCCCTTAGAACTGTTAACAGTCAACGACGAAGGTTGCATAATCGGGTCGTTATTTGCATTTAATTTACCACTTATTCCATTACCTATGTTATCACAAAAGGCAAAGGTTCCACGAAACGTACTGTCCCCAACACTGGTTATACGGAACAAATTCGCCGGAACGCTGGTTAATCCATGACAGCCCCAAAAAGTATCATAAAACATATTACTTTTTCCAGTCCCCGTCAGCCCAGAAAACAATGCCGGAGGTATTGATGTTAGACCACTCTCTTTAAATGTACTGTAAAACAAGCCATGTCCACTGCCGGTTATCTTACTAAATAACGTTCCAGGGACAGATTGCAAAGCGGAACACCCACTAAATGTTTGGTTAAAACCATCCGTACCACCACCACGATAATTGCCAAATAAATCTGATGGTATACTATTCAGGTGTTCACAGCCTGCAAATGTTGACTTAAATATACCATCCGCCCTCCAACCCTCACTCGCAGACAAATCAACATGGAACAAATCTACTCCCGACGAAATTGACGTTAAATTATGGTTTTCGGCAAATGTTCCTTCATACATTCGATGAAATTCGCCACTTGCAGATGCGGGGAACCAAGTATGTGCCGCATTGCCCAACGAAGTAATACCTGTATTCGCAAATGTATATTTGAATAAACTTGAAACATCATCCGGCTCGAACGCACTAAATATTGACATTGGTATTCCAGACTGTGTCAAACTGGTACACCCACGGAAAGTCCCTTCAAACAAATTACTGGCGATACCATGTTTGTTACGCTTGAACAATCCACTTGGGATTGATGATATACCTGTATTTGCAAATGTATATTGAAACATCGCGATTTCACCACTTACCAATGCAGGTTTTTTTACATAAGTAAATAAATCCGACGGTATGCCCGTAATACCAGAACCGTCAAACGTATGTGAAAACATATATGGCTTAGTAGACGTAACATTAGATCCAAACAAATTCGACGGTAAAGTGCCGGTTAAATTCGTGGCACCTGCAAACGTATACGCAAACCCCGGATCCTTGTTATCCCCACCCAAAGCACGTGTTTTAAAAACCGCACCCAAAGACGTATAATTACCATTGCCATCACCAATATGTGCAACAAATTGCGGTGTATTAGCGGTATTACACGAAGTCCCATCCATGTTATAATAGTCACGTTTACTGGACGGAGGATTTCCAAACATAATTGCACCATGCAAGGCCTGTTTACTACACGCCCCGGTATAACCATTTGAATCCAACGTACAACTGTTCCAAGCCCAATCAGCAGGATGATATCTTTCGGCATCACCCTTGATTTTAATTACACGACTGGTCGGTGTTCCCGTATATGTATGCCTGTGAGCATAGGCCAAACCAGAAGTACTAGATTGATTATACGTATCGTATGTGCCGTCACCCCAATCGACACAAAATTCACCCTTGGCCTTGATAGTAAACTGGAATGTTTGGCCGTTTCCAATAGCGGTTGTTTTGACCGCAAAGGTACCACCAGACGTACCGCTACAATCTGCACTGGCGACCGCATGCATGCCAAAAACGCACAAAAATGCAACCGCAATTATTCGAAAAAAAGCCAGAAATTTGGGCATTTTCTCCTTTACTTCCATTCCTATAGTAATAACCTTAGCAAAAAAGAAAAAATTAAGTCAACGATAAAAAAAAGACGTTTTCTCTGCATTTTTTATTTGCATTACGATTCGTTTCAGATAAAATATCCGTGTCAGCAAGACAGAGCATAGCCGACAGCATTTTTGTCGGAGGAAAGTCCGGACTGCATGGGACGACACACTGGCTAATTTACCAGGCAGAGCAATCTGACGATTAGAGCAACAGTGACGAAGCAAATCGGAAACGGTTTGAGTGAAACGGGCAATCTCTGTGTGCAGCAACCCCAAATAGGTTTCCTATGATTTGTCCCAAATCGGAAACGGGTAGGGGGCTTGACACTTTGTGGCAACACAATGTGCAGATTAATTATGTTCGCCACCCAATTTGTTCGGTATCGGAACTGCCGGCACGATACTGGATTTGGGCGGAACAGAATCCGGCTTATCGTCTTACTGAAACGGCATTGTCCCCAATTTTTTTGGGGACCATTTTTTTACCCATCTTTTTTTACGACAAAACATAATATTTTATATTAATAATTTATAACAACATATTAATACAACAAAAATATTTAAAAAATTATACTTTTGTAAAAGACACGTCATTTTATGATTTCCACGCGTATTTTTGCACAATTTTATGTATTTTTGGCGCGTCAATGTCCCGCATCCAGAGCCCACCCGAACACACATAACAACACACACCGCCCACACACAGCAAAATTCATATATAACAACGCAAAAAGAGTATAACCAGCGTCAGTTTTATTATCGGCGCACACATCAAATAATACCATTAAGAATAAGCAACAACTAATTGATACAACTAAAATTATTTTATTTTTAATCTTTATAAAAACACGCCATTTTGCGACAAAAAACACGGCATAAAACCGTGTCTCGTATACAGCCTGTAAAACCTACATAACCGTGCCCTGGGTTGGATAGAAAGTTAATTGAATCTTTTTCCATTTATCATATTCATTTGGTGGCAACATACGCAGTGGTTGACACGTATTTATCGCCGCACGAATTGTATCCAAGACATATGCAAAGGCCGGATCTGTTTCTGCACGCGCCGCAGATTCAAACCAAACATCAGATACCATCCCAGTCTTACGCATCGTCAAATGAGCCACAACACGCATCCCCGAAATATCGGAACGCGATGTATCTATATTCCAACAACGTGTCATTGCAACACGCAACGCATCCACCACGGACACAGTTAAAGTTCTATCCAAAGACAAGACATTACGATTTACCCGAACAACAGTTTTCTTTTGCTGCGCAGGCGCCTCGTCTGGTTTCTTTTCGTCCTTTTTAGGTTCTTCTTTCGGTTTTTCTTTGGTTTTTTCTTCTGAAATTAACGAAGTAGACTCAATCTGTTGCTTTGCTTCATCCGCCGCGACAGGTTCCGGTTTTGGTTCTGGTTCTTTATCTTTTGTTTTTACCTGTTCGGGTTTATCTGAAACATTTGTGTTATACAAGATTGTTTCATCACCACTAACTTTGACCTGCGACAAATCAATCATTGTTATTTGAATTCTGTCGGGGGCGACAAAACGTTCTGTATTGGAAATTACAACCTCGGTCATAAAAACGACCAGCCCCAGCAGCATCAAATGCCCCAGAATAGAAAAACCAATATTTTCCGATGTAAAATTATTGATTTTGGCCATATATACAACCTAGTTTTCCAGTTTTGTACGAAGTCCAATACGTTCAAAACCCGCTGTTTTTAACTTTCCCATAACCGCCATTACCGCACCATAGTCGGCACGACGATCCCCATTTATAACGATTGTTAAATTCGGATTTTCCCCGCGCATTGCAACCGCGCGCGTGACAACTTCTTCCAACGGTAACTGCGTTGTTCCAATATAGTACCGTCCAGCCGTATCCACACTGATTTGCATTGCGTGATCTGTACCCGTCAAAACAGTTGTGCCGGCATTTGGCAAATCTAAATCGATACCATTTGTCATCATTGGCGTTGTTATCATAAACACCGCAAGCAACACCGTCATAACATCTATCATTGGCGTTAAAGATATAGACACATCAGAAAATCTGCGCCGCATACGTGACATATTATTTGCCCCCCAATTTTTCGTACAATTCATCCGCACGTTTAACAAAAATTTGATGTGCAATCGCCGCAGGTATCGCAACAATCAGCCCCAAAGCCGTTGTTCCAAGAGCAATTGCAAGTCCAGGTGCGATAACCCCAATACTAACCGATTGATTTGCACCAATAGACGCGAACGAATCCATAACCCCCCAAACCGTACCAAACAAACCAATAAACGGTGATACATACGCAACCATTGACAAAAACCACAGATTTTTATCATACGGCTTTATAACTTCTTCGGGTTTGCCAGACAAAGTCTTGCGTTTTGCCGCACGGAACAGACGTATTTTTTCAACAATTAATGCCCAAGACATTATACTAAACACGACCAACACAATAGACGCAATTGCCGTAATAACATCCGTTGTAAACAATTTCCAGAAAGAAAAACTATTCATTTTTATCCCCTTTTTATCCTTTTAGCCCCGCGTTAAACGCATTTAATAGAACACTTGGCATACGCACCGGATGTCCATCACCATTAAGGTATGCCGCCGTCCCGGTAAGTATAGCACAAATTTCATCCTTTTTCACGAACTTTTGTTCAACAGACACAGATGCCGCGCCCACGGCCGTCACAACCGTTTCGACGACAAATTTATCTGCCAAAAACAATGGTCGCATATATTTAATATGTAAATCGCGTATAACCAACCCAACATCCGATGCATTTGGTCGCGCTTTTTTGCCGAGCCACGCCATACGCGCACGTTCGGCAATTTCTATATAGCGCCCATGATACATAATTCCGCCCGCATCAGTGTCGGCATACGCCACCGAAAAATTAAACTTATGTATTTGCATTGTTATTTCTCTAGCCCCATATGGCGATATCCCGCATCGGTCACAATACGACCACGTGGTGTACGCTGAACCAACCCAAGTTGCATTAGATATGGTTCAATGACATCTTCTATCGTGTCCGCGGGTTCCGAAAGCGCCGCCGCCAAATTATCTATACCAACCGGACCACCAGCATAATGTTTAATGATTGCATTTAAGTATTCACGATCGACCTGGTCAAGCCCACTTTCGTCAATATGCAATTGAGATAACGTTGTTTTTATAGTGTTTGCATCTATTGCATCACGCCCCGCCGCAGATGCAAAATCACGTGCACGTTTCAACAAACGATTTGCAATTCGCGGTGTCCCACGCGAACTTTTTGCCAATGCCAATGCGCCATCTTCATCAATTGATGTCCCAAGGATACCCGCACTGCGCCGAATAATTTTTGCCAAATCCGATGGGGAATAAAAACTAAGACGTAAATCAATTCCAAAACGATCACGCAATGGATTAGATAACAAACCCGTCCGCGTAGTTGCCCCAACCAATGTGAACGGTGGCAAATCTATGCGTACGCTTTTTGCAGACGGCCCTTCGCCCAACATAATATCCAATTTGAAATCTTCCATCGCAGAATAAAGAACTTCTTCTATGGCCGTTGGCAACCGATGTATTTCATCTATGAACAACACATCCATCGGTTCCAATGCGGTCAGTATTGCGGCCAAATCACCTTGCTTGGTAAGCATCGGCGCCGACGTAGCACGAAAATTGGCGCCAAGCTCATTTGCAACGATATGCGCAAGTGTTGTTTTACCCAATCCCGGCGGCCCATAAAGCAGCACATGATCCATTGGTTCGCCACGTGCACGCGCCGCGGAAATAAATACGGACAGATTTTGTTTCAATGCATCGTGTCCAATAAAGTCCGCCAAACTACGCGGACGAATTGTAGCGGCCATTTCGTCCGGGACATTTGGATCAACAAATCTGTCTTTTATTATTCCTTCCATTTATTATTCCACCGTTATAATAACTTGGTATCTTCGTTTTCACGTCCGACATACGCCTTTAAATCATTATATAGCTGTCGCAAATCGGCGGGGGCACCATATGTAGCATCCGCACCACGTATACGTATTGTTTCAAGGTTAATCTGCGCCTGCTTTTTCAATACCTGGGTCAATTGAGTAGAAAATGCCTTGGCATCTTCTGATTCTTCGGCACCCTGGAGTAACAATCCACGATTCGGACGTGGGGATAAAAATGCAAAATCTGAAATAGACGAATCAGGCGACACAAGCACAAAACCAGATATCTCGGGGCGCCGCATGAGCATCTGCAATACATACCAGGCCCCAAGTTGATTTCCGGCAATCCATATCTTTTCGCTATCTTCATTATGATTTTGAATCCAATCTATGACCGTTGCGATATCCAGCATATTATCAGCCGTCGTTCCAAGAGCACCTTCGGAATCGCCAACCCCACGATAATTAAACCGAACAACCGAAAAGCCAATATCCATAAATGCCCGAAACATCGCATATGAAAGCCTATCGTTCATATGATGCTTTTGACGCGGATTTCCCGACAGCACAACCGCCAACGGCGCACCCGGCGTCAAAGATTTATGATACACTGCATGTAATTTTCCCGCTTCCCCAGATATAATAATATCTACCATAGAAAACACCTTTCTAGATTATTTATATTTATGATAGTTCTTTATAGAACAAACTGATATCAAATTTCAATAAAAATTTTTGCTTTGACACGAACGACAATAATGTTCTAGAATAAATCAAGAAATTGATATAGGGAAGGGCATAAAAATGAAAAACTCTACTATTACCGCGTTGTTTGGGGTGTTATTCGTGTCTGGGGCATTTGGTGCGACCCAGTATATAACCGAAAATTTCCAAACAATTTATACCGAAACACCCGTTCAATCGTACTATGCGTATCCCGATGATCCGAATTTTGTTCCTGAATCAGAATTTATGCAGCGAGCTGACAGTTTAGATTATGACCAAAATATTATAGATGCACGCGAAGCGGAACTTTCTTTTAATCCAGGTGTAATGTTTGCGGAACGCCCAATGGTAATATGTCGTAATTTCGGTTGTACACGTCTTAATGACAAAATAACACGCACATTCTTATTTAATAGCTTGGTTAATATGTTCATGATGAACGCACATTCGCGCGTGTATATCTGCGAAGCAGACCCATTTTCACGTGATTGTTTGCAATCGGGCATATCTTTCCCGGTACGCGCAGGAATTGCAAACGCACTTGTAAAAATTCCAAAGGGCACAATATCCCAGGTAAATGTATCAACGGGACTTTCACGCGCCACAATAAATATGACGTATGAAATGTTGGTAAATGGTATAAATCGCGTGTGCGAACCTACGATTATGGATATTGTTATACCAAACAATTCGGCCGCGGTATTGTCGAACCGTGAATTTACATGCAATCTGACCAGCGATGGGTTCAGCAACGTATCTTTACTTGTAAACTTGGACTATATCGACCTGGACTATGGTATTTTGGGCGGATATTACTCATTGGGCACCCAGGGGCCAACGACCGGTGGCGGTACGGGGTACGCATTGTTCAAGACAGAATTTACCACGGGCGGCATGCAGTTCCGCGCGGCCGTTGATGAAAATGATAATTTGATTCAAACTATTCAGCCCGGCGAATACGCGGTGGAACCGTTGCGTAAATAACGCATCCGTACCGTACTTGAAATCCGCATAAAATCCTGCTAAAATGCACCAAGGTTAAAATCAAGGGGCTTTGGTATTGATAAAGAAGACAGTTCTTATTGTTGACGATGATGATGCGTTACGGTTGCCACTCGCCAAGGGGTTGCGCAACGCGGATTTTAATGTATTAACCGCCGAAAACGCGGCACAAGCCGATGAAATACTTAATCGCATAACCGTTGATGCCATGGTTTTGGACCGTATGATGGGCGGTATGGACGGATTAACATTTCTTAAAAAGCTGCGTGCGGCGGGCAATACCACGCCCACGATAATACTAACTGCAATGACAGGTTCTGAAAATACCATCGCAGGCCTGATGGGTGGGGCTGATGATTACTTGGCCAAACCTTTTCAGTTACAAGAATTAATATTGCGGTTAAACAACATAATGAATCGCGCTCCTTCGCCGATTCAACAAATGCCGGAAAACCTGTTCTTGTCAAACGATGAATTCTTTATCAAGACGGATAGTGGCGATACGCTTTTGCTTGCGCTATCAGGCGAAGAAAAGAAATTATTGTATAATCTAACTTATCCGGTTGGTAATATCGTTTCGGCCCAACCGATGGTTGCAAAACGCTTGCGTAATAAATTAAATAATGTATTATCAAATGTAGATATTGTAACCGTGCGTGGACGCGGATATAAATTGATACAAATCGGCCAGAATTAAAGGGGGCTAACAACATGAGATTACTACCAAGACGCTTTTTCTGGAGAACAATTTTGCTGATATTGATACCATTGGTACTCGCCCAGGTTATCATGGGAAATGTGTTTTTTGGAAACCATTGGTCACGCGTGCACGCAACAATGGCGCGTTCATTGGCGGGTGAAATTGCAACAATGATGAATTTCATAGATTCTGGGAATATGCCCGCCGTAGAAAGCATGGCTGAAGATGTTGGCATAGACGTTTCTATTGATGCCGAATTAAATCGTCCAAAACGGACCGATAACCATTCACGCGAAACGGGACCATTGGCATCAGAGGTATACAAACGTGTTAATCGCCGTGCCAAAGTATATGTTGAACGTGAACCCCGTACAATTTACGTTGATGTTCCAACCAAAGACGGCAAAATCGCAACATTTACCGCCAGTATGTATCGCATTTATTCAACCAGCACCGAAGTATTCTTGATATGGTTGATTGGTGCAATATTGATTGTATCGATACTTATCGCACCGTTCTTGATTCTGCATAACCGCAGTGTCCGCAGTATTGCGTACGCGGCGAAACGCTTTGGACGCGGACTAGAAGCCCCAGGATTTAAACCGACCGGGGCAAAAGAAATTCGTGATGCCGCCGCGGCAATGATAACAATGAAGGAACGTCTCGACAGATATAATCGTACACGCACAGATATGCTTAATGCCGTTAGCCACGATTTAAAATCGCCACTGGCACGCATGCGCCTTGCGATTGAAACGGATTCTGCGGATAAAAAGGCACTGTTGACCGACATCGACAGAATGACAGAGATGATAAATGGATATCTGGCGTTTGCGCGCGGTGAAATGCCAGAAATTGAACAATCGACCGAATTACCGCCAATGCTGATACGTATTGCGCGTGATGCGGCACCAAAGAAAAAAATTATTACTAATTTTCCGGAAAACCCTGTGCAGTTTTATGCGCGTCCAATGGCACTTGCCCGGGCATTTGGTAACATCATAGAAAATGCCGCACGGTATGCCAAGAAAGCCATAAAAATAACAGAAATCGACACGCGTGATGAAACTACAATATTGATTGAAGACGATGGTATCGGTATTCCAGACGACAAGAAAGCCGATGCGCTGCGTCCGTTTGTGCGCCTTGACGATGCGCGCGCCCCTGGCACGGGCGGCACAGGACTTGGGCTATCAATAGCCAAAACGACAATTGAAAATCATGGTGGACAATTGTTCTTGGAAAACAGTGATATGGGCGGCCTGCGCGTACGCATCGTATTACCGGTTTAATATTCTTATAGTTGGAGTTTTAACAAATGAATCTTTATAAATATGTATCAGAAAAATTAAATAACGCACTGGGGTTTGAAGCAAAACTGGAAGTCCCACGCAATCGTGAATTTGGGGATTTTTCTACAAATGCCGCCATGGTTTTGGCAAAAAGTGCCGGGAAAAATCCACGCGAATTGGCAAATGAAATCATATATAAAATATCTAATCTAGAATTTGTAGAATCTGCATCCATTGCTGGGCCTGGTTTTATAAATATCTTTATCAAAAATGATTTCTTGTGGAATGCCGCGCAGACCGCCGACAATATAACGCAAGCACAAAAACCGTTAATCATAGACATGGATTATGGCGCATATAATGTTGCAAAATCCTTGCATATTGGACACATGCGGACATCTATTGTTGGCGACACGCTATATCGTTTAGGGCGCAGTCTGGGGCACAAAATGATTTCTTATAATCATATGGGCGATTGGGGCCGTTCTATGGGATTTGTTATTGCGTGGATTGAAAAGTTGCACCCAGATTGGCCGTTTTTCCAGGATAATTTTGACCCAAATGGTGACTATTCAAAGTATACATTTGATCCGGTTGAATTAGATACTTATTACCCATCCGCGGCGGCATTGGCAAAAACAGATGAAGCATTTCTAGAACATGCGCAAATTATCACTGCAAAATTGCAACAGGGCCACCCAGGGTATAACGCACTATATCGTATATATATGCCAGTCTCGTTGGCATCTATGAATAAAACGGTTAAGATGTTAAATATAGTGCCATTTGATAACGACTTGGGCGAACGCAATGCGGCAAAATATACAGAACCAGTTGAAAAAATACTGCGTGATAAAAATCTGTTGGTAAAAAGCGATGGGGCCGAAGTTGTCATTGTTAAACGCGATGATGATAATAAACCCATGCCGCCAGTGATGTTTTATAACTCGCGCGGGGCGGTACCATACGATGCAACGGACATTATGGCATTGTATTATCGTAAAATTACTGATAATCCGGACAAGGTTATATACCTGACCGACAAACGTCAATCGTTGCATTTTGAACAATTGTTTCGTGTGGCAGAACTGTTGCAAATGTTTCCGTCCGACGCATTGGAACATATTGGTTACGGCACAATAAACGGGGCGGACGGCAAACCATTTAAAACCCGTGACGGTAATGCGGCCGGATTAAATGACGTTATTGAAATGGTACAATCTGCGGCACGCGACCGTGTGAAAGAATCTGGGAAAAACCTGGATCAAGAAACCGTTGATAAAATCGCATTGGCGGCATTAAAGTTCAATGATTTATCGCATGACCTGCGTGCAGATTACATATTTGATCCAACCCAAATTACTTCATTCGAAGGGCGCACAGGGCCATACATTTTGTACACAGCGGTTCGTTTGAATTCTGTTCTGCGCCGTGCCAGTAATTTTGATATGGCGCGCACCGCGACATTGGGTACGGATGAACGCAATCTGATTATGGAATTGCTGGATTTCGATAGAACTGTAAATGCTGCGTTTGAAAATAGGGCAACCGATTTGGTCGCAAATTATGCGTATGATTTGTGCCAATTAATTAATACATTCTATCATAATTGCCCAATACTACGTGACGATGTTGCACCAGACGTACGCAATATGCGATTAACATTGATTAAAATCGCGGTGGATGTATTAACCAAGACCCTAGATTTAATGGGACTTGATATACCAAGCGAGATGTAAGAATTGAACAATCAAAAAAAGATACGTTTCCCCGACAAAAATCGGGGATTTTTATATAAAACCCTTGTCATAAAATCCAAAATTTGATAAAATTGTTGCATAGGTTTTGCAATGAGAGAGATAAGATTTTTTTTACTATTGTTTCTTTTGCAATACTATGTTGTACCGTGTTATGCAAAGTGCGCATACGGTATAAAGAAAGAAGAATGGCCCGCGGGCACCACCGAAGAGCAATTTATTGTAGATGGGTGGTTAAGTGTCGTCGGTGATGGACAAGATTATTTACAATGTGAAGGCCCTGGGGACCCATTTGTTTATTGCGTAAAAGGTTCACGCGTATTGGGCGCAGATGGTAATATACATGAATGCAATAACAAGAAATGGACACAAATACCACCAGAAGATATTCCAACGTGCACACAATCATTGGCTGTTTTAAATGATACCCTAGAAGGTAATTGGCTGTATGCAATTGATAACAAATTACCATACATATATTTCAGGGACTATGAATATTTTATGAAAATTAGCACAGTATGTAAGTATGAAACCAGAAAATTTATCGATCAAGCTGATGAATGTCTGTTAAAAGGTGGCGATTTTTTACCTGTGCTTAGTGAAGGGCAAGATACCATCTGTGATACAAGTGACACATATGATTTGCACATTACCGTCACAGATTCACACAATAATAATTTATCAGACGTATCTGTTGAATTCGCAAATTTATACGATCAAAATAATAGTAGGAATGTAGCAACCGTCGCAGACAATGGCGAATATCTAGTACCAACAACTAAGTATCTGCGTGGTACGGATTTAATAATATCAAAGTCGGGATATATACCCCAAACGATACAAATCCGCAAAATAGAAGCAAATCCAAAAGTAATTTTACAATCCGAAACGCCCGAGGCGGGTGAAACAGAAACAGAACCAACAGACCCCACAACCACTGCAGCCGAACCAACTGAGCCAACAGCACCACAAGGTTCCAATACAAATCAGGGGCAAACCGTTGGAAAAGACAGATTAACCCAGGCCCAAGAAAACCTTAAACTTGCAAAAGATACAGAACAAAGTTTCGCAAATCGTATGCTTGGTGGTGCAACAACGGCGGCAACAGGGTTAGGTATGATGACCGCGGCATCTGCGTATTCTGAAAAACAGGCGGACGAAGCCGCCGAACAAGATATGTCGGCGTACCTGGCCACGTTCCGTTGTGAATATGGCAAAGGACAATCATCCAAGGCGGGTAATGAAGAAATAACTCTGCCGGGGGGTAATGAACTATTGGGGTATTACAGCGAATATAAATCATTGGCGGATAATCTGAAAAACACTAAAAAGGCATTGGGGATGCGCCCTGGCATAGAACAAGAAGTTGTGTATGATAAAGCGGAAAGTGGATTATATAAATACGCATCAACGGGTATAACCGATGGTGCATTTACATCATTGTCACGTGCATTAACCGACCCCGAAGGTAAAGATGCAACCGAATGGAATGAACAAAAGGATAAAACCGCCAAGAAATTAAAGGGCGGTGCGATTGCGGCGGGCGCGGGTGTTGCCGGTGGAATTGGGGGCGATGCATTAATGAATACCGATATGATTCAAAATATCAAAGACGCGTTTAAAAAATAAAAAATATTTGTATTTCATGTTTTTTTAAATTATGATACTCGCGTCGTCGGGGCGTAGCTCAGCCTGGTAGAGTACTTGCATGGGGTGCAAGGGGTCGCAGGTTCGATTCCTGTCGCCCCGACCATAAAAATTAAACCGCCATGTCGGCGGTTTCTTTTTTACATCAATGCTGACAGTAATATCGCTGTCGCAATAACCCAATCACCCGTACTTGTCCGATAATAATAATGACCATGATGATGGTGATGTGGTGGTCTGTGATGATGTCCGCCATTGTGAACAATATGATGATGTCCAGGACGTGGCGATGATTGAACATGTGTCACCACATGTTGTTGGGGGCCATGATGCCCACCATGATGTCCGGGGGCCGCCACCGCAGAACCCGCAGATAAAACCGCAGCAACCACGCCGGCCATGATGAATGTACTTACTTTTTTCATGTTAGACTCCTTTGATCCAAAATCATTATATAATATAATGATTATAAAATGCAACTAATTTTTTTATTAAAATGAATTTTATATAATTTTGTGCTTGCACGAATCGGGAAAAAGTTTCTATATTGCCGTATCAGTTCAACAGATATCCAAGGGAGGAATCTTATGATTGTCGGTATTGGGATAGATTTAGTTGAATCGGGACGTTTTCTTGATTGGTCCGCGTTCAAAAAGCAACGTATATTTACAAAAAAAGAACTTGAATACGCCGATGCGGATAACGCAAATGCCGAAAAACACCTTGCAAATTTTTGGGCTGCGCGCGAAGCATGCTTGAAAGCACTCGGCACTGGTTTTGGCGATGACATTGCGTTTTCTGATATTTCGGTTGTGCACGATGATAATGGGCATCCAGAAATTATGATTACTGGTGGTGCACGCGCAGCGTTAAAAACGTTGGCAGGACAGACAGCGGCGGTTCATCTGTCAATCACAGACCAAGATAATTTTTCAGCGGCGATTGTTGTTATAGAAAAACAGTAGGTTTTAAAATACAAAAAAAATATCACACATTTCTGTGTGATATTTTTTAATATGTTGTTTCGGTGTAACCGACACTATATTGACCACCATCATGAACACTTAGGTATTTGCGATTCGTCGGATTATATTCATCTTCGTATTCCATAACGAAACCTTCATCCGCGCCTTCTTCAACATAATTTTCCTGGTCCATGTATTCTTGGGTATCAACTTGCTCGTCATATACAACTGGTTGCGGTTGATAATATTCCTGTGATTCTTGGTAATACACCGCATCTTGGCCATTTGCATTATAGTACATTTCCTCTTCATCGACATAACCCGGTGCAACCACAGGAACCGAAATAACATCATCATCAAATATAACATCCGGTGCCGCCACATTAGTCACACGTTGTACAGGCTGTTCTTCACGCGATACCCCGTAAGGATCTTTGCGCGACAAAACACTTTCTTCGGATTCAACCACGGGTTGTTCCGGCTCTGCCGCATACAGCACATCATTGTTTGGATATTCAACATTAATTGGTTCTTCTGGTTCCGGTTCAACCACAGGCTCTGGTTCGACCACGGGTTCCGGTTCTGGTTCTGGTGTTTTGACTGGTTCTGGTTCCGGATTAATAAACACATCGCTTTCTGTATTAACATCAGGTTGCGTCGCAGTTTCCGCACCATCCGGATTCAAGAAAGGTACAGTTCCACCATTTTTCTTTTGATATAACCAAAGCGTAAACACAGACAACACAATCAATATTATAAGCAACAAATAATAAATGATTGTTGGTTTAGAACGCCCACCAACCGGTTGAACCTTGGTATTTGATCCCGTAATCGGCGAAATAGGGCGGCTTGCCGCCGGTGCAGTGTTTGGCGCCACAGGACGTACTTCGGTGTGCGTATTTGTATATTGTGTATTGGTCACTTGCCCCGTAGTATCAACATCCGCACCCGATGGTTGTTCCACAGATTGTATCGTATTCAACACAGGTTCTGTTTCTTTGTGCTCGGTATACGTTGTTTCGGTACTTTCATACGTTTTGGACACTGTATTATCTTCTGAAAACGACAAAGGCTTTGCAATTGGCTCATCAGACGTTTCAACAACCGTTTCGGTAACCGTTTCCGTACGTTCAGTCTTGACAATCGGTTTTTCTTCTTCACGCGGTTTTATATCGTCAAAGGCAACCGGTTTGAACGCGATTTCATCGTCCAAAATCTCGGGGTCTTTATCGACCAACGGTTTTACTTCTTCTTTGTCTTGTGTGTCTGGCATTTTATTTCCCTCGGGTTTTGAAATTATTTCATAATTTGGCACAGGTAATGCAATTTCCTGATCTTTTTCAACATCTTGTACCAACGTTTCCGTCACTTCTTCACTTGTTTCTTCTAATATTTTTTCCTCTCTCTTGGTTGCGACAGTTTGTGCTGTATCAATATCTTTGACAACTTGCTTTTTTATTTCTACCTTTGATTCTTCCTCACTAGATTTTTCAATATTTTCTATTGGTTGTTCAACAACTATTTTTTTTTGTGGCAATGGACGATGACGCGCCAAAATATCACGCGCAACGGCCGCATCTTCGCGTGCCATATCACGACGACGCACAGCATTATTCAAACGTCGTGTTGAACGCGCCAATTTGTCCCCATTTTTTTCAAGTTGCGATTCGGTTCTAAGTATTTTCCCCGCAGATTCCTTGGTTGGTTCGCGTCCTATCGCCGCACGATAACGTTCAAGCCGCGCACTCAAAACATTACGTCTATTTTGTAATACATTAATTGTCCGTTCGGCCTGCATCGCCGTCTTTGAAGATTGTTCTATGATATCACTTGCCGCAATTAAACGTTCAGTTGCCGCACGTTTTACGGCCGCATCACGAAAATCGTATAACTTCACTAAGGCATCTGATATATCCTGGTCAGATTCGTATGCCGCAATCAAACGTGCATAAACCCCCAATCCATCATATTCGATATCTAACTTTTGATATTTATTTTCTTTTTTGGGTCTAATAGTTTCCAAATCAATATGAAAATCATTAGATAAAACATCATCCCACTTTCGATTACCATACGATCCCATCACCAGCAACGTATATGGCTTGTAATCATCAATTGTTTCATCCAATACAAAAATCAAATGCTCATCGGCATCATACCACGCATGAAAAACGTTACCAGCAATTTGGTAATCTCTCGCCATTAATTCGTCAAAGTTTTCTCTCTCTCGTGGCATACTCGCGCTTTCCCTTTAGGTGTTATTTTTTCTTTGGCGGTGTAAACTGATATGCCTGTTTACAGTGTTCATAACAATACGGTTTACCAACAAATACCGGTGCCCCACAGAAATGAAAACCTTCGGAATCAGGATCGCCAATCGGCCAACGACACTGATCAGGTTTTAAATTTGCCATTTCTAATGCATGCTGCACAATACGTTGATGAACCCCAATATTACTGTTACGTCCAGTAATCGCACGACCAACAGCTTTTTTTGGTGCATCTGCTTCTTTTTTCGGGGCAGGTGCCTTCACAGCAACTTTTTTTGTTGGCTTTGCAGCAACCTTTGGTGCAGTTTTTTTCTTTTTAGGTTCAACTTTCGCAACCGCTTTTTTAATCGGGACAGATTTTTTAGCAGATGCCTTCGCAGGCGCCTTTTTGGCGACAACAGGTTT
Organism: Candidatus Enterousia sp.; assembly: GCA_045647355.1. Classification (GTDB taxonomy): domain Bacteria; phylum Pseudomonadota; class Alphaproteobacteria; order Rs-D84; family Rs-D84; genus Enterousia. The sequence continues at coordinate 39,668 of JAZRMF010000009.1, forward strand.
CTTTGGTGCAACTTTTTTCACAGCACTTTTTTTCGCCGCCGCAGGTTTAGATTCTTCCGCGCCACCAATATTCCATCCAAGGCGGTGTATTTTACCAACAACCGCATTTTTTGAAAGCCCCAAACGTTTACCTATTTCCGAAGTAGACAAACCCTTACCCATCAAGGCTTTCAGCTTTTTTAATATACTATTATCCCAAGATTTACTCATTTTACTTTAACCTCAATGCTTTTATATGATACTATATAATATCATAAAACCGATTCGAAACGCAAGGAAGAAAATATGTTTTTATATTTATTTTGGGCTTTTTTTGCAGTGTTATGCCTGGGGACTTTATACCTTTGTTACAAAATCGCAAGAACCGATATGCGACGCCGGATAATCCCGGATGCCTATCTATTTCCCTTACTAATATTGGGTGCAATTTTGGTAACTTTTTTTCCATGGCCAATCAACATTGCTGACGGTGTAATAGGAATGACATTTGGTTATCTGGTATCCGCAATAACAGGATTGATTTTTGATCGTATTATTCAGCACCGAAACCCAAAAGCCGAAACCCCAATAGGCATGGGCGATATCAAGTTAATCGCAGTAGGCGGGTTGTTTGTGGGACCAACAGGACTTGCCATTGCGCTTGTTTTGGCATGCATATTTGGGGCCACATGGGCATTCAGAAAAAAAGAAAAGTTTATTCCGTTTGCGCCGTTTTTTATTCTTGGCGCATTTTTGGCTTTTATTGCCATCGCGTTTTTGATATAATACAACAATAGATGGGATAGGGGGGCATGAAATCACGCATATTTATTTTTGGCGTATTTCTCGCATATTTTGGTGTTATGCGATTGGCCGATGCCGCCCAAAAGGCGCCATCAATGTTTTCAACATACGGCGAAATTCAACCGGTACAAAAATACTCTTCAAATCCATTTTGGAATAAAGACAGTCCCTATAATCAACGTATGCCGACCCCAATTTATGCAACTGGCGCAGATTTAAATACAGGTGATTGTAATCGTGTTGTGGCCAATTTGATTGCATCATTTTGTGCGTCAAATAATAATTGCGCAAACAAAAAGATTTCTGATGTCCGTCCCCAGGTAATGGTTCAGCTTTCACAATTGCCAGGACACAATTTTGCAACTTCGTGCAGTGGTTATATCGATTCAGAGTTCGAAAACTATAAAAAAACATACGGCAATGTGTCCCAGAACAATATAATAAAACCGGTTGTCACCACGCAACAAACGCAACCAGTAATTAAAACAGATAATTTATTTAAACAACAACCTGGCAAATATGAACAGGGCGTTGCAGAACGGACCGCAGAATTAAAGCGTTTGCAAAATGCAAACACACCAACCCCCACCGTCAGTCCCCAGGCATTTCCAAAAACAATTGATGATATATCGTTCAATGATCGTATGGCATTGGCCAGTGCTGGTTATGAACCGTATCAAAACTTGAAATCCTATAAAGTGCCAAATTTTGAAGAAGAAGACGAAGAATTTTTTGCGCGATTAAAGGCGATAAATCCGACAAAATACTGCGAACGTCGCCCAAGTGATAGTTTCTGCAATCCTGCATCGACGACGACCACTACTACCCAAGGTGGCGGCGGTGGTGGTGGCAGTAATGGTAATGAACCACCCGCGCCAGAACTACCGCCTTGTGACAACCCAGGGTCCAGTGCAGATTGCCCAATCGTGTTAACACTGAACTAACCAAGGATTTGTAAAGCATGCGAAAATTTGTTTTTTCTTTAATGTGTTCTATTATTTCAATATCCGCATGGGCAACCGATCCCGCACCCGCGCCACAAAAGTATGCATGTATTGAAGAATTCCTTAACAGCCAAGATTTCTTGTCCAAAATAGACGGAATTTTAAACGGTCGTGAATTGAACCAAGAAGCCGTAGAGGTTGAAAAAACCAAATTTTATACACTTCTTGCCAACGAAGTTAATACACACTGTTTAGTAGAAAGACACCTTAATGACTTTAATACAAAAATTTCAAAAACCCCAACCTTGCAAATGCAATTTCAAAAATCGGGCAAATATTACAGAATTAATGTTCCGACAGATACATTATTTGATTACTTAACAATTCCGACCGCGGTTGTAATCGCACCATTAAAAAATAAAAATCCTGGGGATAAAATATCCAGGGCGGAAATGCCAAAATCCTTCTTTTTTACGACCGCTTGTTCTGATCACGAAGTTTCTGCTCAGATTTCTAACTCTTCTCCGGTAAATGTCGCAGGCCAAGGCGCATTTACACCGTATGCGCACCGTGAATTTTTCATCGATTTTCCTGATTCCAAATTAACACGTGCTTTTCCGGGTGTGTTAATTGCAGCAACCACTGGATTGTTCGGCAAGGAAGAGGTTGTATGGTATAGTAATTACAAAAGGGGGCGTGATGCCGCAGTAGCATTTGCCACTGCGCTGCAAAATGGTCCATGCAGCAATCAAAATTTATCCGTGTATGTCGTCAAACTTGACCATGAATTATCACGCCAAGATAACACATGGCCGGCCTGGGCGCGCGATGTACTTGGGTTTACTACTTTGGCAATTCCACTTATGATAAAATCAAAAGAATTAGAACATTTAGAATCTGTTGTGATAATGGACGGGCCGTACCTTATTAAATAAAAATGATACGAAATATAATTGCTGTCTTTGTTGCACTATTTATTGGCAATGCAGTTGCTGATGAGACGCTTGAATTGCAACAAGATTTAGCCGATGTTACAAATACACTAGACGTCCAATGTGCATCGGCGGCATTAGCCGATGCCGTATATCGTACCGCCGATACGGTTGATGAATCCGATTCGGAACAAGACGTACGTAATTGGATATATGACGTTTTTATGGAACCCGAAACATTAAGCGATATTTTGGCGTGCCCCGAAATTGTTGATGCCGACGATGATGTAACCATTACTTTTAACCCAATACGCTATGTGTTTCCAAAAGGGCGCGAAATTGTAATCAATTATCAAACCCAAGTAAAAGTATTGCGTCAACGTTTAACGCTGGCCGCAAAAACAGAATTACCAACAGACGATCCCAACCCAGAAATGGATCCAAATGACCCACATGCTACATGGGTAAATACAGATCCCGCATGGTATGCTATAATGGTGACACGCCCAGATGCGTTGAAAGAATTCGTTGGTCCAGGAAAAAACAACACTGTATCCTTTAAATGGATAGAAGATAATATTAATCAACTGTATCCTGCGGATTCAGACGGCGTGTGTTCAACCTTATCGGGTATTGGCGCGAAAGTGCGCGATGCCATGGTGCACAGGGTTATACACGACCACACCACCCAACAAGAAGGCGACAAAAACAATTATTACATTGCTGGTGATATAGACCTGCGTTGGGTTTCATATGCCGAAGTCGCGGTTGATATCGCATTAACCGTTGTGACCTGGGGCGCCGCGGCCGCTGCAACCGGTGCGTTAAAAGGCGCACGCGCAGCCAAGGCAATGAAAGGACTTACCAAAAACATGAAGCGCCTAACCAAAATAGACAAGGTAAAAGACTATGTCGGCACATCTGTCAAAGTTGCGAAATCAGAACGTAAAATAGAAAATATAACCAAGGCAGAAAAATCGCTTGCGAATATCAATAAAATTGAAAAACGCCTTGCAAAAACTGCCAAGGGAACCAAACAATACGACAGATTGTCCGACCAATTACGCGTAGCGCAAAAGGTGCATGCTGACAATTTGGCTAAAATGGGACGCGAAGCCGAAGGTTTAGCCGATATTCACGACGCATCAAAACTTGCGGATATGCGTAATGCAACCAAGACCGAAGTACAAGAATCACGAAAATTGATGGACAAAATGGTTAAAGACAGCGATGATGTCGCCGAATACGTGCAAAACTTTGATTCTTTAAAAGATGTTAGTAATTTTTCCAAGAATTTAAAGGCCGCCCAAAAACCACGAACTGGGAACGTTTTTTCACGCGCATGGCAAGGTATAAAGAACACCAGACGCAGCATGAAAGCCGTACGTAGTGGAACAAAAACATTAAACAGAGCCGAAAAAACCGCACGCCACGGTATGAAATCTGGACGAATACGTGATTGGTTGTTTCATACAACACGTCGCAATATGGCGCGCGTTACCAGGGCGACAGGCGATTTGGCAATTTTGTCATTTATCATCGGGCTGGTTGGGGATTTCTACGACAGAACAGAAATTTCCACCGATGAATTTACAAACGGAATTGATATGCGCCCCTTACTGTTACTTTCCGGGGACAGCATCGAAGGTCAAGATAACGTTGTAAACTATGGTATGTGGTTAATGTGGGCGGGCGATTCCACATCACCCGAAGATGACGATGCCGCATATCTGCAATCTATGGATTTTGCACAAAAGTTTTATCAAGATTTAATCGAAACCCAAGATGAAGCAGGTAAATATCCATGTAATGTTGATATTTATGTTGTACGACCGGTAATCCGTAATCCAAACACCGAAAGTCAATCGCTTTATTGGTTGGTAATGAACGAAGAACCATGGACGACACGACCGGCCGAATCCGATTGATAAAAAACCTATTGTTTTTTGCATACATTTTCTTTATAATGAAAGATAAGGAAGCAGAAAAAAGGAGGTCAAAAAATGAGAAAACTTTTAACCGCCTTGGTAATAACACTGGTTACCGCGTTGTCTGCGAACGCGTATCAGGTTATGTCTTCAAAAGAAATTGGTCGTGACGATGCAAAAAATCAAAATGTTGTTGTGAAATGCACAACCGACCTTGGTAAAATCTCAAATCAGACGTGTTCTTTGCGTCGCTATGTTAAATGTAATGGCACGGGCATAAATAAAAATTGTACTGGATGGCAGGGTTGGCGCGATTTGCGAAACCCAGAAAAACAATATTCTGATTGGAAAACAGCAGCAAGTGCATGTTGTCGTTCATTGGGTCTGCGATAATTAAAAAAATATTTACTGGCGGTATATTGGTTCAGCAGGGACAACGTGGCATCCATTTTCACGTTTAAGTTTTATTGCATTCATCCACCCCTTTAACACAGAATTATTGTATCTGCGCGCCGCGACATCTGTTAAAAAAGCTTTACGCTTATCTAGCCACGCATTATGAATATCGCCGTTATAATTCTTTACAGCCGAAACCACAGAATCATCAATCTTACAATTTTTGCTTAACCCCAAAAACACCCTAAATTGCTGTATTGCGGTACAAGGACCGCTGGCCATACTCGCCAAGAATACATCACCAGCAATAACATCCGGCAAAACACTTAAATTATATTTCTTCCAGAACTTGTCATAATAAATATTTTCGGCATCAGCACGCGTAATATTTTGAACATCAATTCCCATACATTTTGAACCGATACCATAACATGTGTACCCACATGGATCATTTTTAATGATTCCACATTTCCCCTCTTTACGAAACACTGTAATCAATGCCTTTTCAAATGCCGGCGCTGTCCTTTCATATTGCCCAGTTGTCAAAACTTTGTTAGCAAAGACATCACTTTTTGCCGCCGGATAACAAGAACCACCACTGGTTTGATTATTCACAACGACCGCACCGCCACCAATTGTGCGGCCACTAAATGTTGCACCCGATGGCGATTGTGGTGTCGATTGAGTCGGCGATTGTGGCGTTGGTTGAACCGTGGCAGAAGAAGAGGGTGGTGTTGTATCCCCTGTTGCTAAAACTTCTTGCATAGTGGTTGAAGTTTGGGTACAACGCGAACTATCCAGTGGATATTTCTGACAATATTCTGCATCAGACAATGTCGTTGCATCCGACTGGCGTTCCATTTCTAACAACGCAAGTTGCCTTTCAATAAAATGCTCTTCACCTTCAACCACCAAATTACGATATGCCTTCATATTTTGGAAAGGCTCATATCCTTCGGTCCGAAGCGCCATACGGTCAGAAAAACTTATATCATCTATTGTTTTTGGAAAACTTGCCGCCTGGAGTTTTGGTGTCGGTGTGGTTTGCGCCTGCATACTTTGCAACTCTGCTGTTCTGTCTGCAACACCCTGCGCATATTTATCGACGGGTTGTTTAAACAAATTATCGGTCTGAATCACTGGTTGCGCTGTTTGATTATTTACAACCGGTTTTACAATATTCTTCGTGAACGAATTGCCGTACATTATCTGATACTTTTCAAATTCAGAATCTATGTATCCACCGCAAGAAGTTGCAAAATTATGTCCTGGTAATTGTGAAAGCCGGACCATTACCTGGGGCCGAACATCAGAAAGTTTTTTGCATGTGTTTGACGCACAAAAAGAAGCAATTAAATCGGCAACCACCCGATTACAATCGCCTGTATTTAAATCTGCACCAGTCGCATAAATTGGTGTTGGCATACGCAGGTTATACGGGCTGTCTTTATTCCAAAAAGGATTCGAAGAATATTTTTGCACCGGTTGAATTTCACCGTATGTTGAAAACATAGATGGTGCCTTTTGTGCACAAAACGCGCCCTGCATAATGCAAGTGCACACCAAAGACACCGTAAAAACCGGTTTAAAAATTCTCATCTCTATGTGATATTATATCAAAAAATCAAGGGTAAATCAAAAAAACTCTTAAAACAAATCTGATTATGGTGGATGTGATTGGACTCGAACCAACGACCTCTTCGATGTGAACGAAGCGCTCTAACCAACTGAGCTACACATCCAGCAACCTGTTGGTGGGGATAGTGGGACTTGAACCCACACGGTCGCAATGACCAAAGGATTTTAAGTCCTCAGCGTCTACCATTCCGCCATATCCCCAAGGACCCCAGTGTGAGAAAAAATTTGGTGGAGCTGATGGGACTCAAACCCACGACCTCTACGATGCGAACGTAGCGCTCTATCAACTGAGCTACAACCCCAAAACTGCCTATATTTGGTGGGCATAAGAAGACTCGAACTTCCAAGGGTCGCCCCACTAGTACCTGAAACTAGCGCGTCTACCAATTCCGCCATATGCCCATATGCCCATAAAGCGAACACAATAATAAACTAAAACAGAACATTTTGCAAGGGGAAAATATCATCATATTTTGTGCATAAATTGTGCAATAAAACCGTAAATTTCACTTGCCCCGGTTTTATGATTTTTGCTAAACTTTTTACCAGAGATGAAGAAAATTCTGATTTTTGGCGCATTTCTGGGCTTTTTGGCCTGCGCGCCCGCCATGTCTGCGGTGCGTGACGGGACGGCTACAACCATGCGCACTAAATCACAAAATACGCCCACACAAACACGAACATCAACCGTATTGCGTTCCAATACTGATACTGGTCGCACCACGGTCATGCGCAACACCGCCACACGCAACGACACCAAGGCACAAACCGCACGTGCCGGCGCGTTACGCCTTGCAACAACACCAACGCGGGTTGCATCCACACGCCCAACACGGCAAATTGCACGCAGTGGTGCAATTACATCACGTCTGCGCAAAACAAACAACACGCGTACCGCCACAAATGCACGCGCGGCCGAAGACACCCCAACAACCCCAAGGACAATGGCCGAAACCCGCACCGGTGCCGCATATAACCAGTGTAAAGATGCATATTTCCAATGCATGGATCAATTTTGCCAATTAAAAAGCGATGAATATCGCCGTTGTTCGTGCAGTGAACGCATATTTAACCTGAAATCGGTGCGCGAAAATATTTCTGATACGAACGACAAACTTACAGAATTTACCGAAAACCTGGACGTGGTGGGAATGACCGCCGCCCAGGCCACGGCCATGCACACCGCATCTGATGGTGAAAACGCATTGGCCGCGGACACGTCGGCATCCAAGGCATTATTGAATGCAATCATGAAATCTATACGTGGCGAAGATGCGACTGTGTCGGGCAAATTATCCGATTTGAACAGCATCAATTTGTCATTTGATACCAGCAACGCATTTGGAATTACCGATGCCGCCCAAGTAATTGCATCATACAATGGCACAGAACTGTATAACGCGGTATATCCATCATGCCGCAGTGCGGTAACAGCCGATTGTACCGATGCGGCACTACAACGTGCAGTGACTGCATATTTGATGGTAATTGAACAAGATTGTAACACTGTGCAAACCGCATTAGAAAACAAACAAAAAGAATTAAAGGGCGCCATCCGCGAAGGCAGTGCGATGTTGGATCTGGCACGTGTTGAAAACCGCAAAAAACATAATTCTGATACTTTGGCCATGTGCATAAATAATATCGAGGCCGCAATCCTTAGCGAGCAGGTCTGTGGCGCAAATTATCACAAATGTTTGGACAACGGCGAATTCATAGACGTTTCAACCGGTGCACCAATTTCAGGGGTTGTGCGTTTTTATGAACTGGGAAATTTGTTGAAATTCGATTTGGGTAAAAATGCCGCCGACCAACAACTGTCCAAGGTCACAAACAACCAAAAATTTGTTAAGGCCTTTGAAGCGAAAACCAAGAAATTCGCCGCCGATGCGTTGGACAAATGCACAGAAATCGCAGATACGGCATGGTCCGAATATTTGGATAAGGCGTTGCTCGCCATCTATTATGCACAACAATCCAAGGTTGACACCATTAAAACTGGATGCTTTGACCTTATATCGGCATGTTACAAAGAACGTGATGCCGCAATAACCGCGGCAATGGCGACACTAATTGACGGGTCCACCGAAATATCTTTGATGCCGGATAAAATCGTATTAACCAAACAAATGTGCAGTGATTATATTGATTCGTGTAACAATATGTTTGCGGGCGACGAAAACAATCGCAATATAATCACCGACTATATTGCGGAACAAACCGATAAAGACCGCCTGGACGCATGTCGCGCAATTGTAAAACAATGCTTTGATGATTTTGGTGGGTCAAACTATGAAAACCTCTACTATCCGTCCAGTGGACTATTTGCAACGGGATTGGTGGATGAGATTGCATATGAATATGATTCCAATGATGATGTGTGGAAGATTAAAGACCGTTCATATAAAAGAACCGCACTTGATTGGTTTACATTGTACAGTTATGACGTAAACGGACACCGCGAAATGGACGAAGAAACAGATAAACCAATTTACGTATCCGAATGTGCGAAACGGGTTGCCGCGGTTAAAAGTTGTGAAGATTTGGTTGAAAAAGCATTTGGCGGATTAGACATAGTAATCGCCGAACAGGATTCTGACAACGAATTCGGAACATATAATTATACAGAGCCATCAACTGATTTATCAAAAAATGCTTTTGCCTATGGTTGGGCAAGAATGGATGATTTGGATGCCGAAGACAATATTTGGAACATCATAACATCAAACGAAACGTACAAGTTCCAAAATCGTCGCCTGCGCCCAACGGGTGTCGCAACCGAGGTTTATAATAACGTAATCGATATACTATCCACGCAATGTATGAATCTGCAGGGCAAATTTGTTGAGGCACAATTTATTGATCATAATAGATATGGTGTTCAAGGCGGAACAGATATGTGCAAATATCATAATCCCACCAGTCTTCTTTATACGCAATACGGTATATTTAAAGATTATGACAACAACACGCCCACATCCACTGACTACAGAGAAAATATGTGTCCGAAGGATTATGCGCTACATACGGATACATCTGCTTGGGGAATATGTTCTTGTTGGGAAAACGGTGGACGTCGCAGTAAGAATGGTTTAATAAGTAAATGTATGCCTGTAATAAGAGTTTCAGCTAAGCATTATTGTGGAACCAATTTCTCTGATCCAGGTTGTGATTGTGATTATGGTATTCACACGGCATTACCACTTGATAGAAGTTGTACATTAACCGAAGATGAAATTAGTGTGCCAGCACTACGTGTACTGGGGATACACCAATGCGACGACTGGTATGATGTAAACGATTTTATTAATATAGATAACTACAATTTTGACCCATTGGAATTTTGGTGTACGGCAACTATTAATAACGAAACCAATCAAGTATGTCCGTTTAATATTCAAACACAAGCCTCTTGCGAACAAGAAATGCAAAACAACCCCGAAAGTTACCAGGATTTACCAACCGGAATATAACCGTTAAAAAAAACTGGGTTATACGCCCCTTGCTAACCACTATCACTAGCCACTAACACTATCAAGTATATCATCGGCGATGATTTTGCTGGGGGTGCCATTGGTGTGAATCCACATTTTATCTGCGGATTTTAAATCTGAAATCATACGCGCACGGTTGGCTGGTAAAATAATAGAATCCAATTCGTTTATAATATTATCCGCGGTTGCCGCGGGCCCCAGACATTCGGGGTAAACCCCGCGATTCAATAATATATTAACCAACGAAACCCAACGGACACGAATAAACCGGCGCAACAACCATGTTGTTATTGCGTTCATTTTATATGTCACAATCGTCGGTACATGCAACATGGCAAGTTCGGCGGATACGGTACCACTGGCCACTATGGCAACGTATGTTTTGCGATATAAATCATAGCGCATGCGCCCGTCCACCAATTCAGGTTGAACCGCCCAATCTTTAACCGCGTTTCGAACATATTCCGCGGTTGTTTCAACCACAGGAATCGCGAATTTATACCCAATATACCCACAAGAATTAACCGTTTCCACCACCGATTTGAATACCGGCATTAAACGTTTGACTTCGCCCATACGGCTGCCGGGGACGATGGTTATAATTTTTTTCGAATCCGCCGTGGTATCGCCCGCGGTTTCCATAATTTTTTCCGCAATCGGGTGTCCAACCGCAATTGTATTCAGACCATATTTCGTGAAATAGGGCACTTCGAAATCAAAAAACGCATATAATTTATCGAAAACGCGCGCATACTTTTTTGCGCGGCCTGGTCGCCATGCCCAAACCTGGGGGGCGACAACATGATGGAAATGCAATCCGTCTGCAATCAATTTTTGCCCGGCCGTACAATTACGCAATTTTGATATCACAGAACGCGCAAACCCCGGCGAATCAATTGTTAACACCAAATCAGGCTTTTCTGCGATAATCGCATTAACCGCCTCTTTGATATGTCGCGAAAGTGTGCGTGCATGAGCCAAAACCTCCACAGTACCCATAACCGATAAATCAGCCATCGGAAATATAGAACGCAATCCACACCCAATCATTTCTGCACCACCAATTCCAACGAAATTGGCCGCGTTCTTCATTTGATGCATGATACGCGCCCCCAATGCATCACCCGACACTTCGCCGGCAATAATAAAAATCTTTGGCTTTTTATTCGGCATTATCAGAAGTACCAATTCCACGTTTTGAACGATTTTCTATAAAATCTATGGCGTCCATGGCGTATTTATTATTTTTTACTTCTTTGCGGATACGCGCCAAGCGTTCATCAACCGTACCATTTTTATCACGGAACACCGCCGAATAAACAGAATGAATTGCATGCATATCTTCGTTGGTGAAACCATGGCGCATCAAACCAACACGATTTATTGTACGATAAACCGCACGCGGTCCGTCGTATATCGCATATGGCAAAATATCGTTACCAACACCCGACATACCACCGATAAACGCGTTACGACCAATGCGCGCAAATTGCAAAACCATCACACCGCCAGACAAAATTGCGAAGTCTTCTATCTCTACATGGCCGGCAACTTGTACCAGGTTAGACATAACCACACTGTTTCCTATCTTGCAATCATGGCCGACATGTGCATTAACCATAATCTGGCAATCATCACCAATAACGGTTCCATCCGATGCAGGGGTCCCCGAATGAATCGTCACATATTCACGAATGCGGCAACGCTTGCCAATACGAAGGCCGGTCATGGCAGATTCATCTTGCCATTTTAAATCTTGACTCATTACGCCCAAAACGGCGAAAGGGTATACAATAGAATCATCACCAATGGATGTTTTTCCACCAATCACAACATGCGAAGTTAATTCAACACGGTCGCCCAAAACAACCTCTGGCCCCACAATACAAAAAGGGCCAATTTTGCAATCTTCGCCCAAAACTGCGCCGTCATGAACAATTGCACTTGGATGTATCGTCGTCATATCTAAACCACCTGAGTTTTAAATTTATCAGGCTTATCGTACAACATTGCGAAACATATTTAAATTCAATAAATATAACTAATTATAACAAGAATCCAATGCCTTGGTCGCTGTCATGTTCGGGAATTGCAATCCATATAATACCAATCGCTGTGATTGTCGGCACACCAATCAAGCACCCAAACAATATAATAGACCAAGCCAGTGTACGTTTGGCCAATTCTTGGGATACAGATTCCGCATGCCAAACCGACATAGCAAATAAAACAAATGCAGAAACCACAGATGCGATGAAAAGTGGTACGGCCTCGGTTAACACAAACAAGACCATGCACAATACAGATGTAAACCGCATCAGCCATTTCAATTTTATATACGCGCTGTTATGAATACGCGAACGGGGATTTATCACATCCAGTGCCAATGCCGCCGCCATCATAATACCTGCAATCAAAATCCACACTAAATGCGCCGCCCCCAGGTTGCCCAATTGCCCAAAGCGCCACAATTCTGGTTGCATTAAAACGGCGATTGCAGTTGCCAGCATAACCCCCAATGTACACGGTACCGCACGCATCTGGCGATTGGTATATCGACCAATCAAAAATCCAAGAACGACCGCCGCGACCTGTAAAATAGGTCCATACCAACTAAGCGCGCCACTAAACCCCACAGGAATCAGACAAAGTGCCACTATACCCAAATTTACAAGCCATCTGCGACGATTTGAGGCGGTTTTACGACCGTACCATATTGGCAACCTGACAACCCGCGTATTTATTCCTATGAATATACAAGATACAAATAATATCGCCGCCGTTACCCACGGCAATAATGACACACCATCACGCAAAACCACGTAATTTCCCCCCATTAATACAACCCACAGTGCCGTCAAAACAACCGTCCAAAACGTCATACGTTCTTTTGTCACGTATGGTTTAATGCCACATTTGTCAGAAAAACGCCGTACAAACAGATAGATACCTATAAAAAGCGGCATACACAAAACTGTATTCCATAAAAAGGCAGGCGGAACAACCGCAAAATTATTAAATGCGCTAACCGCACTTGCCACGACAAAAGTTTCATTAAACATAAATTTGCCTTTTATTTTTAATGAATTATTATATAGGCATGTCTGAAAAACAAGAAGTTTTTACAATTATGGGCGGACGCGTTAAAATTACGCCCAGTGGATATAACCCAACATCTGATACGGTATGGGTTGCAGCCTTTGCAAGCGGCACCCCAAAAACAGTTTTAGATGTCGGCACAGGAACCGGCGGGGTTGCACTCTGCCTGATGTCACGCATCCCAAATATTGAAATGACAGCAATTGATGTATCACAAGAAATGTTGGATGTCGCAGACAAGAATTTTAAACTGAATAATCAATCTGCGGAATTAATAAACGCAGATATTACAACATGGCGCACCAGCCAAACATTTGATTTGGTTATTACCAATCCGCCGTATTTCAAAGGCACCCCCGCACATCATAACGCACACCACAACGCAGACCTGACCGCATGGACCAAATATTGCGTTGCACGTGTCAAACCAGGTGGCGAATTCGTGATAATTGTCACCGCATCCGAGATAGCAAACGTAATTGGTGAAATGACACGTCATCACTGTGGCGACTTTCATGTGTTGCCATTGTTCAGCAAAGCGAACACCGCCGAACGCGTACTTTTATCTGCGCGTGTCGGACGTGCCCCAGTCACAACAATGTATTCTGGGCTGTCCATGAACGAAGAAAAAATTTTACGGGATGGGATGTCTGTTGCTGATGTATGGGTTCTAAAAAACAAAGAGGATCAAAAATCGTGATTCTTGACTAATCAACATTATTCTACTATGCTGTTCATGTTATGATAAACTTTATAACAAGATATTTTACATCATTATGGGCGTTTATAACGGCGCCGTTTCGCGCCATTTGGCGTCTAATTGTGCGCATATTTCCACCGCGCGAATTTACGGTAATGGATACGCCACGTGGTAACGTGTACACGTTTAACCAAAGCAGTTTTTGGCGTTTTACTAAATTCTGTGCCAAGGTCGGCCTTGTAATTTGGGCTTCGTGGTCCACGTATGTATTTGTTTATCACCGCCCAATGTTGCAAAACAGAACTATGCAGTTGGAACAATTGCGCGAGAAATATGCATCTCACATGATAGATTTGCAAAATTATCTTGGCAAATACAACGAATTAACAAAAAACATTAATGTCATTGATGACAAATTGTTAAAAGACACTAAACTGACCGACCCACAAAAAGAAGAATTATTAAGCGAACGTCTTAAAACATGGGGGGAACTGGACTTCCTTAAGACTCGCATTACGGAAATGTTTACCAACGCCGATTACGCCCCAGAATATACCAAGGTATCAGAGTTATCCATTGAATACGAATTAACACGTGCAGAAAATGTTGAAATTAGAAAACGCGATGTCGAATTACTTGAAACCATCGCCAAGGTAATTGAGGCCGACAATAAAATCGTAAATGCGGTATCGAAATTGGCATCTGACAAAACCGCTGAATTACGTGACGAATTAAAACACATAAACAGTACTATGGCGACATTGGGCCTTAATGAGGAAACATTAGTGGCGAACGCAAATAAATATTCAAATCAATTAGTTGGTGCGGTGTTTAACCCATTAGAGGTTGATAAAGAATTAGATGAAAAATATCAAAAATTGGCAAATGATATCACACTGTGGAACGGTCTTAATAAATTGAAAAAGATTTTGCCATTGGGCGCACCAATCAAAGATATGCACATCACTTCAAAATATGGCAAACGTAAAGATCCGTTTACCGGCGAACAAAAGCAACATCGTGGCATAGACTTTTCTGGCAAGATTGGCACAGAACTTATGGCCGTTGCACCTGGGCGTGTTATATCCGCCGGGGAACGTGTTGGATACGGCACAACGGTAGAGGTTGATCATGGGCTTGGGTTTACAACATTGTATGCACATTTGTCAAAAATAACGGTGTCACGTGGTGATTGGGTGCGACCGGGAACAATCGTTGGGCTTGGTGGATCTTCGGGCCGTTCTACGGGGCCACACCTGCATTATGAGATACGGTACAAAGGCAACCCATTTGATCCGGAAAAGTTTGTCAAAGAATAACACAGGGAATAAAAGGGAAGGAAAATGTTGGCATTTACAAACGCAGATGAAAAAACATCTCCGACCATTATTGGTGCGGGGTGCAAATTGACCGGTAATATCAAAACCGACCACAGTGTCCAAATTCACGGTCACGTTATCGGCGACATAGATGCCGAAACAGTTGTCATTGGACGTGGCGGTGTTGTCGAAGGTAAGGTTACAACCGCAAATTTATTTCTGCATGGAACATTGGACGGGCCGGCAATCGTTGATATTGCAAACGTATTCAGTCACGCAAAAATGACCGGCACACTATCATATAAAACATTAAACATAACCTCTAATACAGGGTTGGAATGCAAACTCGCCAAACGCAAGGATAAAAAAGATGAATAAAAACATATCAAAAGTATTTATTGCCGCAGATCATCGTGGGGTAGGGCTGAAGCTGTATTTGATTGAAATGTTAAGTGCATTGGGTTATAACATGGTGAACCTGGGAACCGATGATTTGAATACGCCAGTCGATTTTCCAGATGTTGCAAGGTCTGTTGCCGATGCTATGCTGGATGAACCAGAAACACGTGGCATATTGGTATGTGGAACCGGTGCCGGGGTACAGATTGCCGCAAACCGCTATCGTCATATTCGCGCATCACGTTGCGACAGACCAGACCAGGCACGTGATGACAGATTCCATGACGACATAAATGTTTTGGCATTGGGCGCCGATGATATAGATATTGAAATGGCATTTTTGTGTGCCCAGGCATTTCTGGAAAGCCCGTTTGATGATTGCGACAAACGTCGCCGCAGAATAGAAAAAATTTCATAAAAACAACCGCCCGTTTGGGCGGTGTTTATTTTAATAATTTATATGTCTTAAAACTGCGTGCTAAAACCGACCTGAACAGAACTGGTATCCGCAGAAACCGTCACACCATCCGGCATATATTTATCAACCAAAATCCACGTAAACAGTGCTGATACCGCCGCACCCGCCGCAACATCATGCCAATAATGATGGCGCGCCGCCACACGTGACCAACCGGCCACCAAACTCATTGCGTACGGGACCAGCGCAGGTTTCCAACCATAACGTTTATGTACGAACATTGCGCCCGAAAATGCGCCCGCCGCATGTCCAGACGGCAACGATTTCCAATCTTTACCATTTGGACGGCGTTCAATTCCCAACATTTTAATTGTTTCACTGGTTAATTGCGCGGCCAAAACAGACCCGCCCAATTCAAGCATACCTTCATAGTCTTCATTTGCGACCGTCATCCCAAATGCATAGGCCGGCGACATAACCATCATAACATCACCAAGTCTACTTTTATTTGTAAACGGCCCACCCGCATACGATGTCCCGGCACACAATACAAAACTAAACAACACAATAATTTTTTTTATCATTTTTTCCTTCCATAAATTAGGTATTTCATCCTAAGGCACAATATCAATAAACAGATATTTATTCAACACATAATTTGTAAAAAATATCCCGCACTATGGCGGGATATTTCATCGCATAAACACAGAATTATCTGCGTCTCCGCAATTCTTCTACATGTTTTCTGGCTTCTTCTGCCTGTTGTGCCAACTGACGCTGATATGCACGTTGCGCATCATAAAACTCAATTACACCGTTCAATGAATCAAGTTCATGTTGTTCTGCGGCAGAATATGGTTCCCGCACAAATTCTTTACTGCGGAACACGCCTGTGACAACATCGAAAACGACTTTCAACCCGCCGCCTTCGGCAAAGCCAGGCTTGCACGATTTTGTACCCACAGATGGGATTGTGTCGTTTTTCGAAATGAACGTTTCGGTACGCGCCCACTTTGCAGAATCAGATACACTTTTGGTATCAACAACTTTGTTGTCAATAATCTTTTGGATATTCCATTTATTTGGCCCCGTAGCCACAGGATTATATCTTGCGGCACTATCCAAGAACCATGTCATATCTGCATCAACCCCAGCAATATGCAAGGTAAGGGTATCTTTTTCAATACGAACTGTATCTTGGTATAGTTCCAAATAACGATAGCCCAATTCTGCGTCGTTGCTCCAAATACTTGTTGTAATACCTGGATTTTTACGAACATCCGCAGGGGCAGACGCATAATATTCCGCCCAGTCTCTTTCAAGTTTACCCAACACAGCATCCAATTGCCCATGCGCACCATTAATCATTTGATCCGCATTGTTTTGGGCTGTCTTTATCATAAGGGTATCTTCTATCGGGAACTTCCAGGCAAGTTCGCGCGCGACACCGTCGCCCCATGCATCCCAGTATGCATAATATTCCAGTTTCTTTAAACTGTCATCTTTTTGCACGCGGTTATAAAACGCCTCACGCAGAACCGTCGATGGATCATCATAGTCAATAGAACCATCATATCCATCGTTATCTTTGAACATTTGTCCAATTTGTTCTTCTGTTTTAACAATAATCGGACGTGCCGCTTGGAACAATTCGCGTTCCATTGTACCACCCAATGTTTTGGAATATTCAAGATTTTCAATCTCTGTGTATGGCACATACATGTAAACCAACGCACGATTAAGCGAATCAGATTTCTTTGCCAAAGAATCTGCCACATGTTGTGCGCGTTCTATCTCTGCTTTGCGCAATTGTTCTTGTCTAGCTTTTTCTGGATCATTTGGATTATATTGTTGTTCAGATTTTCTACCACACGATACCACTGCCAACGCAGTCAATATCCACAATGCAACCGTTTTTTTATTTGCCATTTTCCATCCTTTTGGTTAGTAGGGTTACACCGCAAAATTAAAGGCACAAGTGCCCTTAATTTTTATTTGTATAAATATTATGTGACAAAATAACACAATGTCAAGCATTTTCGTATAAAAAAACAACCGCCCATGAAATAGGGCGGTTTTAATTATTTATTGTAAGCAACAGGTCTTAATAATTGAGAATTTCCCTGCTGTCTACTTTGCACATATAACCTCTGCGCATCTTGATACAATAATGTATCAGGAGGCAAACTTTCTTCTGCGTTCAGCATCATTTTTAACATCAATAAATTCTGAAACTCTATCGATTCATTGATCTTAGAAAGTTCCTTTTTAATGCCACCTAAACACATAGCCAACACAACAATATTCAAATTTAGAAACACAAGTAATAAATTCTTAGTATTGTTTTTTTTGTTTGCATCATCTTCGTGCGTTTCAGCTTTTTTGGGCGTAACTTTACTAGTCTCGATCATTTTTAGCTCCTTTGGACGCACATTTATATAGCACAAATATATATATTGTCAAGACATTTTCGCAAAAAAACAACCGCCCATGGAGCAGGGCGGCCAATTCTTATTTTTTGACAACAAAATTTACCAATTTCTTTGGCACAACGATTGTTTTGATTATATCGGCACCGTCTATCTTGGCGCCCGCCACATCGCGTGCCAGTGCAATCAATTCTTCATCGGTTGCATTTAAATCGGCACTAAATTCGGCAACACGTTTACCATTAATTGTTACCGCAAACGTCGCGGTGGTCTGAACCAACTTTGACGCATCAAACGTCGGCCACGGTTCAAAGACCAACATATCGTTGTGTCCCAATTTTTCCCACATTTCTTCGGTCAAATGCGGTGCAAACGGATTTAACATCTGAATTAACACCTCGTATGCGGCACGTGGCATTTTGCCCCCTGGAAATTCGTTTATGAATTCCATCATCGCCGATATAGAAGTATTAAATTTCATATCGTTCAACCGTTCGGTTATATCTGCGACAAGACGATTTACCAAAAATTCTTGTTCTGATGTCAATTCGTCATCTGTTAAATTATCAGATAAATTTTCAACACGCTTCAAGAACCTTTGCACCCCAGCCAATGCGCCATCCGTCCAGACAGTATTACTTTCCCACGGACCCAACGACAGCACTGAAACGCGCGCAGCATCGGCACCAACTTTTTCAACCAAATCCAATGTCATAAATCCATTTCCGCGGGACTTAGACATTTTATACCCATCACTGCCTAACAATACACCCAGCGCGGTACGCTTTGTATACGGTTCAACCCCCGGCACAAACCCCATATCCGCCAATGCCTTGTACCAGAATCGCGAATAGAGCAGGTGGCGTGTCGTATGTTCCATACCGCCATTATAATGATTCACTGGCATCCATTCATCTAACAACGTCCGCGCGCAGAATTCTTTATCATTATGTGCATCTAAATAACGCATAAAATACCACGAAGAACCCGCCCATTGTGGCATAGTATCAGTTTCGCGTTTTGCCGCCCCACCACAACACGGACATTTTGTATTCACCCAATCGGTTGCGCGTGCCAATGGGCTTTCACCCGCATCAGTCGGCTTATAGTCTTCTATATATGGCTGCATCAGTGGCAATTCGGATTCGTCTATTGGTTGCCACCCGCATTTCTCACAATAAACCATTGGAATTGGTTCACCCCAATACATTTGACGTGAAAAGCCCCAATCCTTTAACTTATATTTTTTTGTTCCACGAGCAAAACCCTTTTCGGTGCCGTATTTAATCGCGGTTGCAATGGCCGTTTCTTTATCCATACCATTCAAGAATTCTGAATTGATATGCGTACCGTCACCTTCCCACACCGCGTCAAGTTCACCGCCCGCAAGAACCGGAATAATTTTCAAACCGAATTTCTTTGCAAAATCCCAGTCACGGGAATCATGTGCCGGCACCGCCATAATTGCACCGAACCCATAATCCGCCAAGACATAATCCGAAATAAAGATTGGCACTTCGCGACCATTAAATGGATTTGTCGCCATAACGCCTTCTAATTTCACGCCTGTTTTATCTTTTGTGACATCAGTACGTTCAATTTCGGATTTCGCCCGTGCCGCTGCAATATATTCTTTTGCCGCATCGGCATTTTTGATTCGCCCTTCGTCCAACCATTTTTTTACCAGTTTGTGTTCCGGCGCAATAACACAGAATGTCACACCAAATATAGTGTCAACACGTGTTGTATAAACCGTCATAACATCGTCACCAACCCGGAAATCCACATCGGCACCATACGAACGCCCAATCCAGTTGATTTGCATAGTTTTGACTTTTTCCGGATAATCGACCAATGCCAAATCATCAACCAGACGATCCGCATATTTAGTAATCGCCAAATTCCATTGTAATTTCATTCTCTTTTCAACTGGCCCATGGCACCGATCACAACACCCATCTTCCAATTCTTCATTGGTAAGTGTCGTGCGGCAATTCGGGCACCAATTCATCGGTAATTCCGATTTGTACGCAAGTCCGGCCTTAAAGAACTGAATAAACATCCACTGGGTCCATTTGATATAATCTGGATCAGATGTAGCGACACGTGATTCTGGATCAACAGACCAACCGGCCTTGTCAATTGTTTCAGAATAAGACTTTTTTAATTCTTCGGATACATCCGCAGGATGTCTGCCAATCTTGGTAGCATATTTTTCCGCAGCAATTCCCAAAGAATCAAAACCCATCGGATAAAAAACATCATACCCCAAATGACGGCGAAAACGCGCCATAACATCCATACCACTGTAATTCAACAAATGACCCGCATGCAACCCCGCACCCGACAAAAACGGGAATTCAACCAAGTTATAAAAACGCGGTTTCGAACCATCATTTTTCGGGACAAACATGCGCTTGTCCGCCCAACGCTTTTGCCATTTGGCTTCGCGTTCAATTATTTTTTTTACGTCATCTGTTGCCATTTTTAATACTCCATATATAAAATATGCACAGGGCAGGTTAGCAAAAAAGCATTACACTTTCAAGTTTTTTATAAATTCATATCCATTTTTATACGGTATTATTTTACCGTATTAATTTTTCTTGACTTTTCTGCGGGTTTAAGACATAATTGTGCGAACTTTTAATTAATAACAAAGGTAAAACAAAAATGGCAGCGACAAAATCGTTAAAAAAGTGCGAATTAGAAGCCAAATGGTATCTGATTGACGCAACTGATTGCACGCTGGGACGTTTGGCGGCATATACCGCGAACATCTTGCGTGGCAAAAACAAGGCCACATGGACACCGAACATGGATTGCGGCGACCATGTAATTATCATCAACGCGGACAAGGTTGCATTATCTGGAACCAAGGCCGACAAAACGAAATTCTATTGGCACACCACATATCCGGGCGGCATCAAAGAACGCACATTGGGCCAAATGCGCAGCGAAAAACCAACATTGTTGGTCAAAAATGCTGTAAAACGCATGATGGGCCGTCGCACTGCGGTCGCACTAGCGGACAAACGTTTGACCAAATTGCACGTGTATGCGGGCGCTGAACACAAACATGCCGCACAAAATCCTGTTGTGATTGATTTTGCGGGTTTAAATCGTAAAAACAAAAGGGGCGAATAATGGCAACTGAAACCAAGAAAACAACCGCCAAGAAAGCGGCGACGACTGTTAAAAAAGCGGCCCCGGCACCAAAGAAAGCACCGGCGGCAAAAACAACAACCAAAGCGGCTGCGACAAAGACAACCGCGGCGGTTTCTGTTCCAAAATTGGACAAGGCAATTTATGCAACCGGTAAACGTAAAGATTCTGTGGCACGTGTATATTTAATGCCAGGCAAGGGCAATATTGTTATCAACGAACGTCCAATGGCCGAGTATTTCCGTCGCCCAGTGTTACAAATGATTTTGAATCAACCATTTGCCGTTACCAAACGCGAAGGCGCATACGACGCATTTGTTATGGTTATGGGTGGTGGGCTTTCCGGTCAGGCCGGTGCGGTAAAGCACGGTTTGTCCAAAGCATTGGAAAAATCTGAACCAGATTTGCGTGCCGCATTAAAGGCGGCCGGGTTCCTTACCCGCGATAGCCGTGTTGTTGAACGTAAACACTACGGTTTCCGCAAGGCACGTCGTTCAACCCAGTTCAGCAAACGTTAAACTTTACGTTTGTATGGGAACGTATCAAAACCGCCGATTTCGGCGGTTTTTTATCACAACTAAAAAAAGTTGAATTTTATAAAAAATACATGTATACTTGCACGGCAACATTTATTCAAAAGGGCTAATGTTATGATTAAAAAAGAAAAAATCAAAGATTTACACTATACTGTTAATGGTTTCCTGACCGCTGACGAAGTGCAAAAGGCGGCTGATGTGGTTTTGGAAAAATACGGAAAAGATGCAAAAATGCCGGGATTCCGCGCGGGTCATGTACCACTTACCGTGCTGCGCCAAAAGTATAACGCATCTGCGATGGGCGAAGCAATCGACACATTGATGAACGGCGATTTGGAAAAATACGTCACCGATAAAAAAATCCGCCTTGCAGGCAGTCCCAAAGCAGACCTTGCCGGATGGGAAATTGGCAAAGACGTTGAATACACATTAGATTTTGATATTTTACCAACATTGCCAGCAATTGATCTGGAGAAAATAACATTAACCAAGAAAACAACTAAACTGGACGAAAGCGAAGTGGACAAGGCCGTTGAAAACCTGCGTCGCGCTCGCAGCACCGCCGAAAAGCAAGATGCCAAATACAAGGCTGAAAACGGCGATACAGCGGTTATTGACTTTACAGGGTTTATCGATGATAAAGAATTCGAAGGCGGTGCCGCAAAGATGCACCACCTGGTGTTGGGTTCAGGTTCTTTTATCCCAGGCTTTGAAGATCAAATTATTGGGCACAAAGCAGGCGACAAATTTGACGTTAACGTAAAGTTCCCAAAAGATTATCACGCAGACAACTTGGCGGGCAAGGCGGCACGTTTCGCAATTGTCCTGCACGAAGTTCGCAAGCATATCTTGCCGGAATTAAATGACGAATTCGCCAAGACAATTGGATTCGATACTGTCGACAAATTACGCGAACATATCCGCAATATATTGAACGAACAATATGACGAAGCATCCAAACAAGAAATGCGTAACGAATTGTTGGACATTTTGGCCGACAAAGTGAAAATGGATTTACCGGAATCGCTGGTCGAACAAGAATTGGATATGGCACGTCGCGAACACGAACATCATCACGCACATTGTGACGGTAAATGTGATGGGAAATGCGACGGAGATTGCAAGTTTGATGAAAAGAAAGAACGCAAAGATGCGGAACGCCGTGTTAAATTGGGTCTGATTTTGGCAGAGTGGGGCACCCAAAACAAAGTCGAAGTCACACGTGACGATATGCAAAATGCCATCTGGGCCGAAGCATCACGTTACCCAGACCCCAAACAGGTGTTTGAATTCTATAACAAAAATCAAAATGCGGTCACGATGTTGCGCGGTATGATTTTTGAACGCAAGGCATTGGACGCCATGTTGACACACGTCAAGGCCAAAGAAAAAGCGGTCAAGGCCACAGAATTATTTCAACAGGCAAACGCAAAATAAATAATATAAATATTAAATACGAAAACCGTCCGGGCAGGGCGGTTTTCTTTTATTATCATATAAAACTCTGTGACACAACTTAGCCGCCATTTGTTGGGCAATTTGTCATGTTTCCCAATATGAAATCGCCGGTCGCATCATGAAAAAGCGCACTTGTATCAAATTCACAATCATTCTCGCTTGTCGCCCCCGCTTCTGGTGTAGAATACCCTGCAGGGCAGGATTGCTCGCAACCCGATGGATTGGTAATACTGTGCAAGGGATACGAAAAATTACATCCCGTCGAGTAATAACCTGCATCAACTGTGCTGCAACTGCAAACGGTATACGTTCCTGTCAAATCATCACTGCCGTTGGCATCCAACGAATAACTACACCTAGTGCCAGAATATACCGGCCATCCAATAGTTTCTCCAATCCAGGCACCCGCCCCACAACCCTTGCAGTAATACATAAGCGGCGGTTCGCACTCATAATCTATCTCGTCACTAACCTTTGATATTAACGAATAACCTTGCCGAGGCTTCATAACATACACCCCCGTACAATTTTTATACCAAATCAAACCATTATGCTTACAACGACAGCCCGAAACATCCCATTTATTTTGCTGTGGTTTCCATTCTGCTGTACCGCTTTGTTCTGTTTTTAGGCACTTCATTATCTCATTTTCGTTTTGAGAATTATTCCACTCACCACCCCGATAGACTATAGCTTCAAACAAATTACAATTTCTATGATTCGAATAACATGTTCCATTTTCAAGATGACACGAATCTGATACGACATATTCTCCTGTTGTGCCATTATTTGGGTTACAAAGTTCATATTTTTTACAGCCTGAAACCTGGTTACAATTCTGTTCGACAATTCTGCATAAACGCCCAGCCGGCGCAGAAGTTGGACATTCGTCCGTAAAAGAATCAGAACAATACTGCCCAGGTTCCTCACTACCACACCAAGCTACACAGTCCACATTACCACAAGGGTTGCTACAATCATTTCCACCCCCCCAGTCCATTCCCATAGGACAATGACACTCGGGATCGCACTCACACCAACAACACTCTGCCTGTGCCCCGGTGGCGAAAAAAAATAGAAACATCATTATAAAAAACTTACCTAAAAAAAACATTCCCTGAATCCTTCCAAAGGAATTGTAACAGCCTACATATTCTATTGCAAGCCCTTTTATCCGCTTATATATTGATTACTTGCATGACACACCACACAATTGATTTTCTTACAGAATTCTAATATTTGCTAAAAACATCTTAAAAACGCGCATTTTTCCACAAAAGCGAGCCAAAAACCGCAGAAATCCGCCATTTTTTTGCAAATTTCATGGCCAGAGTAGGGCAAATTCGCCATTTTTTGCCCAAAACAGCTATTATTTCAATAATTACATGACCCAAAACGAGCAAAATTATTTCAGACATATATTTATGACCATGCAGCTGAGAGAGCGAGCAAAATTATTTCAGGCATATATTTATATGACCATGCGGCTGAGAGAGCGAGCAAAATTATTTCGGGCATATATTTATATAACCACGCAGCTGAGAGAGCGAGCAAAATTATTTCGGACATATATTTATACGTTCATCGCGCCAATAGCACACAAGAATATTTTACATTCATAAATATACAGTATCACAGCATCGCCAAATATAAAGATTCATGCCTTGCCAAATAAAGATTCACGCCTTTCATTATAATAAACTATACATAATATATATTATGCGCCTATGATATAATACAAATGCAATAATGCCCCACCGATAAAAATCCACCCACACACAAAGGAGATAACTTTCAATGATAACAATGTTAAATTATTATTGTTTATTGTACCCCGGCCCATCACCGGGTGCGATTTTCATCCCCAATTTTATAAAATATTTTTTATTTATTTTACGCGCGTTTACCCATAAAAGCCATGCTGTTTTTTACCGCAGAAATGCGCTATTTTCACCTAATTCACAACATAAAAGCCTCACCCACCCTATTTCCTAAACCACCGTATTATAACAACCGCTTAACATCCCAATTTTACTATATATTTTTGATTTTTATTTTTTTGAAAAAATCAACGTTTTTTGTCCGATTTTTGCCAATTTTTGCGATAAAAAAGACCGTATTTGCACACGGTCTTACACATATTACAGCACCCATTCAATTCATTCCATCGCGGCAAGACGTTCCAGTTGGTCGGCCGCAATTAATGCGTCTATCATTTCATCCAAGCCTTCGCCCCCCGCCAAAATATCATCCAATTTATACAAGGTCAATTTAATACGATGATCGGTCACCCGTTGTTCCGGAAAATTATACGTACGTATTTTCTCACTGCGGTCCCCTGACCCAACCATGCTGCGCCGTGAAGACGTACGCGCCGCATCTTGTTCTTGGCGTTCTTTTTCGTACAACTTTGAACGCAAAACCGCCATAGCCGTCGCCTTGTTCTGAATCTGACTACGTTCGTTTTGACATGTAACCACAATACCCGTCGGGAAATGGGTAATACGCACCGCACTATCGGTTTTATTAACGTGTTGACCGCCCGCCCCGGACGCACGAAAAACGTCTATACGGATATCTTTTTCTTCGATTGCGACGTCTATATCTTGGGCTTCGGGCATGACAGCCACAGACACCGCACTGGTATGAATACGACCGCCTGCCTCGGTTTCCGGAACACGTTGTACACGATGAATACCAGATTCAAACTTCATACGTGCATAAACACCGTCCCCTTCGATTCTGAAGATCACTTCTTTATACCCATGCAAAGACGTGGCATTTTCATCGACCATTTCAATTTTCCAACCATGACGCATCGCGTATGACTTGTATTGATTAAACAGGTCGCCTGCAAACAACGCAGATTCTTCACCACCCACCCCCGCACGGATTTCCATAATTGCGCTATTATCGTCCGCATCGTCACGCGGGAGCAAGGCAATT
Organism: Candidatus Enterousia sp.; assembly: GCA_045647355.1. GTDB lineage: Bacteria > Pseudomonadota > Alphaproteobacteria > Rs-D84 > Rs-D84 > Enterousia. Next base: position 66,252 of record JAZRMF010000009.1, read on the forward strand.
TGTAACCGTTTTTCTATATCAGGCAAGACATGTTTCAGATTTTCAAGTTGTTCTGCTGCAATATCACGCAGTTCTGGATCATGTTGCATTTCGGTTGCATCAGAAATGCCCTGCTTTACCTGAAAATATTCATCCACCAGCGGCAAAATCTCTGCCAGATGTGAATATTCCTTGGATAAATGGGTTAATTCCGCGCCCGAAACATCACCAGAATTCATTTGACGTTGAATATCATCGGCACGCTGTTTTATATCCAAAAGTTTCTGATCAATTACCATTTTACGCATTCCCCCGAACCAATTTTATTGCGTCAGATACCGATAAAGTCTGTTGATTACCACTGGTCATATCTTTTACGGCCACAACTTTATTTTTCACTTCATCTTCGCCAATTATCACACTGTATTTAGCCATAATTTTATTAGAATATTCAATCTGACTTTTGAACTTTTTTTCGGCATCCAAATACGCCACAGATGCGATTTCTGCATCACGAAACGCATTTAAAACAGACATTGCGTACGGCATGTTCTCGTTCCCCATAACCAGTACAGCAACATCGACCCCAGATTCAAATTTTGATAAATCAATTTTGCCAGATTCAGATAGTGCGACAAAGATTCTTGAAAATCCGATTGCGGCCCCTACCCCAATTATTTTAGTTTTACTAAACTTTTCCACCAAATTGGCATAACGTCCACCGCCGGCCGCCGTACCCAATTCTGGGTAATCCTGTAATTTAAATTCAAAAACCAGACCTGTATAATATGCCAACCCACGCGTAATAGACAAATCTATGCGCGCGTTTTTCACACCCAGTTCCGATAACGTGTCCACAAAATCAGTCAGTTCTTTGATGGCCGCATCCAAATCGTCCGATTTACCCGCAAAATAGTTATAACCATTTGTAAACACAGACTTTATTTCATTTTCTAATTTTTCATTTTTCAATACATCAGCCAACCACGCAACAAATTCTGCATCGTCAATTTTGTCACGCTTGTCTATCAAAATGAAAATTTCTTTTTTCTGATCTGGGGTCAAACCCAAATAATTAAACAATGCATCCCAAAACGGACGTGACCCAATAAGGACATAATTATCACCGATGTATTCAGATACTGAATTCAATGTACGTTGAATCACGGAAATGATTTCTGCGTCATAATTCGTCGACAACGAATTAATATCCATGATATCCATATCCATTTGATAGAATTCACGATACCGACCACGCTGTTTACGTTCGCCACGATAGCGTTTGGAAAACTGACTTGCCCGAAAAGGGAACGTCAATTCATTCAGATGCCCCGCCACATAACGCGACAACCCGACCGTACCGTCATAACGCAATCCCATTTTGGTATCGCCCTTTTGAAACAAATACATTTGGGTTTCGATTTCGTCCCAGTTATCTTTATCGGTCAGAACTTCGGCCCGTTCTATTGCCGGTAAATCTAAATACGAAAACCCACATGTACGCAAAACATTTAGCATACGTGCCGCACACGCATCAACGAACCGTTGCGCCGCTGGCAACAATTCTATAAATCCTGATAAAGGTTTTGTTGGTTTTAAATCCATTTTATTTTCCTACTTTTTTATTAACCGTTAAACCATGTATCATAAAATGATACAACCACAATATATGAAATTTAGGTTGCTAGAAACATACGCCCGCGCGGGCGTGATGGACGATATACAAAATGTTCCAATTTCTAATCATGCCGTGATTATACATGAAACAGTTTGTATTTTCAATATTTTTCTTACTATTTTAATTTGCGTACCGCACGGCGCAAACGGAACAGCTTTATAAACATATATACGTCAAATGCCGCATACAAAAGTAAGTATATCGCGACAAACCAAACCAACACCCCTATTGCCAAATTTGGCAAGAACAGCAACACCAGCGACAGTAAAATCATTACCCCCGCCGCAATTAAATCCATCATATAATGCCCAAAACCGACCCGTGCCATATTAATCGCGAAAAACAGCATACGAAGTGCATTAAGCAAAAACATCACTATAAACACATAGATAATTCCCAACGCCACCCCATGCGGGCACACACAAAACACAATTCCCAAAATCATAGTAACCAGGCCAAAAAAGACATCAAATGCCCCTATTCCGAACCCCAGTTCTGACACAAAAACCATGCTAATTCGATACAAACCAAATACAATTAACCCACCCCCGATGATAAAAGTTATTGCATTTAATATCCCCACGGGGTTTGCCATCATCAAAACCGCAACCAAACCAAATACCGCCGCTTCGGCCAAAAGCAACGGCGCAGTATTACGATAAAGCCTGTTGATTGCATCACCATTTTTTTCAACGCGTTCTTTATGATTAAGTTTTTTGACCATCACATCCCCCTGTTGGTGTCATTTTGACATTTTTTGAATAAAAAGGCAACACGAATAAAAGCATATAAAAAACTTTGTTGCAAGATGAACAAATCATCACTATAGTTTTGGGTATGAATTATACCGACGCACATTGTCATACAATGTCTGATGCACCCTGCCCGGACATGTTGGTTGGGCGCATTTGTAATGCAACGAACCAATCAGAATGGGATAAAATCATTAATTCCGCCGATGATAGAAACTTTGGCTGCATCGGCATCCACCCATGGAACATTGAATCTGTATCGGCCGATTGGGAATCTGAAATGTGCGATGTTTTGGCACAAAACCCAACATTGATGGTTGGTGAAATCGGCATGGATAAATATCATCCAAATATTGATATCCAAGAGGAAATCTTCGTCCGCCAAATACAAATTGCATCCGAATTCAATCGACCAGCACACATACACTGCGTTGGTGCATGGGATAAAATATTACATATATTCAAAGAGTTACACAAATCCATGCCACCGCTTGTTGTTGTTCATGCATTTGCCGGGGACCCAGATATAATTACCAGAATCGCCGAACAATATAATATATATTTTTCATATTCCATGCCGGAAGATACCAAGGCAATCACCCGTATTTCCAATACACCAATCGCCCGGCTATTGATTGAAAGTGATGCGCACGATAATGACACAGAAGTACAAACAATAGAAAACACAATGGATGCAATTACTGGTATTTTGGGCATGGAACATGAGGCGATTGTTGAACAAATATATCAAAATTTTCAAAGGGTTATAAGTTATGTCCGACCAATTGAATAGATGCCGCATGTTGTTTGGCGATGAAAAAATACAGAAATTACAAAAAGCAACTGTAATGGTTGTTGGGTGTGGTGCCGTTGGGTCTTTTGCGATTGAGGCCCTTGCCCGTACCGGCATCGGGCACATTGTTTTAATTGATTTTGACCGTGTCGAAGAATCAAATATTAACCGTCAGATATTCGCACTGCATTCCACAATAGGACACAGCAAAATAGCCGCGGCCCGGGAACGAGTTGCCGACATAAATTCAAATACAAAAGTGACCGCATTGGACATATTTTTTGATGAAAATACCGCCCTGCCCGTGCACCCAGATTTTGTAATTGATGCCATCGACACCGTACCATCAAAAATTGCACTCTACCATTGGTGCAATAAAAATAATGTGCCGTTTATATCTTCGATGGGGGCGGCGCGCAAAACAGACCCGTCTAAAATTAAAATAGATAAAATATCGAAAACATACGCCTGCCCGTTGGCGGCACGCATACGCAAAATCGTACGCGAAGAAAAATTACGCGATTTTCCCGTTGTATTTTCAACAGAAAACCCATCGGGCGAAATTGCCCCCGACAAAAACTTTGGTTCTGTGATTACCGTGACCGGTACATTCGGATTGATGATGGCAAATTACGTTATTCAGAAAATCATCGCGTAACCGAAACTATTTCTTGTTTTGACACAAGAAATCTTTAATCTGCGCATTTATTTCCAACCATGCATTTTCGGCATCACGCGCACGTTGCAATAAATCAGATGCTTCACTGGCATTCTGTTGCAATTCTGCCATTTGTTCATCGCTGTCGTCTATAATAATCTGTTCGTGTTGTGCGGCCGTTACCTCTTCGACCATGTTTTTAAAGGTTCTGGTTTCGCTGGTTCCTATGGCCATTTTTATATGCTGTTTCTGGCGCGCCAGAGCTTCGTTACGTTGCTGCGTAATTTCAAGCATCATATCTTGAACGGCTTGCAAGTATTGTTCTAATGCCTTAACACCCGACATTCCCCCACCAAAATCGGCCGACATGCCCTTTTGCATCTGTGCCTGGGATTTTTGTCTGCTTGATTTTAACGGCAATGATAAAAATTCTTTAAATTGCGGGTAGAATTCGGCACGCAACCACATTTTCCCTTTTGGGCCCTTAATAAACCACTCGTCCATTTTTGGTGCGTATTCAGGATAATCTTTCAACAAATAGTGTTTACGTTTATGCAGATACGACAATGGGCTGCTAAGGGTTGGGTATAAAATGTTTGCCAATTCTTCAAATGGCAAATCCCCGTCTATGGCTTCCGGGGCATTTACAAAGTTATTTGGTTTGCGGTAAACCACACCATGTTGGGGTTTAGGGTAATTTTTTATCCCCAACAAGGTCAATTGTTCCTGCGGAATGGTATCGTCTGGTCTCATCAGATTAAAAAATTCGACATAATGCGCTTTCTTAAAACATTTGCCACCCCAAATCTGAATAAACCAACTTTCCACTTCTTGTTTACGTTTGGGCGCCAAACGAGCCATCACATAACCTTTACGGCTGTATAATTTACCAACGCGTTTATCTGTGTCCGCTTCATCATAGAACACCAAATCCGCCAATTCTTCGAATGTCAAAGTATTTTCCGGCACAACTTTTCTTGGTTTTTGTGGAATATTATCCAAAAAATCCAATAATTCCTGTTCATGCCCCTTGCGGAACAACAGTATGCCCCCTTCACCACTTGCAAAAAAACTTGCTAATTTTGCATAATCCGCGAAACTTAATGGCGCACTGGTTCTTACATATTGTATACGATAAATCAAACTACTGCGTGCGGCGGCATCATTTGGATATAACTTTGCCGCCAATTCTTCAATACTGCAAACCTTACTCGCACGTGGCACTTTCGTGATGCCAAGAAACACGCATAATTTATCATAATATCTGCGGCAGAATTTTTTCACCCCGCCTTCTGTGACGAACCAGTTATCCGGTTGTATTTTCGGATTAGATCTGGATGCGCGTTCTATGGCACGCCAAAATTTCTTTATTTTCTTTTCTATTGTTTTGTCGGTATCCGGATATAAAACCGCCACCAATTCTTCGATTTCCACGGTATTATTGTTATAGCGCCGTCTGATTCTTTGCTTTTCCTGATTTTTCTTGTGGATTGCATCTATTTTGTAGTCCCATGCATCAAATACCGACATAACATTTTGCCATGCCCACCCCAACGTGTTGGTTATTGCCAGCGCCTTTTGAAATGTTTCATCAACCATCTTTAATTCGGCATATTCCGGGGCGCCCAAATTTCTGCTTTCGGCCACACAATTTGCCAGTACCCCAATGTCCTGAGCCGAGATATTGTTTAAAATATCCTTGGAATCCAAATTACGCAAGGCATAAAATATGGCATACAATATGTATGGAAACTTTATATTCATGGCACTTTTTGGGTTCAGTGCCGCAAATATATACTCCGGTTTTTCGGCCACAGATTTTTGTATCTGTTTCAAAATGGGTGCAAAATCACTGGCCGCGTCATGCGACACTATCACAGCATACAGATTATCAATCAATTGCTTGATAAAAATGCTATATTCTGTTTTGTTCACTTTATTGCCCCTGTTTGGTATATTTATAGTACATAAAAATATATTTGTCAAGATATTTATTAAAAGATAACTTGGTGATTTTATTAACTAAATTTCCACACTTTGCCAAAAATTACAAAAAGAAAAACGGGTGCGGATGCACCCGTTTTTAATAACACTAACCACTATCCTATTGCACCGCCCCGAACACAGCGCCCCGGAAAACGGAGCGGCTCCGGACGTCGTTCGCGCAGAGGCCCGCACAGTTGCTCGCACAGATCGAAACGGAGTACGAGTTCTTGAACACCCAACGGGATTCTGCAGGTCCGGTCATCTTGCAATAGCAATTACCACCAACAGGGCTGCTGGTCGGTGCATTTGACATATTGCTTTCGTAATCACTTTGGACCCCCGTTTGATTGGTCGGTATTCCGCCCACGGACAACCCTTCGTTTACCGAACTACATACACTTATACCACTTACCTGAACCGGTTCATTATTATATTCGAACATAGTACCCCAATCGCCATAATTTGATGGTGTTGTTGTGCAATTTTCGGCGTTTACAGTGCCATCTATTAATTTTTTATAACAATACCCCGTGCCGTTTGTACCTACCAATGCCTGTAACATGGCAAGGATTGCCGGGTCGGTACCACCCGAACCACCACCGGCCCCGTATGCCGTTTGGTCGATGATTGTCCACAGTGTGCAACCACCACTTTGGTTCGCACATTCCAATTTTGTTGTATCCGTCGTCGGCAGGTTTGTAAATGTATTATTCAATGCCGCCGCGGTAATAAGTTTATTCGCATCACCTTCTGTATATGCATTTTCGCCGGTAAATAATTGCCGTTCACCAATTACACCGCCACCCGCCGTATTCGTATAGGTTATCACACTGGTCCCCTCACCAACACCCTGCGCGCCCGCCGCAGGGATTTTTACCTGCGTTTCTTCTTGTATCCGGTTATAAACATACGGCTGTGATGTCGTGCGTTTATCACCAACAAACGGCGTTGACGGCTGTGATGTCGCGCTTCCAAATGCCGGCAATGCCATTATCATC
>JAZRMF010000010.1:0-1219 GCA_045647355.1 Candidatus Enterousia sp.
TTGCAGAATACGGAATTTATCAGAGGCTTAAAAAATACGCTCATTGTAGTTGTATGTAACGTTATTGGTGTGCCTTTAACGGCGTTTATGGCGGCATATGCCTTTACAAAAGTAAAGTTTGCAGGGCGTGGATTGGTATTCAAAGTTGCTTTGGGTACGATTATGTTGCCGGGCATTTTGTTACAACTTCCCGTATATCGTATTTTTACGCAGCTTAATTGGACGGATTCACTGTTGCCGCTCACGGTGCCTTGTTTCTTTGGCGGCGGCATTATGAATATTTTTATGATTATGCAGTTTATTCGTGGTATTCCCAAAGAAATGGACGAAGCGGCGGTTTTGGACGGTACAAACATTTTGCAAAGAATGTTTTTCATTACGTTGCCAAATATAAAAGCCATTATTATGTTTTTGGCTGTCAACGCTTTCTTTGGCGCTTGGAACGATATTATGGGCCCGTTGATGTATATCACGAGTGACGAGCATTACACAGTCAATTTGTATATTTATTATACTTATTTGACGACGGAAATTGCGATGGAGTCAAGACCGAACGAGCAGATGGCAATTGGTGTTATTTTAATGTTGCCGATGGTTGTTGTGTTCATGTTCTATCAAAATACTATGATTGAAGGGTTCTCCTTCGCAGGTATCAAAGCCTAAATGGAAATTTGAATGAACGGAGTTCAAAAAAGGGGGGCGGCGTTCATTTGAGTATTTTTAATAATATTAAAGGAGATTTTTTATGGCAAAATTAGCAAAGAAAATAACAATCATGTTATTGGGTTGTTTGATGGCGATTTGTGCCTTTTTTGGTATCGGTATTATAAGAAACGATACGCAAAAAGCATTGGCGGAAACAACTGCGACAAAAACGTCTGTTTCAGGTATACAGCTTCGTGCGGATGTAGGTTCTTCGCAATATTATCTTGTATTAAATGCGATTGAATATACATCGGTTTCCGCTGGAACAGTGGTTTCTAATCCTGCAAATTATGCGGATTTATTATCCAATATTACATTCTATGCTTCGGCAGAAGATGAAGGAGTTTCGGCTACAACGCTTTGTAATACAGATCACTGGGTTATTAACCAGTGGGGTTCGGGTGGCTTGATGATTTCAATGTCTGCTGAAAACTATGAAACATATAGTGGCTCCTCTGTTTATAAAGTTGTTTTAAATGAGGGGGCAATAATGCCTTATACGGCTACGCAAGAT
>JAZRMF010000011.1:0-6111 GCA_045647355.1 Candidatus Enterousia sp.
TTGTTAATTCACTGATTAACATCTTTTCTAATGTTTTGTTTTTCATTTTCGTTTTCTCCTTTGTCTTTCGACGTAATTATATTATAACGATTTCAAATTAATTTCAAATACTTTTTAAAATATTTTCAAATTAAAGAAAAAACCACGATCACATGAACCGTGGTTTCCTTTGTATATTAGCATCCGTGATTATAATATCACACCTGATTTTAATAATTCCACTATTTCGGAAATTTCATCATTATAGATTTCATAACCTGATGGATCGAAATTTATATCACCAATTTGTGTAAATCCCGATAATGATGATAATGTGTAATTATTGCGACACACACCGCCACGTAATGAATAATTTGGATATCTAACATTTTCCGGTTTTGTAGTAATCAATCGAATATGTTTATCGACACATAATTCCGAACGTGTTCCGTTTCCACCACTATATGATTTGAGATGTTCCACATTATTAGAAATTAATTTCGACACATTAGATGTCGCCATACCGACACCGGCGGTTAATGCTAATGGATTTCCGGTATATGCACCAATACCAATAGATATCGCACTACCTAATAATGAAATAGATTGTAAAACATTATTACGTTGTATTTCTTCACCATTAGATTTACCAATCGGAATAGATACACCAATTTTAGAATCAATCGAATCTATTAGGTAATCATCATCTAAATATAAATATAATGTTATATTTCCATTTTTAAAATCCGGTGATATGTAACCATATAAGGTATGACCGTTTACAACATTTGGATCTAAATCTATTTTAGGAAAAAACGGAATTATTAATTCATATTTAGTATAAGGTGAAAAATCTAAAAAATTATCAAATGTTCGTGAAAATGATTTTTCAAATAATTTGACATTTGTTTTCATTAAAGTAAATAAATTACCCTGATACGAAGATGTTTTATTACCGATTACAATACTTGTTGTGGTTAATCCACCTACTTCAAAAAATGATGAATCAATAGGTATATACGTCAAATTAACAATGTAATCCGATGAATTCGATAATAATGTATCAATACCGTTTGTTCCGATAGATCGTGTAATGGAAAAATTATTAAATGTTCCATCACATAAATCGGATAATAAATTCTCCGCTTCTGTTCCGGTCAGACGATATAATGTTGCACTACTTTGGACGTAATATTGATCTCCGTATGTTCTTTTATCTTGTCCCATAACTATTTACCCCACTACTGTTATAAACCAATTTCCGCCACTTGCGGTCGATGTTTCTTGATTCGCGACCATAAAAATATCATTTGATGGTGTGATAGTTTCGTAAGTTATTGTTTTATCATAATCAATTGATACTAAATTATCCACTTTGTCAGGATCATAATTATTTTCTTGTCTTTCCACGAACGCGGTTTGTGAACGGATTAAATCGGAAAATGACATTAACACATCTTCCACCAACGAACATGACGCGAAATCATTCATTAACACCACATCCGTAATATAGTAATAGCGGTTTAAAACTGTTAAATATACGTAATTATATTGTAAATCATTCGCGGAACGTTTGATGTCGATTATCATCTGTTTATATTGAATCGGACGTGTATATTTCATTTCATCCGCCTGAACGAATATTAAATCTTTATTGACTTGTTTCTTCGGTGAATTCATGCGATATAAGAAAATACAATTCGCGGAACTGTCGATTCCTATATCACGGATATTGTCGATATCTGTATATTCCAAATAACAAATAAAATCGAATCCGCTGGAAGAAACACCGGTCAAATATGCGGTTAATAATGATATATCCGCGTAATAATTATATTGAACGCGTGCGACACCCTGATATTCATAAAAGAATGTAACCCAATAATATGATCCATCTCCACCAAAAATGATGGAATTCATTTTATCGTAATTAAATCCAAATACATAATCCGGTGTTTTCATATTATAAATATGAATAAAATTATCATCATAAACGAAATCTTCCGCGACATTACTAATATGAATCTTTCCGACATATTCATTGGAACTTAATAAATATCCCTGACTTTCCCATGTTGCTTGTGCGGTGTTGTCATTAAATACGATAGAACCTTTTCCAAATATTCCACATGGAAAATATTGGTCGAACGTTTGCATATAATCGGTGACTGTGATTTCGCTTTCTGTGGTGGTTGTTTCCACATTAGCGGTATTAATCCACACAATTTTTAAATAAAACACATCGATGTCGTGATTGGTGTAAAATTCGATGGCCTTAATTTCTTTTAAATTAACTAAATTATTAACGATGGTGTAACGTTCAATAAATGTTAATTTAATGGTGTTTTCATCGATATAATTTCCCACATTACCATTAATGTGAAAATTACCGTTATAAGTTACCATATTTTAATCTCCCTTCTTAAAGAAAAATGGATGGATGGATAATTATTCCACCCACCCATATTTTAACGTTCTATGTATCAATTAAGCAACGAAGAACACGACGAAATTTTCGTTTAAATCATTGAAATATTCCGCGTCGAACTTATACCAATTGGAATAGAACTCGGCTTTTGCGTTATAGTGAGTAGTCACACGGCGATCACGTTGGCAAACGCCTAATGCGTCCCTATCCCACATAACACATAGCACACCGGTGACTTTAATCGCGGTTCCGTCAGATTTCTTGATGTCGACGGTGCCTGTGTCGGCGAAATCATAAGCGGTTCCGGAACCTTGCCAGAATGGAACGGTTTCCGCTTGTGGTAATGTGACTAATTCATTGTGGAATGTGTCAGATTGTAAATACACACTTGCGGACGCGTCGAATTCATCTAATAAAACGACGTGTAATAATTCGCGTGGTGTGAATCTATCTTTACCACCGATGTTAAATAATTTGGAAATTTTACCCATACGACCAGCATATAACTTTAAGATATAGCACGCATAACGGATAAATTCGGGATCATGTAAACAATCGGACGCGGTAATTGGTGTTGGTGCGATTAGGTTGTATTGATATAACAAATTGACCGCACGGACACCGGAACTACCGGTTTGTGAACCACTACCGTATTCATCATAAATGGTTTCGCCGATAAAATTGTTAATGGTTCTCATAATTAACATGTCGATATTGACGGTCATCGCTTTATCGACCGCATTGTAAATCATGGATAAGAACGCGTTCATTTGTTCCGCGTTACTGAAGGATTGTTTCACTTGCTTTTCAGTAAATGACATTGGAATTTCGAATGTTGCTTTCTTATTGAAGAATTTAACACTCACTTTTGGTTGATAGAAAATGTTTTGATCGTAGGACGCACCATCGGTTAATTCCCAAGATTCATTTTCTGTTGCTTCAGGTAAATCGGCGGAAACTTTTTCCAAGATTGAACCGAATTCCCAACCATCCATTAAAACGGAAGGTGCAGAACCCTGATATTTTCTGTTAACAAAGATGACACGACCGATGTGATTCACTAAAGAACCCACGTATTTGTCGTATCCGACCGCGTTAGAAATGGTATCGCCTAATTCGACAAGACCGGTTAAATCTTCTTGAACGACCGCGGTTTCACCTAAAACTTCTTTAATGGTGTTGTTCAATAATGTGTAAACTTGTTTGACTTGCATAATTATTCTCCTTATTAATAACCAACATTACCATAATATAATTTTCCTGTATCCACATATATGCGGGTAAATGAACACGTATTTAAATTGCCGGTATCTTCATCAAACTCGATATCTTCTAAAAATGAGATACTTTCTCCATTAATAAGTGGAAAAACTGTAATAATACCCACTTTTAATAATATCGGTTTGGTAACGTCAGATGATAAGATATTTAATAACAATTGATTATCACCCTTTGTTAAATCTAATTCACCGGTTAGACTATCCCTGTTTGTTAAATCGACATGGATGATTTGATAACCGGATGGAACATATTTTTTTGCCATAAATATTTCTCCTTAATAAACTAAATTACATAAAATGGAATCCACATCGTCCATGATGTTATCTAAGAAATTATAATTATTTCTCAAATCGATTTCCGATTGTAACATCTGTTGTGACGTTGTGACACCGATATTACCATGACGTGTTAAACCGCGTGTGCCACTTTCGACATTGGTTTCCACATTATTATCGGGATCATTGGAAACGGTGGACGTTCCGTTTCTTGTCACTTTATTGTTCGGAACAGGTGAAGAAGAATTAAAACCATAAACATCGGTTCCGGTAACATCATCCGTGATGGATGTAACTGTTTCCGTTTGTGTCGTTTTGGTATGTGTGATATCCGGTGTTTCGGTTTGTTCCATGTCGTAATTTTCTAATGGTTTATAATTCGTTGTAATTGCGGAATATAATCTATCCCATTTATCCGCGAATTTTTGAATTATCATATTTGCAATAATACCCATCGATGTTTGAACGTTATCATTATTGACATGTAATATACGACCAACAACAATTGATGGATGTTTTGAACCGGAATGTTCCGCGTAATACAAATCGTCAATCAATTGTGATGTCGTTTGATCTAACCATGGCAACATTTGAGTATTATCAACAATATTTTGAATGACGGCGAAGATTTTATTTGAACCCCAATCCGTGTTATCGGTGTCGGTTATTAATTCCCACCATGTTTTACATTTTAGATCATTCACCATCGGAACCACCCCCATTAGAATCGTCAGAAGGAACATCATTTTCTTTCGGTTCATCTTCTTTTGGATCATCCTTTTGACCGGATTCCAATTCTTGACGTTCCAATTCGTTTTTAATTTCTTCACGAATTTTTTCCCACGTGGATGATAATTTTACGGTGATGTTTGTTCCGAACATTTTATTTACCTTTTCTAAACCGATTTTACGTTCATTTAACATGTCATCGATTAAAGGTAATAACACACCTTCATCCATTGTGGTTTCACTCGAATTAAGTGATTCTCTTTTCATGTTGTAATTGGATTGGATTCCTAATTCCAAATACCACGATGATTTCAAATATTGTTTTAATTCGATTAAATCTTTGATGTTGCTAACGTTATTTTTCCCAAATTCCACGGTGAATGTTCCGTTCGTTCCATCTATTAATTTCTTATTGAGAATGACACCGAATTTTTCACCATCCCATATTTGTTTCAATACGGTTTCGACGGATTCTTTCGTGACATCATCATTCGCATTAATTAGATGTGGAATTCGTGAATTAATAGTCGCAAATCGAATCGAAATATCACATTCCGCTAACAACGTCGAATATTTGTTAAACATAGCGGATAAACCATAACGACATTTATCATTCCATGTCACGACACAATCTTTGTCGATTTCTAAATCCGCATTATATTCTAAATAAGGATTAGACACGACCGCACGTGTAGGATGGTAATATTCATCTAATAGACCACCTAATCCACCATGGAATACATATATTTTTCCGTTAACGTTTTTCCAAATAGCGAACGCGTTTATCTGATGTAAAATTTCTAATTCTTTTTGTGGAACTGTTTCCGGTAAACCGTCATATTCGAACATCTCCAACGTGTTATTTAACATATAACGACTATATGATTGAATTAACGCGTTTTTATCATTCACAATGTCGATTCCGAAAGTCTTACCGAATAACCAATCCGCACGTGATGGAATACCATTATCACCCATATTTATTTACTTTCCTTCGAATCATCATTGTGGTTTGTTTGTTCCTGAATCTTTTCGATTCCTTCGATACCTTCTTTTAAATCATCATCGATTTGGTCGTATTTTTTAGTTTTGACATGTTCGTATATCTTTAAACCGACTTTTACCAGAATCATGCAAACATTGAGAACGATCAATACGATAGATAATATCTGTTGGATATCGATTAACGAAACCGTGATACCCATTCCAATTAGAACATCTTCGATTACGTTAAACGTATTCTTCACAATGTGATCCTCCTTCCTATAATAAAAATACAATAGATCATATTATTTGTAAACATGCAATATTTGCATATTTTGCATATTGGTTGAATCATGTCGTATGGTGCAAACGTGTGGTAATTGTAGTGTAAATTATCCTACAAAAGATGAGTGGACCATACGAGTGGAAGTCGGA